>NZ_JBLJAK010000060.1:0-21486 GCF_047530105.1 Serratia sp. T13T92 | reverse complement strand
AAAAAGGGCGTGCCATTCTTCGGGCGTGCGGATGTTCCTCATGGGTTTGCTCCGTGTTGATGATCGGGAACAAGATCATGGCAACATCGCGAACGCAATAACAGGTGGGGTTCCAGCGACGCTTACCGATAAACTGCCGGTCTCCTCCGGACAGGGGGTTCTGGCGTACCTGCTGTTCCAGCCTCTGGCGCAGCGGCGCATTGTCCTGCTGGCGCAACTGGTTACTCAGATTTTCCTGCTGGCGCAGGAACTCTCGGTTGTCCTCGTGTATCCCGGTTGCCAGCGCAGAGGTGCAGTAGGCCGACAGCCATAGCGCTGCCGCCAGTCGGTGTAGGGTATTCATCAGAAGATCCTTTCTCAGAGGAAGACGCAGTTACGTTTGCGCCACAACAGGTAGCCGTAGTTTTTTCGCGTTGACGGGAGATTGTGTCCCGCTTCCCAGCGCATCACGGTGCGTCCGAACGGATGGCACTGCAGCACATCGGGGATCATGTTCACCATCTGATAGCGCCAGCGCGATTTCGGGATGATAGGGGACGGATACTGATGACAAACCGCACGATCTGCGCCGATGCTTTCCAACACCTGTCCCTGCCGGTGTAACTTGAACGCCATCCGTTCGCTGAGCAGCACCGACGACTGCAACGGGCTGGACTCATTACTTACCCAGCCGTTAAAGGGGTACATCGAACCCTGCGAGCCAGCACACCAGAACAGCGGGTCGAGCGGCATGCCCACCGCGCTGGCAATGGCGTCCGCCGCACAGGCCCCCTGGGCTATCGGGTTGGCAAAAATCACCGCTTCCGGGTTCAGAATGGACGTCAGGGCGCTGTCCCCCCAGGTGGGGTCAATCTCGGACAGATACCCGATATCCAGGTCACCGGCCTGCAAACACCCCATTGAGGTGATGATGTTGAGCCAGTAGGTCAGCGGGTATTTGTACCAATGCACATGGTAGAACGCGCCGTTGACCTGCTTGTCGTCCTTCTTCGCGGTGCCCATACCCATCTTGCCGAGATTAATGGAGAACCCGCCAAGATTGACCATGCAGCCCGGCGAGCGGGTCACGTCCGTCATGGCCATGGGCTCCCAGAACCCGATGGCCAGTCCGATGCGTTGGAATATCGGCGGCGGCATCGGGCACAGCTGAATGGGACTGGCGGGGTTGGGTGTGTCCGGCAGGTCACCACCGGTCACCTGCACACTGCCGAGCGACAACGGAAACATGCAGCGCCAGCAGATATCGGTGATCGGATTAACAAACCGCCCCTCACAAGCCACGGCTCCTGCGCCCGGCACCGCCATCGCCCCGTAGCTCACCCCCAGTAATAACAGACCACCCAGGGTGGCCAGCACCTTACTCATGCGTTGCTCCCTGGCTGTCGTACTGCGTCATCTCCGGCGGGATAACTTCCACCTTCAGGCGCAGCCCGCTGGGTGCTGCCGTCACGCGGGCCGGCACTTCGCTGATGGCGAAGCGGGTCGTCAGTGCCCCGTTCTGGTCGAAGAAGATACGGCTATCGAGCTTTTCCGACGTCTCCGGGATGTTGCCTTTCACCAGGATGATGCGGGCAATCAGCGTCGCCGGTTTCTGGCGTGCCACCCAGGCCACCTGCTCTGCGTCGTCGCCGTCAATGAACATCAGGGTCTCGTTGAACGGCACCACGTTCAGGGGATTAAAGACCTCACCGGCCCGGGCAAACACACGGCCTTCATGATCGGACACGTCCTTGTCCAGGCGGATACTCGGGTCGAACCAGCGCCGTTCGTAGCGCACAGCACGCGTTATCCCTTCCACCGCCGGCGGACGTTGGCTATTGCGCACCACGCGGTCTTTAAACTCTGTCATCTTTTTGTCCATTTCCCCGGAGTGCTGCAGGGACTGCAGCCGCTGTTCGATAACGCTCAGCATGTCCGGCTCGGCCACAGGCCAGAGGTCGCCCCACGTCCCCAAATCCGTGGCCAGTGCGCTGCCCGCAAACAACGTCAGGCTCAGGGCAACGACCGCCCTCATGAGGAGGCCTTCATCCGGCGGGCCACGTCCTTCTGGATGTCGCGAGTGATGTCCGGTGCGCCCTGCACCACCGCTGGCGCCACCAGGATGAGGCCGTTGTGACGGGTCTGCCAATCCTGCAGGCTGGCTTCGAGCGCGGCATTAAAGCGCTCTGACAGCGCCTTGGTCTGCGCCTCGTCGAGCGACCGGCGTGTGGTGCTTTCAAAGAAGGCATCCACCGTGGACTTCATGTTAAATGCCGCCACCACAGGGGCATTCAGGCGACAAGTGAGCCAACTGATACCGGCGCTGGCGAGCAGCGTGCCGGCGATGAGTAACACCGTAAGTACCGTTGTTTTTTTCACGTATTCCCTCCTGCAATGCGCACTCGCTCCTGGAGCTCGGTTTGTTGTTCCATCACCGCCCCCAGCCAATGTTCACCCTCGTATATCCCTGCAACGTCGCCGTTCAATACCGCCTGCAGTATTTGCCGCGTATGCCCGCTTAGCGGCAATGCGTTCGCCAGTTGCAATAGCCATCCATCCATATAGACCAGATGGTCAAGCAGGCGATGCTGGTCACTGCCAGGCGTCGTCATACGACGAACGCCTTCAGCCATTTCACGACATTCCAGGATGCGTTTATAAATCCCACCACCGACCTCTGCCGCTGAGCGCAACTGCGCAAGCGATTCCTGATTGGCGGACAATAAGAGCCTGCAACTGGTGAGCTGATGAAAGCAGGCATCAAAGGTTTTTCTCTTCACAAACATCGATTTTTCCTTCTTAATGCCCCGCGCAACCGCTGGCAGGGATTTGATACGTAGTCACAGTGCGCAGATACTCCATGTATCTCTGGCTTTTCAGAACGATGCGCAGTCAAAGGGTTATCCCCTCATGCTCCTGCAACCACCGCTCCAGCGACGCCATTTCCGGGCCTGACTTCTGCCAGGCCAGTTCCCAGACGGCTTCGTGAATGGTCAATCCCTCTTGTCGACGACGCTGCACAAACTCAAAGTCCGGCCCGTCTGACGAATACATTGCCCGGCTAAGCGGGTCGACAAACAGCCGGTGCCAGGAAGTGAGGTGCTCCACCGACAGCATAAAACTGCTGAACCACTGGTCTTTTGCGTTGCCAAAACGGGCGATCATGTCGCGCTGCATCTGCGAATACTGATCTGGATAAAGCTGGTTGTATTTGGCAAATTCTTTGGCTGACTGCTTGAGGATGATTTTGTACGACGAGTTCCCCCAGGCCGCGCGCGCCGCACTGGAAGCGGTGTCCGAGTCGAAGTCGACGATGTTCTGGGTGATGGTGATGTACGAGCCTGTATGACGGCGGGCGGTACGGTAGCCTTTTTCGATGAAGGCCCCGACCTTGTTGTTTTTGAAATCCAGCAGTCGCCAGCCTTCATCAATAACATTGAGCTTTTTGAGGCTGCGTGGCGTGCGGTACATGCGGTTTTCGATATAAAGAATGAGCGAAAACATCACCGCAACCAGCAGCGACGGCCGGTCTTCCAGACCGCCCAGCTCCAGTACCACCATCCTCGCATCATCCCTCAGCGACGGTTCATCCGAATTGAAGTAACTGCCGTAAACACCATCGCAGGTGTACTGGGTAAGCAGCACCACCATTTCGTCCAGGCGGCTGCGGAGTGTGGGCGAACCGGCATACTCTTCGCTGTCACGGGCCATCACCAGATAGTCCACCACGTCATCAATGCGTGCCTGATTCTTCTTCGATAGCCAGGTGGCTTTTACCGCCTTGAGTAACAGGCCTTCATGGACTTCATCCAGATTCCCGTTGGGGCTGGCCATTACCGACAACTGGTCACGCAGACGCTCGGCCATCTCATTGATGGTGTCGTCGGTAATATTGGCAAACGGGTTAAACTTAAGGCTCTCGCCATCGAGGTACACACCGCCCATGTTCTCGCACAGGGATTTGTAGCCATCGCCCATATCAAACACCACCGCAAACCCACCGGAGTCGATCACGCTGCGGATAAGCGGCTGGATAAGGCCGGTTTTCCCGGCCCCTGACGTGCCGCAGACCGCCATGTTGAAATTGGTGTTGCCCATTCCCTTGCTGAACAGATCGATGAATGCCAGCTGGTTGCGGTAGGTGGGTGCGAGCAGTCCTGAAGTGGCCAGCGGGCTGTCAGCCACCACGGGCAACAGGTTGGCCACGTTAAAGCTTTCGGCTCGCTGCACGACCCCGGACGCTTTCAACTGCTTAAACAGGCCGCCACCGGCAGTGAACGGCAGGTTAGCCAGGAAGTTACGCATCTGGTTAAAACGCGGGGAAATGAGCTCGAATCCGTTTTTACGGAAGCTGTTCAGCACGTCCTGCTCCACGTTAAGCGCGGTTTCTTGTTCATCCCGGCAGAAAACAGTGATGTTCAGGAAATAACTCACCAGTGAAGACTGGCCCGAGGCCAGCCGCTGACGAAGGTCACCCCATTCCCTCGCCTCCTGAACCACACCTGGGAAAAATTTGGCGTAGCTGTTTTTAGACTTTTTCTCCAGGTCGATAAACTTCAGGTTGGCCTCATTCTGGGCCTTCACCTGGTCTTCTACCGACAGGATAAGGGTCAGAATAAACGGGGAGGAGATGGACAGCTCCGGACTCAGCAGGTTGCTGTAGTTGTCAGCCGTATTCCACAGAAATGCCATTTCCGGGTTGCGGGTCAGTTGGAAATTCATGATACGTGCCGCACTGTTTTTCCCGTTTTCACGCAGGCCCAGCGTCATGTGATCCGCTTTCACTTTCAGGTCAAAGCCGTCATCCACGCACTGATAGTTCAGATCCTTGAGCGGGTCGAGCTCACGCTCCTTGGTGTATAGCGCATCCGGGTTGTGGTTCACCATTTCCGCCACAATGCGTATGAAGGCATCGGCATCCACGCCCCGGGTCACAATCTGTGCTCCCTGCAAGGACGCGCGGATGATTTTCACCTGGTTCTCCAGCTCCATCACGCTGGCCTTGCTGCCCCGCTTGCGGGGGACGCAGCAGGAGAAATAGACGCGGTAATTACGCAGGGTCAGCGGCAGATTAAGGTGTTCGGGCAGGGGAAACCCCTCTTCTGCCGCTCTCAGGTAATATGCACGGGTGATGGCGTTGAATTTGTCGGCTTCTTCGCCGGTCCAGGACAGTTCGCGCAGACCGTACTGGATGTCCTGCCCCACCAGAGGGCTGGACACCAGGTGGATGGCCAGCGGTACCTCCCGGGTCAGTTTGGTGCGCATCAGGTTTTCGAGTGACGAGACAATGGTCTCATTCGCGCCATTGATCGGCTGGGCTTCCAGCATAAACCCCATCGTCTTGTCATTCATAAACAGCCCGGTTTGAGCGTCATAATCACGGTATGGCAACAGCCGGCTGAACTGCGGGAAGTTCATCTGCCCGAGAATGTCATTGGCTTTCGCAGAGTCATCGGGCATTTTCAGCGCAGTGACCAGCGCATTGACCGTGCGGGTCACCGCGTCCATTGGGCTACTCATGGCGACCACCCTTTTTGCTTTCCTCAACCGTTACAGGCGTAGCCGCCAATTTCACTCCCGGACGGTATGGTCGATAGGTGAACGGGCGGCATCCAAGGGCAAACGCCCCTAAGACAAAGAAAAGCCCGAACACCACCCATAACGTTTGCAGCACGCGCAGTGATCCGTCAATGTGCGCCGCATAGCCTTCCGCGTTGGTCAGTACCGTATCGCGACAAACATCCGTGGGCGCGGCCCCCATGACGTCTGTAACCGCCGTACCAACCGTCCTTTCCGCACAAACAGGGATGCGGTATTCCCCCGTCTGCGCGTTCCAGGAAACTGACGCGATTTCCTCCGCCATCAGGGTGCCTGGCGTGGTGTTATCCAGCCAGAACAGCATGATAAGCAACAGCATCAGCATGGCGGCGGGCCAGATGAAAACGTACTTAATCAGCCATCTCAGTGCATACAGCACGCCGTACAGCGCTTCACCCATCATTTATGTTCCTTATTCTGTTTTAACGAAACCCTGGCAGTGCAGTTCTCGCGTATCGCCCTGGCAAACTTCTCCCCCGCTTCGCCGCTGTACCGTTCTTTAAGCTGGCTGACATCAGCGTGCGCCAGAAACACACGCACGACCTCAACACCGATAGCCGTTTTGCCACACCCCAGCTCTTTCTGACTTTCAGCCAGCACCACGAAATTTCCTGACTCACCCGACTTATTCGCTTTCATTCGCCGGCCTCCTTATCTGATTCTGGCCTGGTGTGGACTGCTACATCTTCATCAGGCTTCACTTTTTTGCTGCTACCCAACATCGCAACGAGCGATACCATTAATGTAGTTTTACCTGCCCCAGACGTACCACAGACCACGGTATTGCGGCTGGCGACGCTAACATCGGACTTGCTGCTGAATGTTTTCAAGCTGACCTCAGATGATTTTCGGTTACGGCGATGTGCAACGTGCGGCATACATCGCAAGACACGCTACCGCCCATCCCTTTTCACGTTTCAGGGCACGCGTGATAGAACCGGATTTTGAAAAAGCCCCTTTACAGGGGGAATACGTTAGTGAACGCGCGGTTGTCCCCACGCTGACGGTTTAACAACAAAAAACACCCGGGTCGGCTGGTGATAGACGTCCTGCGTATCGATATAGGGCGCAATCCACAGCCCTGCAGTCTTTTCGCCCACACGCAATGGTCGAGGGTCGACAATCATGTCGTGAGTCGATACCGACACCGGCCGTGGCTGATAACTGACGGTCGCTGCGGACGGCGTTGTCACTGGCACACTGCGGGTAAACGGCGCATTCTGACGCGGCGTGCTCACGGACGCCGTGGCGATCGTCGTTACCGGGACAGTCGGTGTTGCCAGTGGCTGCGCAGAGACCGTGCGGAAGTTGCCTTCAGCCAGTCGAGGCAACGCGGCCACATCCGGCTTTACGCCGCTGCCCTCTTCCAGCCGTTTTGCTTTTTCGTTTGCCTGTTCGATGGTCATACAGGTATCTGACGTGGTGGCATCGCATTCAAAGTCGCTGGACGTCCCAGCACAGCCTGACAAGGTCAGGATGCTGCCCAGGGTCAACGTGAGTAGCGGTATCTTGTTCATTTACGGTTCCTCTGTGCGTAATTACTGTGCCCCGGCGCCGGGCATAAACTGGTTCGGGTTGACTTTCCCCAACTGCTGGAGCATCTGATCGGTGTTAAAGCCATTCATATTGTTGGGCAGGGATGGAGATGGAACCGGGCTACTGCCTTCACCCTCTGTTTTTGGCTGCGAAGCATCTTGCGCCAGCTCTTCAATGGTTTTCAGCTGGAAGCCGTCCTGGAAGACCACCGTGACCTCATTACCCGCTCCGATAGGGATGATCGCGTGATACTGCTCCGCGCGTTTGATGTAATAGTCACCCAACGTCTGAGCGGCTTTCGATGCCCCTCCGCCGATGCCCATTTTCAGGACATCCGCGGCCCCTATCGACGCAGTTGCCCCCAGCCCCACTGCTGGTTGAGAGGCGGTTTGCGCCCCCTGCCCGATACCGTCAACGAAACCGGCGCCCCATGCCCAACCGAGAATTTTTCCGTTGCGCATTACCACTTCGCCTTTGATGCCGTTTTTGCCCATAAAGCTCACATGCCCGGCAATCGGCTGGTCGATGGTGACGTCGTGTTTCAGGCAACTGATGTTGCGTGTGCGAACGATGGCCCGCTCACTGGAAACGTCACCCCAGGCTTCCAGGCCGACAAAGCAGCCGGTCAGGTCGTAGGTTTTGCTGTTGGGCATCTCAACCCGCCCGATCAGGCGCACCTGCATCGGCACCGTGGATTCATTCCCGGTGACGGACGCATTGGCATCTGCCCCTTCAATCAGCATCGACTTGGCAAAACTGCCAGAAGGGATATACGGCAGCGAGGGGCCTTTGTTCCCGTCGCCATAGCTGAACGTTTTACGTCGCACCTGATTCGGCACCGGGATGGACTGATAACTCACCTGCGGCGGTGGCGTCACGCCATTACCGGGATAGAAAGCTGTCGGCGGGGGTACCGCGCCCCTGCCCTGCGGCGGGAAACCCACGGGCTGCGGCTCACCTTCCGGTCCCGGTGGCGGTGATGGCAGCTGCGGTGCCGGTTCGCCCGAGCTGGTGACGGGTTTCGCCCCCAGCGCACTCACCTGCGCCGCCAACGCCGCGTTATCCCCGTTGAGTTTGTCAATCTGGCGCTGATAGTCCGCCTGCCCCTTACTGAGCAACTCCATCTCACGACGCATCGCGTCGTACTGTTTCTGCATGCCAGCGGCGGTCGCCTGCATTTCGGTCGTCGCATGCTGCTGCACCTTTTGGTCAAAGGTGCTGTCCACCACGCCGGTCATGTCCGGGGCCGGCTCGTCCGTCGCGGGCGCTGCTTCGCTTCCCTCATAACGGGCTTCCGCCAGATACCAGCCACCACCCCCGACCACGCCAAGGGTGGCCAACACAATCCCCAGCCAGATAAACTGTTTACGTTTTACGACTGCATTAATACTGGCCATCCACTGCCCCTCCGCCACTGATGATGAAGACCTGCAGTGCACCGCCCGCCATCACCTGACGTGCAGGCTCGGCGAACAGCACCCCCCGGATGCCGTGCTGCCAGAAGTCACTCTCTGTCAGGCTGCGGGCACTGGAGGTGCTGTTGGTGACGCGATAGCTGACCACCTTCAAATGGTTGCCCACCCATACGCGCTCAGCGCGGGCGACCAGGCCCACGGGGGCGTTCAGCAGTTCGTTCGTCACTGGAATACTCTGCCAACCAGACGGCAGTTTGCCGCCGAGCAGATGCTGACTCAGCGACACCAGCATGGCTTCATACGGGGAAGATTCTTCCCAGCTCCGCGCCGCGTCACCGGTACCAGAGAGTTCACTGACCAGACGTATCGTCCGGCCCACACCCGCACGGGGCACCGCCTGCACAGAGAAATTCAGGCCGCGTTCCGTTTCCAGAATGAAGGTGAACGGTTTTTTGTTGAGGGTGCTGACGATGACGCCGCCGCTGGCGGTCTGCTCTTGCCGGGTCAGTTCACCGTCGAGGCTGGTCAGTGCTGTCACGCGGTCGCCGGCCACGGTAAACAGATTGGGGTCAGTGTTACTGACAGCGATACTCGCTTGCCCCCCGTTCGCCAGCGGCACGACGGTAGCGGACACCGCCGTCGGTGCTGCCGCTGTATGCCCGGTAACCAGCATCAGCAACGCGGTCAGCGTAATACGGCTATTTTTGTTCATCGCTAATTTCTCCGAAGTGAATCAGCCAGCTAACCCCGTCCTGGCGTTCGAACTGCAAGACATACTGCTTCAGCTCAGGGTAAGGTTTGGAATCGCCAATCCAGGTCTTCAACTGTCCGCGCACGTCAACGCGGCTGCTGCCCGGATACACCTTCACGCTGGTCATGTAGAAGGACGAGTTAACGTTGTTGTCCTTGATCCGCGTGGCATCTTCTGCCAATTTGATTTTTAACGCGTTCTGGGACGCCGGACGGACATACATCAGCAATTGTTCGTGTGAGGCATCCACGGTTTCCGGCGTGACGTTGACGCGCAAGGCAATGAACGAGAGGGCCATTTGTAGCAGGTACGACGCATCGGCCTGATTCTGTGATACGGCGAACGGTGCGTTGTAGAGCATCGGCGTAACCGCCACCTTTTGTTCGTTCTGCAGGCGATAGTTATTGATCCCCTGAATGACGTTGGTGCTGAGGCTCAGCAGCAATAGCGTCCCCAGCGAGAGAAACCCGATGGCGATAACGCGCTGTGTACTGAGGCGTGCTCCATGATCCATCTGAATAATCCTGTCTATTTGATCCACTGCCGATAGCAGGAGTCCGGTACGTCGTGGAAAATGCCCCTCAACAGAGAAGTCGGCATATACCAGTACACCAGGTCCCGCAGCCATGTACTGCCACGCCCTTTTTTCAGTTTTTTAATGGCCAGATACGCCAGTACGCCCGCGACAATCCCCAAAAGGTAATGCTGCGACCAGATCCCCCATCCCAGGCCAATAATGGCCGGAATGAGTTCGTCCACAGGCAGACCAAACCAGCGCCCCTGATTGGTGAGTGTTTCGGGGAATCGGTATTTTTTGAGAGACTCGTCTGCCATTTAAATAGGCCTCCGGATAACTGGTGGGCAGCCGAGAAATCTCTGCCCACCAGAATTCAGGCAAAGCAATCCCGTGAACGCGAATAAACGCATTCGAAATTACATAAAATTAATAATCAGGGATGCTTTCTACTTCCACTAACGCGGAATTAATACCCGGCGACAGACATACCGATGGCGATAAACACCGACAGAATGGCGAAGCCGGCAAGGAACTTGAGGTTCTTGGTGGTCATATACATCACCGCCCCGACCAGCACCTCAGCCAGGATGACCCATTTCACCATGCTTGATCCGGACCCAAAGGTGCCCTTAACGGTATCGTCGCCGCTTGCCATCAGGTCTTTACCGGCTCCGGCTGCCATCACCGTTTCTGGGAAGAAAGCCGACACCGCCGCAATTGGCAGACCGAACTTCAGCGCTTTGAGAACGCCAACTTTACTGAATTTCTTTTTAGCAGCGGGTGCCGGTGTTGCATTCATCACAGAGACTTCTGTCATTTCATTATTCCTTCAACATAACAGTTAGATTTAAAAAGCGGTTAAAATTACAAACTTCATTATCTCAGTTGAAATTATTGGGTATCACCTCCACCATTTCTGCATTGTAAAAATCGGGAAACTTCTTCAGATGATCGTGAAGCCGTTCCCGTACCTCATAGGATTTACACCAGCCACTGCGATTTTTAGCGTTGATAAGTTTAAGGTTCGTCTCATCATCAAACCTGACGGTGGCATAGTGCGCCCGTGAAAAATCCGGGTTTTCCATGACGCTGAACATAGGAAAACGGTTCAGGTGATCTCGCACACGGAAGAACACCTCAAACCCTCGGCTTCTCCCACTACGTAGAATTGCAGCGCTTAATAAATCTTCCGTTGCCGTATCAAGTTTCACTCTTACCGTTTTCCCAAGAGCAGGAGCGCTGCTATATCTCCTCACAACCCCCTCCATTCTGTTTTTGACACCAGGTGATCATAACTCAGAAGCACCTCCGGACGTTTGTCCCAAAGGCTCCACCCTTTAACATAAAAGCAACAATTTAATTGCTACATATTCAGCAAACTCTTATTTTTAATTATTTCAAGTTAAATTAAATAGATTCCCTGGTACTGCAAAAGGCCATGGCTGTTTGCCACGAAAAATAAATTACTTATCGTTTCTTAAGAATCTTTTACCTTCAGACGCAATATCTTCGAAGTTAATGAGATGGTCAGTTAAACGGAGTAAAGCCTCTTGTGTTTTACTGCGTCCTGTTCGTAGAGCCGACTCGGTAAGCAGACGATTAACGTTGGGACTCAATCTCATCACAAGCTGTACTGCTTTCCATTGTTCATCGGTCATAGTTGTAATTCCAAACTAAAACTAAAGGTATGAGTGTTAATTAAACATAAACCTACAAACATGTGAAGATCTTTTGAGTGTTTTTTTTGATTAATTTGAGACTGTTTTGAGAATCTTCATATAAATCATACTCATAAATCACATATTGGTTCCCATTTCACCTATGATGCAGGTGTAAGGTAATGCCTGATGCTAGTGCTTGTATGAGCATCTATGCTCAGGAAGTGCTCAAAAACGAAACGGGAAAAGTCTTAAGCGCATGAAAAAAAATATAAATTACATAGAAAAAATCAGTAACCTGCTAACCCAAAAAGGTGTCGGGTACAGAAAGCATGCGTCGACAATGGCAACAATACTGGGGCTGCAGTACAACAGCGCCAAACAAAAGCTCGATGGCAAAAGGGGCATAACACTCGAGGAGGTAAGAAATATATTCAAATATTTCAATGAGCCTTTTGAAGGGCAAAGAGTACATAATTGCGTTTTTATTATGAACAACATCCACAAGCGATGTGTTATAGAGGTTAATGATAGCCCAGTTATTGATCTAGAGGAGAATGAGACCTATGCGGTGAAAAAAAATGGTCTTTTTGTAATCACCACCAATAACGAGAACACCCCTTCCGTAGAATTATATAAAGTCAATTCAATAGACTTCTTGCCAGCTCCAAAAGTCGCATTATTAGACAACGACCGTGATATTCTTGAACTTCTTAAGCTAGTTACAGCCCGATATGGGATAGAAGCAGATACTTATCAGAATAAAAACGAAATTATTGAAGTGCTAAGCCATAATCAGTATGAAGCATATGTCCTTGATTGGTTGCTTGATTTTGGCGAAACATCGGAAAGCGTAGTCAGAAAGTTAAGAGAAGAAATGGCCCCCTATAGCAACATAATAATTTTAACGGGCCAACTAAACCATTATGAAAAAAATATCGGCGATATGATTTTAAACTATGATATAAAATTAATAGAGAAACCAACAAAACCCTTTATTATATCATCATTATTATTATCAACTTTATTTTTCAATTAATTCAACAGGGATGAATATAAAAAATGAAGAGCCTGCGCCCTCGACCGATTTCACACGAATACTACCCTTAAGTGATTCCACATAGTTTTTAATAATTGTCAACCCGAGACCAAGGCCTTGCTTGGTCTCCCTTTCTGCCCCCTGATTGAATGCTTTAAAGAGATCTTTCAAAATCAATACATTAAAGCCAACACCAGTATCTTTGACAAGAACATACAAACCATTGCTGAGCGCCTTTACATTTATTGTAATAACACCTTTATAAGTATATTTATTGGCATTATC
The DNA here is from genome assembly GCF_047530105.1 of Serratia sp. T13T92. Taxonomy (NCBI): domain Bacteria; kingdom Pseudomonadati; phylum Pseudomonadota; class Gammaproteobacteria; order Enterobacterales; family Yersiniaceae; genus Serratia; species Serratia sp. T13T92. The sequence continues at coordinate 8,708 of NZ_JBLJAK010000060.1, read as the reverse complement.
TAAAAGATTTACAATGATGCGATACAATTTATATTTATCAGATTTAACAAAAACCTTCTTAGAAGAAGCTACTATTTTAAAATGGTTATCACTATCTTCATGTATTTCACTGATAGCATCATGAATTAAATCATTTATGTTAACTCTTGTTATATTAACATTCACACCCCCCATTTCAAGCCGGGAGTAATCCATCACATCTCTTGTTTGATCGAGTATTTTCGATGCATGGTATGAGATAATCCCTGCTTCCTTCTTTAAATTTTCACCAACGAGCTCATGTTCAATGATATCTGCTGCAATTACAATTGATTGAGTAGAACTAGCCAATTCATGGTATATTGCAGAAATAAATAAATTTTTTTTCTTTATAACCTCTCTTAAAGAGTAAGCGTTGCGCAAAATTATAACAACCATCAAAAACATCAACACGAGTGATACAAATGATAAAACTTCAGCCTTCCAAGTATTATCCTTTATTATCTTTTTGACCTCATTGAAATTTCTTATTTGAATTTTATATATTACTTCCTGTAAATCCAGTAGTGTGGAATCCATCTCATTCATAAGGTTTAACACTTCATCTTTGCTTGCCTCGCCCTTACTTAACTTATTAGTTAAGGTCGTTAGAATATCTTCATTTCGACTTAGTTCATCTTGGACATGAAGAAACTCTTTGTCATAAGAAAACGCACTAGAGTAAGTGGATTTGTCATTTAGAATTTTTATTTTTGAATCAAAAATATCTTTTCTTAATAAAAAATCATCCAAATCATTACCATCATATTTAAGTAAGGCCGTTTTCACATGCTCGAATGACAAAAGTAAAACTTCTGCTGTGGAGTAATTCACCAAATTAGGTTCTATTTCTTTATATCGACTCTTCACATTATCAAAACTAACCACTATAAGCGCCACTGAAAGTGTGAGCATAATCCCCAGAAAAACCAAAGCAAAAAGTTGTTTATTACCCATTCTATTTAACCTCAAGCATTTTAACTTGCCAAACAGTCTTTGCATCTACTGACAATCGTTCCAGTTCTGGATTCTCATCTCTCGGATAAATGATAGCAAACGGTCCAAGCTCTGAAACATTCATATATTTACCACTTTTCTTGTAAGCTATGATTGCATTATATTTAACAGCCTCATCGATAGTTAAAGTAAACGAATATGTATCCCAAGAAAAAGCCCTAATTTTACTACCTGTAACCTCATAGTTTTTAATAAAATCACTTACTTTCGCACCAACAAAGGTATCCTTGGTCGTGAAATTGGTAGATGTGGTAATAGTATATGGCGGCAGTTTCTCTAGTTCACTACGTGATATTTTAAGTTGCTTATGCCCTGGAGACTTGAGGATTAAGTAATCAACCTCGGCATAAGCATTTAAACTTATTAAAAGCATGAATAGATAGATATAATATTTCAAGCTGCACTCCATTTTAGCTTTGAAAACTCTGATTGAATTCCAGACTCATCCAAACCAATATACTTCCAACCATGATTTTTATAAAACGACTCAGCCTTTGAACCAGGATCTGTTGTCAGCTTTATTTCCTCAGCTCCATTATCGAACATCCAATCAGTAACATACGAAATCAATTGTGAACCGATTCCTCTTGATTGATATTCAGGCTTTACAAAAAGACCACCTATGATAGGTTCATGTATGAATATACCAAAACAAAACCCAGCATATTCATTATCAACCTTACATATCCAACCGCCCCCTTGCTCTATATCGTCAATGGCTTGATTCCTGCAAAGATATTGAATTTGATGAGGGTGTACAATATTCTCCTCCACAGAAAACCTTATTTCATAAAAAAAAGGCAAATGTTTTTTTTCTAGCTTTTCATAAACAATATTGTTCTTCATAACCACACCTTTATCTCACTTGATAAATTAGGAAAGCTTTCCTGAAATTCACTCTTTAACTACCCCAGAAAAATCATCATCAATAAACTGTATTACATCAATCAAACATCATCTTAACCATCCTCATCTTTAGGGAAGAAATTTGATACCATTTGTTCTACATCTTCGCGGATTGTTGTGACCATATCTTTAAATATGAACTTCTCGTTTCCTTCTAAATGTGGACTGAGAGACACCATGCCTAAAAGCTTACTTGTCGCCATCTGCGATTTCAGCACATTCTCCAGTAACGTCTTGTTGAAAAGTGCCTGATTAAATCCTGGCTCTTTATTCTGCATCTGCGCTTCATACACCCTAAGCCCCAGTTCAATGAGCATCGTGGTGACACTCGAAAAACTGACATCTTTATCTTTAGCACCTTCCTGACGGCGTTTTTCGACGATTGCCGTTATCTTGTCTGCTACATCATCACTGGCGTACACCTGGATCTTAGCCACGTCACCTGTCCTTATATTATTGTGATTTACATTCGACCTCATAATATCAATAACATGGCGACTCACCAACAATTCGAATCGCAAATCAATCCTAGATACATAGAAAGTCATATAGCGAATCCTAGCAGGGGTTGACTCTAGGGTCAATTCCCACTAACAGTTTGATTTATAAAAATCGATTCATCTACGACTTATCACAGAGTCATAGACGAATCTCTTAGATTCGTTGGCGATACTTTCAGACTTCCATATTGGAATCGAACGGAATTAATAATCTCTAACCTATTGTTTCAAAGGCCTAATCAGCAAAAAGTAATTTTTGCGTGGGGTGTGGGAAAATTATGTCAAGAAGCGTTATATTGTTGACTTGGTTTTTTGTTAGGGCTAGATTATTACGACTTTTAGGGGCAGGGGCAGTTTATGAAACGGATAGCTTTTACTTCGATATTTTTTCTGCTCTCATTCTCTGCCCTAGCTGATTGCTTTGATATGGCAGGACGCGATTACCGTATTGACCCTGATCTTCTAAGAGCCATAGCCTGGAACGAATCAAAGTTTAACCCGGTTGCTGTTGGCAAAAACTCGGATGGCAGTTTAGATATCGGTCTTATGCAAATAAACACTCAGCATTCTAATAAGCTCTCTTCTTTTGGCATAAGTCAAGATCATTTGAGCCAGGATGCATGTATGAACATTTATACTGGTGCATACATACTGGCAACATCATTCAAAAAATGGGGCGTATCCTGGGCAGCTGTCGGTGCGTACAATGCAGGATTCAAAGAATCCGATATTCAGGCGCAAAGACGTCATAAGTATGCATCCAAGATTGAGAGAACATATCGCGCGATCAAGCAGAGCAAGGATAAAGTTGCTCAGTAAAATTCATTTCTGTTTATCCATACATTTGTTGCGCCTCTCCCTGACCCACATATGCACATGAACCAAAGCCAGCGAATTTACTTCCACAACAGGAGTAAATGAGTGGGAGCGATTTTTCTACGTGAAAAGTTGAAAAATGGTGATTGTGTAGATGTGGGTAAGTCATCATGGCAACAGCATTAACGCAGGCGATGACAATAGTTTTTTCATTGTCATCGTACAAACCAGGGTGCCCCTTTGGGGCAGCGGCATGATGAAAAGGGGTTTTCTTTTCATCAGGGTGGGCGGGGAATAAAGTGATACTCCCTCAATGGGGTATCACTTTAAAACGACGCGGAGAAGTTTTACCGAAGCGCTGAGCTAAAAATATTTAGTGCATTAGATCGAGGATGTACCCAAATTATTCCTGGGATGAACTTACTTGTGTGATTCATAGACATCGTTTCAATTTTTTCAGCTCAAGTTCAAGCCTGTAATTCTGCTCTTGTATGTGTTCGTCACTGGGCTGATAGTTTGCGTGAGCGGCATCAGTGTATGGTGTTTGCTCAGCAAGTTCGAAGTAGTGCTCCATCGGAGTTTTACCGTTGTGAGCGCTATGAGGGCCCTCACAGTTATAGTAATGCTGCCATTCAGCCAGCAGTTCTTTCAGGCCATCAGCTGAGAGGTCTACGGTTGCGTAAAACTCAGCTTTGTCTGTCTTTTGGGAACGTTCAACTTTGCCATTAAGATGAGGCGAGGCTGGTTTATTTGGACGAAACTTGATGCCGTATTCTTTCAATCTTTCCTGCACCTTAACGGCAAAAAACTCTCTTCCCCGGTCGGTCTGAAAGCGCTGTATCGGGAAAGGTATTTCTTCAATAACACAATCAATAAAATCGAGTGTGTTTTCAGCCATGCGACGAGAGTAGAGCCTCAGGACGCTGTAGCGAGTGCAATCATCAACAGATGTGTATTGATATAATCCGGGGCCAATCTTACAGGTATCCATTTGGACACGATCGCCGGGAACAGGGCGTTCGTAGCGAATAAAATCAGCTTTACGCCGAAATTTAACAACAGGTGTAACCTGATTCTGGCAAAGAACTTTGTGGATCGTTGCCATTGCCAGTGAGATTGAATGAAGTCGTTTTAACTGGCTCTGAATTCGCCTTGCCCCCAGATTTCGCAGAGAACGTAACTCCAGGATCAGAGTAACTTCGCTTGCGCCAGTTTTCGTTGATGGTGAACGCTTAGGGCGACGGCTATGGCTTTCCAGACCAGCGATGCCCTGAGCCAGATATCTGCGCCACCATTTACGCAATGTGGGCCGAGAAATGCCACAGCGACGGCATACGAACCCCGCATCACCGGACGTTTCATAGAGTTTTACCACTGCAGTCGCTGTTGAATTTCCCTGTTCATAGTCAGGCATTATAGTGAAACGATGTCTATGAATCACACAGATTATTGACGGGGTTCTGCGCCGAAATTTCCGTGACGCTTGATGTTTGGCTTTAACTGTCTGATTCAGTCCCCCTGATGCCTTTGCGGGCCAGCTCCAGCAGCTCTCCCAGCAGGCTGGGGTTCCGGTTCTCTTCCCTCGCACCCTTCAGTTCCGCTTTCGTTTCCTGCTGCTGCGCCGCCTGGTGTTCGCCGGTGGCGGTCAGGCGAGCCACCTGCTCGCGCAGCGGCAGCGCTTCGGCCCGCAGCTCACGGACCTCTGCCAGCAGACGGTCGCGCTCGGTGACCACCTCACGCAGCACCGCCAGTTCACTCTCCAATTGGGTCACTGTTGCCAAGGCGGCGTCGCGCTCCTGGTCAGCCTGGGCGATATCCGCATCGGCCTGCTCACGCGCCGCCAGGGTGTCGGCGTCGGCCTGTTTGCAGGCCGCCCGCCACAGCAGTCCCAACTGGCCAGTGAGCAACTGCAGCAGCTCCGGCGGCAGCGCCGGGGTCTGTTCGCTGGCCAGTTCCCGCTGCCGGACGCGGAACTCGCGCATCACCGGGGAGATATGAGACAAGGAGCCGCCACCGAGGTGCTGGCGTACCTGCTCGTTGGTCGGGGTCGGGTTGCCGGCGGCGGCGTCTTCTATGCGGCGTACGGTGTCGGGGGGGGGTAAGGGGACTCACGGTGTATCTCCTGGATGAGGGGTAATGGCGACAGTGTAATCGTTGCGTAGAATACCGACGGTACGCCTTTTCGCCGTCAGATCCGGTTTCTGGTAGACCGCCCAATTTGACGTGTGGCCACGTTGTGGCTACAATTATAATAATTTAACGGAGGTTACTATGGTTGATACAGTTGTTCGAGCCAGGGTTTCACCGGCTTCTAAAGCCGCAGCAATGGCGAATGCAAAAGCGCTTGGCCTTGATTTATCTACGGTGATCCGCATGGTTGTTAATCGCCTTGCTGTCAATGGAGAGCTGCCAGTAGATTTACTTCAACCAAATCAGGAAACCTTAAAGGCTATCCGGGATCTTGAAAATGAGGTGGACGTTTATCGGGTTGATACGGTGGATGCGCTTAAACAAGATCTTGGTTGGTGATAATGCTCAAGATTGTTTATCAGAGTCGTTTTAAAAAAGACGCAAAGCGTTTCGCCAATAATAAAAAAGCGCAGAAAGTTATTTTAGATACTGTTTCTCTGTTGCAAAAAGGAGAGCCTCTTCCAAAAAAATATAAAGAGCATCCATTAATAGGAAACTACATTGGCTATCTCGAATGTCACGGGATGCCTGATCTTTTATTGATTTACCAGCGTACCGAAACAGAATTAAGACTATACCGGGTAGGTAGTCATTCCGATTTGTTTTAGTTTTTAAATAATAATAGGCTCTGTTCTCACGATCATTGGGCTTTACCGGTAGACGCCCCAACCGCCCTGCCGGGCCGGCATACGCCACATTTACCTCGTGATAACAGAGGGTTAATTCCTATCTATACTTCCATTCCTCTACGCCAGTGCACATTGGCGTCAATAGCGGTTACGTTTTTTACGTACATTCCGTTTTTTCCCCAACTTTTATGCGATGCTGTCCTGACCGATCACCGATTTATTCGGCTTCACGGCGCCGGGGCAGACGCGGCACAATAGTGGTCTGAAGTGATGGCCAGGCAGGTTTGGTTGCGATAAGGGGCTTTGCAGGCCGAAAATTGAGCAGAGTGCGGAGAATGAAAAATTGAGTATCATCCCCCTCGAGATGGGACAGATTTCACGTAGCGCGATCAGTCTGCCTGGCGGCTTTGCGCGCGCCATCCGGCTGCGCGAAATGGCCATTGCCGCCGATCTGGATGTGCCCCGCTACCTGTTGGCGCCGGAAATTGCGGTGCTGCTCGACTACCTGCCCGATCTGCGCCAGCGCATGCTGATCGAGACGTTGTGGAATACCGGCGCCCGCATCAACGAAGCGCTGGCGCTGACGCCGGGTGATGTGTTCTTTAACACCGACCTGCCGTTCGTGCGACTACGCACTCTGAAGCAGCGCGTGCCCCGCCCGCGTCGGCGACCGACCAAGGAAGAGCAACAGCTGTGGGAGGCCCCGTTCCGGGCGGTGCCGTTGCCGGATATGGGTTGCGTACGCCGGCTGCAGGAATACTTTGCGACGTTCAAACTGCTCACCCGACGGGCGACGCCGATGTGGGATGTGGCCAGCCAGGAGACTCCTCGCAACTGGCTGCGGGCGGCAGTCCATCGTGCTGCCGAAGATGGCGTTACCTTCTCGGTACGCCCGATCACCCCGCATACGTTTCGGCATAGCTATGCGGTGCATCTGCTGATGAACGGTGTGCACATCAAGCAGGTGCAGGCGCTGATGGGCCACAAGCGGCTGGAAAACACCGAAGTCTATACGAAGATCTTTGCGTTGGACGTGACGCCGGATCTGACGTTCTCCCTGCCCGTCGATGAGGCGCGCGGGTTGCTGGCGCTGCCCGCCACACGATAGTCGCCGGGTGTTTTGCAGATAATCGCAAATGCGATTTTACAGAAAATCGTAATTAATGATTTCAGTATTGACCTTATCCGCGGTTATGCATACACTGCAATTGAATCGTAATTGTTAGTTTGCAGAAATGCGATTTTACTGAAAATCGTAATAACTCATACCAGGAGAGTCTGATGATTATCTCTGTACTGAACCAGAAAGGGGGAGTCGGCAAAACCACTCTCAGTGTGAATATCGCCGCCCGCCTGGCAGCGGATGGTGCGCGTGTGTTGCTGCTTGATGCTGATCCTCAGGGCAGTGCCCTCGATTGGGCGGCGGCAAGAGAGGAAGAGTCCGCTTTCCCGGTGCTGGGTTTACCGCGCGCAACGCTGCATAAGGATATCGGCAAGTTCACCCAAGATTATGACCATATCGTCATTGATGGACCACCTCGCGTCACGGATCTGGCCCGTTCCGCCATCATGGCCGCAGACCTGGTCGTGATCCCCGTTCAGCCCAGCCCGTATGACGTTTGGGCGGCACAAGAAGTGGTCACGCTGATCCATGAAGCCAAAATTTATAAAGAAAACCTTAAATCTGTATTTGCGGTTAATCGTAAAATCGTAAATACTGCGATAGGCCGCGATGTGGGCGAGGCGCTGTCGACGTATGAAACGCCGGTGCTGAAGGCCACGGTTTCACAGCGCGTGATTTTCGCTGAGGCCGCCGCAGTCGGCAAAGCGGTATTCGAACTTGAACCGGATTCCGCTGCGTCAAAAGAGATCCGCGCCCTGGTTAACGAGATTTTGGAGCAATAAGCATGAGTGGGAAAAAAGTGACTTTCGGTGCCAAGCCAACCAAACCGGCCCCCAGTGCGGATGCCTGGGTGGAAAGCCGTTCTGTTGAAGAAGAGCCACTGCCAGTCGAGAAAATGAAGCGACTCACGATTGATATCCCGGAGAGTCTCCATAAAGCCATCAAGTCTGCCTGTGCTCTGCGGGGTACCAAGATCGCTGATGAAGTGCGTGAGCTGTTGTACAACAAATACGGAAAAGAGTGATTCTGTATTTGCGATTTTACGATTAAACGATTTTAAGTCTTTGCATAAGTCGATATCTTATGCTGATTTGTTAAGGCTCTGCTTCGCTGAGCCTTAATCTACCTAAACATACGCGTTCAATAAACCTTTACGATTATCTGTATTTAATGAAAAACACATTTCATTAAATACAGAAGGTAAGTGTGCCCGCTATGCAAATCTAGATCTTCCTCCTGTAAAGTTAAGGGCCCCATTCCCACTCGAAACGCAACAAAACCCAGGGGGCTTATGCCGCCTGTAAGTGTGTTAAAAATACCTCATTGGGGGAGCGATAGCCCAGAGATTTTCTCCCTCGTGTGTTGAGTATGTGTTCGAGTTCATGGTTAGGAGATTGAATCGACCATTTTTGAGATCCCTAACCATAGATCGTAGCGTGGCAGAGTCGCTGATGGTGGGAGTCAATGATAGATGACGTATGAAAATGCCAGTTTTGCCGTGTTTTTAAG
>NZ_JBLJAK010000006.1:0-236023 GCF_047530105.1 Serratia sp. T13T92 | reverse complement strand
GCACCCGTCAGCAGACGGTGACCACCGACGAGAACGGCATCGCCTCTCTGCCGGTGACCAGCGATAAAGCGGGCAGCGTGAAGGTGGAAGCGGACGTGGGCGGCGTGACCAGCAGCACCGACCTGAGTTTTGTGGCGGACAATGCCACGGCGACCATCGACGAGAACGGGCTGACGGCGGAAGCGGGTAACACCGTGGCCAACGGCACCGATGTCAACACCGTGCAGTTGCCGGTGAAGGATGCGAAGGGCAACCCAGTGCCGGGCTTTGACGTCACCTTTACCGTGACCAACCCGGACGGTTCTACCCGTCAGCAGACGGTGACCACCGACGAGAACGGTATCGCCTCTCTGCCGGTGACCAGCGATAAAGCGGGCAGCGTGAAGGTGGAAGCGGACGTGGGCGGCGTGACCAGCAGCACCGACCTGACCTTCGTGGCGGACAGCAGCACGGCCAAGATCGACGAGAACGGCCTGTCGGGCAAGCCAGGCAGCACCGTGGCCAACGGCAGCGATGTGAACCTTGTGCAGTTGCCAGTCAAGGACGCGCAGGGCAACCCAGTGCCAGGCTTCGACGTCACCTTTACCGTAACCAACCCCGACGGCAGCACCCGTCAGCAGACGGTGACCACCGACGAGAACGGCATTGCCTCTCTGCCGGTGACCAGCGACAAAGCGGGCAGCGTGAAGGTGGAAGCGGACGTGGGTGGCGTGACCAGCAGCACCGACCTGAGCTTCGTGGCGGACAGCAGCACGGCGACCATCGACGAGAACGGCCTGACCGGCAAACCGGGTAACACCGTGGCCAACGGTACCGACGTCAACACCGTGCAGTTGCCGGTGAAAGATGCGCAGGGTAACCCGATCCCGGGCTTTGACGTCACCTTTACCGTGACCAATCCGGACGGCAGCACCCGTCAGCAGACGGTGACCACCGACGAGAACGGCATCGCCTCTCTGCCGGTGACCAGCGACAAGGCGGGCAGCGTGAAGGTGGAAGCGGACGTGGGCGGCGTGACCAGCAGCACCGACCTGAGCTTCGTGGCGGACAGCAGCACTGCGACCATCGACGAGAACGGCCTGACCGGCAAACCGGGTAACACCGTGGCCAACGGCACCGACGTCAACACCGTGCAACTGCCAGTGAAAGACGCACAGGGTAACCCAGTGCCGGGCTTCGACGTCACCTTTACCGTGACCGAGCCGGACGGTTCAACCCGTCAGCAGACGGTGACCACCGACGAGAACGGTATCGCGACTCTGCCGGTGACCAGCGATAAAGCGGGCAGCGTGAAGGTAGAAGCGGACGTCGGCGGCGTGATCAGTAGCACCGAACTGAGCTTTGAAGCGGATATCAGTACGGTAATGATCAATACAACCAATGGACTGGTTCTTGAAACAGCTGGAAAAACGATTGAAACACAAAAAAGCGAGGATACGCCAAGCGAGCTTTCTACTCACAATCTGATCGTAACTATGACAGATAAGAATGGAAATATTATCAAAGGTAAGGCTGGTGCCCTGGATGTCACCTTTACGACTACCGGGAGTGCAAGATTTATCGGCGATAGCACTGTCACCATTGATGAGAATGGACAGGCCAGAATTGGGATCGTTAACACGGCAGAGGAAACTGTGACGGTTAATGCTCAACTGAATGGTCAATCATCTAACAGTGTCCCTGTAAGCTTTAAAACAGTGGTGAAAAGTGTTGCGCTCAGTAAGCAAGACATCACGTTGACTAAATACTTTGGTACTAACGTGACTGCAGAAGCGGTGTATTCAGACGGTTCAAAAGTCGATATTACCAAAACCGGCTCTTGGAAGAGCAGTAATGCGAAAATTAGTGTTGATGGCTCAGGGAATGTCACTTCAGCGGATGAAAATGAATCAGGTAAGTTGTCTGTAACCTTTGAGGGGATGACTGCGGAAACTGACGTGAGCGTGATTGTGGCCAAGACGAGTGCAATTATTGGTACCAAGACAGCATACACTACGCTGATCTCGAAAGAGAAGTACCCATCCCTGACATTCAGGAGCGCGGCAGTGGTCGACGGTTTCTACTCAAATGGGAGTCTGATTGCGGGTGGCCCAGGTGGACAGGCGTCTTCCGAGGTTCTTGAACTGGACAAGGTGACATCTATCACCGGGTACAGTGCGAGGGTGGCAATTACAGGGTTACCAGATCAGTTACTGGAAATGTTGACATGGAAGGACGGTGCCGATCATAAGGTTGGTTCGTCAACGGGAACGGCCTATACCGCAACCGTATCGGATACGATCTATGGGGTTATCGTTTATTCGACAGGAACAAATGGAGGTTCAGGCGTCTTTGTTTCAGGCCTGCAGATCATCTATAACTAAAGCTAAGGTAGTTGCAGAGGCGGGGGCTTGTCCATAAAGGGTATTTAATGAGACAGGCTCCAGTATCTGCTTAGTCAAGGCCGCTATTTGAAGCGGTGTTCTTAAGCGAGGCTCCCTATAAGGGGGCCTTTTTTAATGCTACATACCCGTTGCTTGTCAAGTTCAAGGGGCTATGGCCTGCTCGACCAAGAGGTATGGCACTTTAAAGTAAGGTATTAGTCAATTACCAATGAAACCTTATCCCGCTAGCTTGGTGTAATGATATGATATTGAAAGACATTGTTGAGAGGTGAACTGATTCTGTGAGATAACAAATTGTTGCGTTTACATTTTTGGGTTCAGCATCTAGGCTTAAAGTTATTCACTCTCGAGCTGTTATTTAGTTTGAAAATAGACGGTGGCCCATGAAAGAACTTCCAAAAATCAATCAGCTCAGGGATTTTCAGGCGATTATCTATTACGGAAACATCAGAACCGCTTCACAGGCTTTGTTCAAAACCCAGCCTGCTATGACCAAAAGTATTCAGGAGTTAGAGCGGATTTTGGGGGTATCCTTATTATCCCGAGGGCCGCAGGGCATGGTTTTAACCAAGATGGGGCGTGTATTTGAACATAGGGTTAACACGCTACTTAACGATCTGGAAAGAGCCGTAGATGAGTTGCATCAATTGAGTCAACAATCTCAGGGTAACGTAGTCTTTGGTTGCTCACACTTGCCTGCTTTAAGTGTGCTCCCTTCGGCTAGGGCGATTGGACTTTTTTATTGGTATCGCGTCACCTGAAATATCAATGAGTGAGTTTATTGTCGAGCAACCGATCAACGCGGAATTCTGTATTATTGCCAGAAAGGGGCACCCTCTCTCTCATTGCCGCTCATTAAGCGAATTGCAAGGGGCAAAATGGTATTTCCCCAGTACCAGAACCGGATATTATAAAGAACTAGAGAAATTTATTTTCCCAAATGGGAAAACGAGCAAGGATATCGTGATTTATGGAGACTCATTGAGCATTGGTGAGCAAATGGTGTTAAATGAGGATTATTTTTTCATTGGCCCCAAGGCAGTTTTAGGTATTTCTTATGTAAAAGATCTTATCACCGAGATACCTATAAAAGAAAAATTGCCGGATGCCCTATATGTTCTGATTCACAGACAACAACATGGGCTGACTCCGCTGGCTAAACAGCTGATGGATGAAGTCAAAGCGGCGTGTTTAAAACTTCTCTCTGGTGAGAATTGATACTACGGAAGATTGTTCCTCGGTACTGGCTATCCAAGAAGATGCGACCTAATTTGATCGCACCTTCCTTGACCAGACAGAGTCTTTTATAGTGGGAAACGTAATATGGCGTTAAGATCGGCACCGGAAGGTAAATCGTCGCTGCGTACGGCTAAAACTCTTGCTCCGGTAGCCATCGCTCTTTTGGCAATCTCATCAATTAAATCGTAGGCGTCATCCTCATCGTTGTCACTGAAAGTGATTAATCCCTGTTCATCAATGGTGCCTTTCAGCTTGCAGTCGAGGTTAATCAGTAGCAAATCAATGGCGCCGAACGTGGCTGCTCTTGCCGCATCTGAAAGATCCTGAGTGACCCGGCGTTCTCCTAAGCGTGTTTCAAAGCGCGAGGCTAACGCGTTCAATTGCTCCTGATAATAGTTATCCATTAATGGCCGCACCAACGTTACTAATTCAGAAGTACCAAGGTGCTCAGCATTTTTGAAAAGCGTTTCCTCTGCCAGGTTAGCCAATGAGTTTGTTGAACGGTAGATCGAGGCCAGCGGCTCGGTACTGACAAGGATAAGCGGAGAATCATGTCTGGCAAACAGTGGACGTAATGCCTGGTCAATTTTGCGAGTATATTGCGCCAGTCGCACTTTGTGATGTGTCGCGCCATGGTGGTGGTCATTCAATGCTGCATCCCCCATGGCATCCTTCATGGTGGTGGGCATCTCTGGCACTGTCATCTCTTCTGCGGGAGCATCAGCAAAAAATTCGATCAGGCGCGTCTGGTTTTCCGAGAGGGCAAGGATGTAGGCCGAATGTGGGAAGGTTAACGCACGCAGTAGCGGTTTAAGGTAGAAACGTTTGCCCACCTCAAGTCGATTAGATAGCTCATTGGCCAGCCGGTAAGTTCGGATACTGTCTGGTGTTGCAAGCACCGCCAGGCTGCGTGCATGCAGGTCCCAAAATGACTCATCTTCCAGCACAGAGCGAAGCTGTTCTTCCAACAAGGCAACACGGCGTTTATCCAGGCCGCTGTCTGCAACCTGCAGCAACGCCTCCTTGATGAAGTTACCAAGTTGAATTTTACTGGCCTCTAAGTGCTGGCGTAGAGGCGAGGTTTCAAGATAAATCGAGATACAAGCATCCGCATGAATATCAGCTAAATAGGAATATTCTTCACGGCTAGGGATATCAACATAAAGCATGTGCACCTCGCAAAATGACAATATTATTTAGGTGGTACGGCTTCTTTGGGGTCTTTCCGCTAACATCTGTGGTGAGAGCCTTAAGCAGACAAACAGCCCGTACCTTAACAATAGTTGCTTCCTTGATGACCGGGGGACAATCAGGTGTTTTTTTATGCTGTTTTAATGAGGTACTCGTAACCCGGATCGCTTGATGTCATTCCTGTCACCTCTCAGAAAAGCGGTTGGGATGAACGAGCAAAAGCATGTTGCCGTCGTCTGCGAGCTTATACGACTTGTATTACGGTTTAGCTGCTCGGATTTTTTGCGTCAGTGGAGCCACAGACAGGCCTCCTGGGGAAGAGGTTTCGAGGCTGGCGCAGTCGGCAGGGCACTAATGATGTCCAAACCTAGAGTCACAGGTTGAATTTCCCGACCCAAGGGCTATTCCGGTCGTTTGACCACAGTTGTAACAGCATTTCCTTGAATCGTTCTGCTGCCGGGCTAAGTGAGGCCTCACGGCGTTGAATCAAACCGAGTGTTCTTCTCACCACCGGTTCAATCAAGGGGCGACTCACCAAGGTAGGGTGGTCATCTTTGGGCATGGCCAGGCTGGGAAGTGCCGCAATTCCCAAGCCCGCCTCAACCAGCCCCAACGAGGTAGAAAGATGGCGAACTTCGTAAAACCAATTCGGATCCCACTTGGTATTCTCCAGGGCTTTCTCAATGAGAAGGCGATTACCGCTGGAACGTCTCACACCAATAAGTGGGTACCCATCCAATTCCTCCCACATCACCAATGGCTTTTGAGCCAAAGGATGGTCTCGTCGACAAGCCAGCACAAAGGGCTCATTAACTAACGGCATAAATTCAACGTTTGGATGTGTGACATTGATCATGTTAATGCCGAAGTCAGCATCGCCATTTAGCACCGCTTCCAGGCAATTATTTGTACCGTGCTCAAGGATCCGCACACGAATATTTGGATAAGAGGCATTGTAGTCACGAATAACGGTAGGTAGGAAATAGAATGCGGCAGTAGGCAGACAAGACAACGTGACTTTCCCAACCTGGTGCGAGGCCATTTCTTTAATATTCAACACTGAATTTTCAAATAAATTGAGCAAATTCCGTGCATTAGGTAAAAAACTCTTGCCGACAGCGGTCAGACTGACCCGGCGAGTAGAACGTTCAAACAGCGGCGTACCCAGGCTCTCTTCCAGCTTTTTAATTCTGCGCGTTAGCGCGGGTTGAGTGACGTTCAGCGCCTCAGCGGCCTTGGTAAAGCAACAAAATTCTGCAACTTTTACAAAAGCTTGGATCCCTTGTAGCTCATGCTGCATCGCTTAACCCTAAATGAAGAAAGAGGCCTGTTTAACCCCAATGATAGCATCGGTATTAATGTCAAAATCGAATCAATCTCCCGATTTTCGGCATTAGAGTAATTGATCACCTTATGGGAATCTTGTGTCATCAAAAGTTGTTCACTGCCGAGATGATTAATTATGTTGCAGATCCCTTGTGTGCTCATGCGTGGAGGGACCTCTAAAGGTCCCGTATTATTGGCCAGTGATTTACCTCAGGAACGTGAAGCAAGAGATGAAATACTCTTGTCCTTGATGGGGGCCGGTCATGAACTTGAAATCGATGGTATCGGTGGTGGAAGCCCGCAAACCAGTAAGGTGGCGATAGTGAGCCCATCGACCAGCGCTGATGCTGATATCGATTATCTGTTTGCACAGGTGATGGTAAAAGAGCGGCATGTGGATACCACGCCAAACTGCGGCAATATGCTGTGTGCCGTTGGGCCTTTTGCTATTGAAAAGGGGTTGGTGGTTGCTACCGATCCCGTGACCCGGGTGCGAATTCGTAATCTCAATACCGGCACCCTGATCGATGCTGATATTCAGACCCCTGATAAAATTGTGACCTATGAAGGCGGTACCACGATCGATGGCGTGCCAGGTAGTGCGGCACCGGTTGGGCTGACTTTCTTGAATTCTGCCGGCTCCAAAACGGGTAAATTACTCCCGACAGGTAAGGTCATCGATGTTATAGAGGGTATCGGTGTGACTTGCATTGATATGGCTATGCCCATGGTGTTAATCAACGCCCGCGATTTAGGTAAACGCGGTGATGAATTGCCACAGGCATTAGACGCGGATAAAAACTTTCTTCAGGCGCTCGAAAATATCAGATTAAAAGCCGGGTTGGCCATGGGGTTGGGCGATGTCAGTAAAAAGGTGATACCTAAACCGGTATTATTAAGTGAAGCTAGCGCAGGTGGCACCTTAAAAGTCCGTTATTTTATGCCCCATAATTGTCATAAATCATTAGCCATTACGGGCTCAGTAGGCATTGCTACCGCCTGCCTGATGCCAGGGAGTATAGCCAATCAATTCGTTGACCAACCGGCGGGTGTCTTTCTCGAACACGTCGTCATTGAGCACCCCAGCGGAAAAATTGATATCTCTTTGGTTAAAACAGGGAGTGAAATGGAAAGTGTCCGTGCCTCAGTGATAAGGACTGCCCGAAAATTATTTGTTGGCAATGTGTGTGTGGCTGAAGGGGATTTAGAAACGGAAGACGCTTATTGATTTCGTATTGCGTCAATGAGTAGATATGTTTTATTTAACTGTGATTTATCTCTCTGTACCTACACTTAATATAAATTTGAGGTCATAATGACTGTGTCCAAATCGGCTGATCTGCCAGGAAAAGGCAGCGGTGTCAGTGCCAGAAATTATTATCGCGTAATACTGGCCCTGGCTGTCTCAGGGTTGGCTGAACTAGCCTCTTTATTTTTTATACAACCTCTGCTTCCTCGTTTAGCCATTGAGTATGACGTTGCCGTTAGCCATGTCAGTATTATTCTCTCCGCGGAGACCGCGTTATTGGCGATAGGCTTGCTATTTACCGGCACGCTCTCAGACCGATTTGGACGGAAACGGTTAATTATAGTGTCGCTGTTTACCGGGGGCGTACTCACTCTCCTATGCCCCCTCGTTGAATCCTGGGCGTTGTTGGTGATGCTACGCGGTGTTATTGGGTTGGCGCTCAGCGGTATAGCGGCAGCGGCGACCGCTTATATCAGTGAGGAAGTGGCTCCCGTCGTCGCTGGGGTGGTCACCGGATACTTTGTATTTGGTAACTCGATAGGCGGTATGTCAGGACGTGTTCTAGCCAGCCAACTCATTGACTATGTCTCCATCGACATCATCTTCTACGGCTTTGCCGTGCTTTTGATGCTGGTCTCGTTGATGGTGTATTTTGTCTTGCCGGAGTCTCAAAAATTCCAGGCATCAAAAAGTATAAATTTCACCCGTGTTCTGAAAGAAGGCGCGCAACACTTTAAAAATAAAAAGTTGGCGCTAATGTTTGTCGTCAGTTTTATTATTTTTGGTGTATTTACCTCTTTGTATAACTATCTTGCTTTCTTCTTGGCTAAAGAGCCGTTTAATGTGTCACATGCGCAAGCTGGATTGATTTCATTCAGTTTTGCTTTGAGTTTCTTCACTGCACCACAGGCAGGGCGTTTATCAGCGAAGTTTGGTGGAATGAAAGTATTGGCTGGCCTTTTCGTGATGATGATTATCGGGATGTTGCTGACGTTGACACAAAATACTGCCGTATTCATTGTTGGCGCAGTCATTTTTACCGGATGTTTCTTCGGCTGTCATTCTATCGGCTTAAGCTGGGTGAGTAAAAATGCGACCCATTCTCGTGGACAAGCAACGGGGTTATACCTGTTCTTCTACTACATGGGCGGCTCGGTAATCGGTTATTGCAATGGACAGGTTTTTGCCACATTCGGCTGGCCAGGGATGACAGGGTTCATTATCGCCTTGCTGGGGATTGGGATTGTGGTAGCCAATTATTTAGGGGCTGTGGGTAACATCCAACTTGTCCCCGCCAAGAGTAATGAATAGCCCCGTTTTTAAGCAGTGAATTATTATTGCCGGCAATGAGCGTGTTTCTTGCCGGCCCAGGAAAATCCAATAGGCGCTTTTATGAAACTCGCAAGCTATAGCCACGGTGGTCAAAAAAGTTACGGTATTTATACTCCCAACGGCATTATCGATCTGGGGGATAGAATTGGTGCGCGGTACCCCACTTTGAAATCATTGTTGGAAGGTGATTCTCTTGCGTTGGCTCGTGAATTTATCCGTTGCCAGCCTGATATTTCTCTCGATGATCTTACCTTCCTGCCGGTCATTGAACAGCCAGGTAAAATCCTTTGTGTCGGCATGAATTATGCGGAGAAACGTAAAGAGTTTAATGAACAGAACCCAGCACCCACGTTATTCGTCCGCTTTGCCGACTCTCAAACCGGCCACGATACCGATGTCATCAAACCTGGGTTAACCAAGGAGTTTGATTACGAAGGTGAGTTGGCGGTCATTATTGGTAAATCAGGTGAGAACATTGGCCGTGAGCAGGCCTTTGAGTATGTCGCGGGTTACAGCTGCTATATGGACGGCTCTGTACGCGATTGGCAGCACAGTTGGTATACCGCCGGTAAGAACTGGCGTAAAACCGGCTCTTTCGGGCCTTTTCTCACTACGGTCGATGAAATTCCCGATCCCCACGCTTTATCTATCCGTACCTATCTGAATGGCCACTTGGTCCAGGACGACCATACCAGCAGCATGATCTACAAAGTCGCTGAATTAATTGAGTACATCAGCACCTTCACCTTCCTCAGCCCTGGTGACGTCATCATCACTGGTTCGCCGGGTGGGGTTGGGAAAAAACGTAATCCTCCACTGTTTATGAAATCGGGGGATTGTATCGAAGTAGAGATTGAAAACATTGGCCATTTACGCAACTCAATTGTTGAAGCCAGTTCACGATGCAACATTCCTGCGTAATAAAACGGGCTCCAGAACATCAGCAGAGATGTCAAAAAGGTGGGAGTGACGTTATGGACGGCAGCCTGGGAGTACCCTTGATGGATATCATTGACTCCGTTGAATTTGAAGTGATTTCAGTTACCGATGATGTCGTTTGGATCGGAGAGATACACTCGTTTTTACAGCATTGCCATCTGGGGGTAGATCGGGACATTGAGCTGTTTGTCATTGCCCGCAAGGGCAAGAACATCATCGCCTGTGCCGGTTTGGCTGGTAACACTATCAAGTGTGTGGCCGTGGATATTGCCTGGCGTGGGGAAAAGCTCAGCGTACGGATTGTCGAAGAGGTGGCTAAGCTGGCCGCCCAGCGTGGCAACATACACCTTTTCTTGTATACCCGCCCTGAAAATAAGATTTTCTTCCGCGGATGCGGTTTTTTCCCGATA
Organism: Serratia sp. T13T92; assembly: GCF_047530105.1. Taxonomy (NCBI): domain Bacteria; kingdom Pseudomonadati; phylum Pseudomonadota; class Gammaproteobacteria; order Enterobacterales; family Yersiniaceae; genus Serratia; species Serratia sp. T13T92. The sequence goes on along the minus strand of NZ_JBLJAK010000006.1, from coordinate 225,953 downwards.
GCTGAGGTTCCAGGTATCAGCGTGTTGCTGGAAAACACGCCGGTGGGTATAGCCCGGTATCGCGCCTCGCTCCAGCCGTTCAGGAAACCGGGCGAGCGTATCGGTTGTATCGTGATGAATGCCAACCCCTTCACTCTTGGTCATCGTTATTTGGTCGAGCAGGCACTGCAAGCCTGTGATTGGTTGCATATCTTTGTCGTAAGTGAGGATGTTTCACTGTTCCCGTTCGCGCAACGGTTGGAAATGGTAAGCCAAGGTGTGGCCGACCTCAGTGGCCTGACGGTCCACCCCGGCACTTGTTACATGATTTCCCGGGCAACATTCCCCAGTTATTTCCTCAAAGAACAGAAGGTGATTAACGAAACCTATTCAGCGATGGATCTGCTTATTTTCCGCCGCTATATCGCGCCTGCGTTAGGGATCACTCACCGTTTTGTCGGCACGGAACCCCATTGCGCAGTCACAGCACAATATAACGATGCCATGCATTACTGGCTGGAAGGCTCAGACAACGCAATCTCACGGGCAATAAGCGTGGTGGAGATCGACCGTAAAACCACCTTGAATGGCCGGGCGATTTCCGCTTCCGATGTACGCCAGCTATTACGACAACATCAGGCCGAGGCTATTGAGGACATTGTGCCCAAGACCACGTTGCCCTATCTACAATCCTATTGCTTACCGGTCTGTACATCCTGAAATGCGTTCATCAACCGTCAATAAGGTTACCCATTTTACCAATGTCTCGAGGCAGGAATTCATACCATGAAAATAACTAAGGCGGCTCTGGCTGGCACCTTTGAGTCCAGCGATTTGTTGGTCAAGGTGAGTCCGTCAGAGGGAGGGCTGGACGTCGTCATTAACAGTGAAGTGTTCAAGCAGTTTGGTGAGCAGATAGCGGCAGTCGTGCACCAAACCCTGAAGGCGCTAGATGTCACGGATGGGCTGGTGATCATTGATGACAAAGGTGCGCTGGATTGTGTTATCCGAGCCAGGGTTCAGTGCGCGGTGTTACGCGGTACGCAGGAAGAGACGCTTAACTGGGAGGTGTTGTGATGAAAAAGTTGCGTCGAAGCATGTTATTTCTCCCCGGTTCAAATGCGGCCATGTTGTCGACTGCATTTGTGTATAAACCGGATTCAATCATGTTTGACCTGGAAGATGCGGTGTCTCTGCGGGAAAAAGACAGCGCCCGTATTTTGGTCTTTCATGCACTGCAGCTCCCGATGTATCGCGACATTGAAACGGTGGTACGCATCAATCCGCTAAATACGCCATTTGGTTTGAAAGATTTGCAGGCAGCCGTTCGCGGCGGTGCTGATGTAATTCGTCTGCCAAAAACCGACAGCCCGGATGATATTTACCAACTGGAAAATGAAGTCGCCCGCATTGAAGAGTCTTGCGGTCGCCCTGTGGGATCAACCCGTTTGATGGCGGCGATTGAATCGGCTGTTGGCGTAATCAATGCGGTGGCAATTGCCCGCTCTTCTCCACGTCTGATGGGGATTGCTTTGGCCGCGTTTGATTATGTGATGGATATGCAAACTGAACGGGGTGACGGAACCGAGCTGTTCTATGCCCGTAACGCGGTGCTGCATGCGGCTCGGGCGGCAGGAATTGATGCATTTGATGTGGTGTATTCCGATATCAATGATGAAGCGGGTTTCCTACGTGAGGTGGATTTGATCCGCCGGATGGGCTTTAACGGCAAATCCCTGATTAATCCCCGCCAGATAGAGTTGTTGCATAACGCCTACGCGCCGACACAGGAAGACGTGGATTACGCAGTGCGGGTGATTGCCGCCGCAGAAGAAGGTGAACGTGCAGGACTTGGGGTCATCTCACTGAATGGGAAAATGATTGATGCCCCGATCATTAATCATGCCCGCATCGTACTCGATCGCGCCCATGCATCAGGTGTACGTCAATGATGATTAAACGGAACCAACGGGAAAAGTCGATGATTAATGTAATTGATTCATTGCGCCAGCACTGTGCCGATGAGCATCACTGGACGCTATTCAGTGGTGCCAACGTCCATACTCCTTACCTGGCCGATGCCCGTCAAAAGCATGAGCGCAAACTGTGTGCCAGCCTGGAAGACGCTATTACCCGCAGTGGATTGCGCGACGGTATGACGATCTCCTTTCATCATGGATTTCGTGAGGGCGATAAAGTCATCAATACCGTGGTGGACCTGCTGGCCAGGCAGGGACTGAAAAACATCACCTTGGCTTCCAGCTCTCTGATGACCTGTAATGCGCCGCTGATCGAACATATTCGCAACGGCGTTATCAGCAAAATTTATACCTCGGGCATGCGTGGTCCGTTGGCAGAGGCTATCTCTAACGGGCTGATGAAGGAACCGGTGCAGATCCATTCTCATGGCGGGCGGGTGAAGCTGATTGAAAGTGGTGAAATCACCATTGATGTGGCCTTCCTCGGCGTGCCTTGCAGCGATGAGTATGGCAATGCCAACGGGACAGCAGGCCAGTCACGCTGTGGCTCACTTGGTTATGCGATGGTGGATGCACAGTATGCTCGCCACGTGGTGCTGCTGACCGAGGAAATCGTCCCATTCCCCAACATGCCTGCCAGTATTTTGCAGACTCAGGTAGATAGCATAGTGCAGGTCACAGAGGTTGGTGACCCGGCGAAAATCAGCGTAGGGGCGGCGCGTGTGACCAGTAACCCGCGTGAGCTGATGATTGCCCGAACTGCTGCCGATGTGATCGAGCATTCGGGCTATTTCAACAACGGTTTCTCGCTACAAACCGGCTCTGGTGCCGCATCAACGGCCTGCACCCGTTTTCTTGAAGCCCGCATGCTACGCCAAAACATTGTGGCAAGTTTTGCGTTGGGAGGGATCACCGGCAGCCTCGTCGATCTGCACGAGAAAGGCTTGATTGAAACCCTGCTGGATACGCAAAGCTTTGACAGTAGCGCAGCCTCCTCACTGGCAAAAAATCCGCGACATGTGGAAATTTCGACCAGCGTTTACGCCAACCCGGCAGCTAAAGCGGCCTGTTGTGATCAGTTGGATATCGTCATCCTCAGCGCGTTGGAGATTGACCTCGAATTCAACGTAAACGTGATAACCGGATCGGACGGTGTCATGCGCGGGGCTTCGGGCGGGCATTGTGATGTGGCTGCCGCCGCAAATCTGACCATCGTGGTCGCGCCCTTGATCCGCAGCCGTATTCCTACGGTGGTGCGCCACGTGACGACCTGCGTCACCCCTGGCGAAAGCATTGATGTTTTGGTCACCGACCATGGTATTGCGGTGAATCCTGCACGCCCGGAGGTATACCAACGCCTGTTGGTTGCCGGTCTGCCGCTAATGAGCATTGAAGCACTGCATGAGCGGACATTGGAAATTTCCGGTGAGCCGAAGCCCATCGAGTTTGAGGATCGCATTGTCGGAGTGATCCGTTACCGCGATGGTAGCGTTATTGACGTCGTCCGCCAGGTTAAACAGCCATGAGTAACGTACCTGCTGTTGCGCCAACCCCGGTGACTCTGGAGGCGTTGTTGGCGGCCCGGGATCGACGGGCCGAACGGCAAAGAGTCTGGTTGGCTCACTGGCAAGAGACCCTGGTTTCACTGACGTTAGTCTGGCCTGGCGAGGTTAAAGATAGCCCGCAAGCCCGTCAGGTCATGCAGGTGGCACTAATGACGTTCGGGCAGTTGGTGCAGGGAGCCGGGTGGGGGATCAGTCAGCATCAGGTTTTCTGGTTGCCTGAAGGCGCGGAGGCTTTCTGGGCGGTAACGGCACCTGCAGCGGCGGTAAAACGTGCCACGATTGCGTTGGAGAACCATCACCCTTTAGGGCGGTTATGGGATATGGATGTTTTTAGCCCACAAGATGGGTTATTGAGCCGCAGTCTTTTCAGGCAGCCCGCTCGTCCCTGTCTGGTTTGCGATGAACCCGCGCATGCTTGTGCCCGTTCTGGCAAACACCCGCTATCGCGGTTGTTACAGAGTATAGAGGACAAGATTGATGACTACGTCAACAGCTCATCAGTGTGAGCCCATTACTGCTGGCGCCATTGCACAATTGTCCGTCGAAGCTTTACGCCGTGAAGTAGAACTGACTCCCAAACCGGGCTTGGTGGACCGGGATGGTAACGGTGCCCATCGTGATATGGATTTGCCGTTGTTTCACCGCAGTATCGCGGCGATAGCTCCCTGGTTCAGTCGTTTCGTCACGGCGGGGGAACTGTCGGCCAACGAGAAAGGCTACGTGGCGTTAAGTAGGGTGAGGCCGGTGGGGTTGGCGTGTGAGCAGGATATGTTCCGGGCTACTGGCGGAGTGAATACTCACAAGGGGGGGATTTTCTCGCTGGGCTTGTTGTGTACGGCGGCGGGGCGCCTGGCGGGGCAGCAGCAAGCGATCACCAGCACCACTCTTTGCCAGGCCGTGTCGTCCCTGAGCGCACATCTGGTGGAGCAGGAGCTGGTTCAGGGGCGTCGGGTTGTCACGGTAGGCGAGCGGTTGTATCAGCAATACGGCATGAAGGGGGCCAGGGGGGAAGCAGCCAGCGGGTTCATGACGGTACGGCAATACGCATTACCGGCGTGGCAGCAGGCTTGCAAAGCCGGCTACGCAGAAGAACAGGTGTTATGGCATGTGCTGCTGACGCTGATGGCGCATAACTGCGATACCAATCTGGTATCGCGTGGCGGGCTTGCTGGCTTGCGCTTTGTGCAACGCCAGGCCCGGCAACTGTTAGAGATGAAGGACGCCGGGCTTGCCGAGCGTCGCAGGGCGTTGATTATGCTGGATCAACGGATGACCGCGGATAACCTCAGCCCCGGTGGCAGTGCCGATCTGCTGGCTGTGACCTGGCTATTGGCTCAGTACCCATGCTGACGGGTTTTAACAAGGATCGAGCCTGATGCACATGACAGAAGTGGACAACGCACTGGCCGAGGTGGCGGCACACCTGACCATGATACTGGTCCCTGGGGTGCGCGACAGCGGTGAGGAGCATTGGCAAAGCCACTGGTCCCGGCGTTTTCCATCGTGGCGCAGGATCCGCCAACGGGACTGGTTTCAGGCCGATTTGGACAGTTGGGGATTAGCCATCCGGCGGGAGCTATTGGCCTGTAAGCAACCGGCCATTTTGGTCGGACACAGCTTTGGTGCCTTGGCGTCCTGTTATGTCGTCCAAAGTGGGATTTCGGGAGTGGCCGGAGTGGTATTGGTGGCACCGGCCGAGCCGCTACGTTTTGAATTAGAAGAGCGCATCAATAACCAACCTTTGGCGGTACCGAGCCTGGCATTCGCCAGCCATAACGACCCGTTAATGCGTTTTGCTCGCGCAGAATATTGGGCACAGGCATGGGGTAGTGAGCTGGTTGATGTCGGTGAGGCAGGGCATATCAATGCGGAATCCGGGTTTGGTCCCTGGGACTACGGCCTGACACGGGTGGGGCAGTTTGCCAAGCAAGTGATCAATAAATTCAATGAGTAAAATATTTTAACATGAATATTTAATGGATTTTCAGGAGAAAGCAATGTTAGCCGACTATAAGCAACATAGCGCTGAGCGCGCCGAAAAAGGCATCCCACCCAAACCGTTAACGGCCGAACAAGTGGCCCAACTGGTTAAACTGCTGCAATCAGCGGTACCGGATGAAGGGGATTTCTTACTGCAATTATTAGCTCACCATGTGCCTTCCGGGGTAGATGATGCCGCAAAAATCAAGGCAGAATTTCTTGACCATATTGCGCAGCAAAAAGCTGATTCCCCACTGATAACCCGAGAAGAAGCGGTGCGCCTCTTAGGTACGATGCAGGGGGGATATAACGTACAGCCACTGATAGACTTGCTTGATGATGGGGTGTTAGCCCCTTTGGCGGCCAAAGAGCTGGCTGCGACGTTACTGGTTTTCGACAAATTTGCCGAGATTGAAAGCAAGGCTCGGCAAGGTAATGTAATGGCTCAGCAGGTTCTTCTTTCTTGGGCCGACGCGCAATGGTTTACCTCTCGCCCAGCGGTAGCAGAAAAAATCACCTTAACGGTCATGAAGGTGACGGGAGAAACTAATACTGACGATTTGTCTCCTGCGCCAGAAGCTTGGTCACGCCCCGATATTCCACTGCATGCGCTGACGATGCTGAGTGTTCCCCGTGAAGGCATCACGCCCGATCTGCCAGGCATCATCGGGCCAGTCAGCCAGTTAGCGGCGTTAAGCCAGGCCGGTCATCCTTTAGCCTATGTGGGGGATGTTGTCGGCACCGGTTCATCGCGCAAATCGGCAACCAATTCGATCTTATGGTATATCGGCCAGGATATTCCTTTTGTACCCGGCAAACGCTGTGGCGGCATAGTGCTGGCGGGGAAAATCGCGCCGATCTTCTTCAATACGCTGGAGGACTCGGGGGCACTGCCGATTGAAGTAGACGTCACCTCACTGGCGATGGGCGATGTGATCGACCTTTATCCAGCCCAAGGCGAGATCCGTCGCCATGACAGTGAAGAAGTCGTGAGCCGGTTTGTGTTAAAAAGCCCGGTACTTTTGGATGAAGTCAGGGCGGGCGGACGCATTCCGCTGATTATTGGCCGTGATCTCACTGCTAAAGCGCGTACTTCATTGGGATTGCCGCCTAGTGACGTGTTTCGGCAGGCTGTTGTTCCGGCAGAAAAGCACACCGGTTATACCTTGGCACAAAAAATAGTGGGTAAAGCCTGTGGCACCGTAGGGGTGCGCCCGGGTCAGTATTGCGAACCCAAAATGAGCACGGTAGGCTCGCAGGACACCACCGGTGGCATGACGAGGGATGAGTTGAAAGACCTTGCCTGCCTGAGATTTTCTGCCGATCTGGTGATGCAATCGTTTTGCCACACGTCGGCTTATCCAAAGCCAGTCGATGTTAATCTGCAACAGACATTACCTGACTTTATGACCCAACGAGGTGGTGTTTCACTGCGCCCCGGCGACGGTATCATCCATTCTTGGTTAAACCGTATGCTAGTGCCGGACACCGTGGGGACCGGGGCTGACTCCCATACTCGATTCCCGATAGGCATTTCATTTCCTGCAGGTTCGGGGCTGGTGGCTTTTGCGGCGGCAACCGGGATTATGCCATTGGATATGCCCGAATCGGTCTTGATCCGTTTTCATGGTGAGAGGCAACCGGGGATCACTCTGCGTGATTTAGTGCACGCCATTCCATATTTCGCCATCAGAGAGGGCCTGCTGACGATTGCAAAGCAGGATAAAAAGAATGTGTTCTCAGGCCGTATCCTCGAAATTGAGGGGTTGACGGGGCTGAAGGTTGAGCAGGCATTTGAACTGGCCGACGCTTCAGCTGAACGTTCTGCGGCGGCGTGTACGGTTAAACTCGGCCAGCCCGAAGTCGAAGAGTATCTAAGATCCAACGTGGCGTTACTGAATTGGATGATGACACAGGGTTATCAGGATCAGCCGACTCTCCGGCAACGAATCAAGGAAATGGAGGCCTGGCTGGCCAATCCTCAGTTATTGAGTGCAGACTCTGATGCCGAGTATGCCGCTGTTATCAATATCGATTTGTCTGAAATAACACAGCCGATCCTGTGTGTGCCAAACGATCCTGATGATGTTCATTTACTTTCTGAAGTGGCAGGCGAAAAAATTGACGAGGTGTTTATTGGCTCATGCATGACCAATATCGGTCACTTTCGTGCCACCGGTAAGCTGTTAGCGCAGCACAAAGGTGAGGTTGCGACACGTTTCTGGCTGGCTCCGCCAACAAAAATGGATGCGGTACAGTTGAGCAATGAAGGTTACTTCAGTCATTTTATCAAGTCAGGAGCCAGGATCGAGCCCTCAGGTTGTTCACTTTGTATGGGGAATCAGGCCAGGGTTAAACCGGGAAGCCGTGTCGTTTCAACCTCAACCCGCAATTTTCCCAATCGGTTAGGTGTGGATGCCAAGGTTTATCTAGCCTCTGCTGAATTAAGTGCGATAACGGCCATGACGGGGCAACTTCCTGAGGTGGAGGAATATCTTGGCTACATGGCGAATATAAGTGATACCGCTCAGGATACTTATCGCTATTTGTCATTTAACCGCATGCCTTTTTATCTGGAGGGTAATGCCAGTTAAATTAATCGGTACGCTGTGCATTCTTGATTAAATGGTCGTGCTTCTCAGGCTTTTATCGGCAATGCCTGAGGGGTATTCGCGTTAATATTATCAAAAATTATCTTAATCCGTTTGAGGGAAATAGGATGGTGAGTTCTATAGCCAATTACTTCAGCGATTAATATGATATCTAGGTGAGTGATTATGATAAAAACCAATGTATGGAAAATGGGATTGATCTTGGTAATCCCTCTGCTGGTATTTGCTATTCCCGCACCCGAAGGTCTTTCTCCAATGGCCTGGAAGCTTTTGGGGATTTATTTGGCAGCGATTATCGGATTGGTGATTAAGCCCTACCCCGAACCGGTGGTTTTATTGACTGCGGTTGCCGCATCCGCTGTGGTGATTGAGACGTTGGGTGATGGCAAACTAAAATTCAGTGCGGCGTTAAGCGGCTATGCATCAGGGACTACCTGGCTGGTTTTTGCCGCATTTACCCTAAGCGCTGCTTTCGTCACCACAGGGCTTGGAAAGCGTATTGCCTATAAACTGATTGGGCGGATAGGCAGTACCACGCTGGGGCTCGGCTATGTCACGGTATTGCTTGATTTGATCCTTGCCCCGGCGACGCCGTCAAACACCGCCCGAGCTGGTGGCATAATTTTTCCTATCATCAATAGTATCGCGGTAGCCTTAGGCTCCGATCCAGAGAAGAGCCCGCGTAAGGCCGGGCGTTTTCTTATGATCAATATCTATATGGTGACGAAAACTACCAGTTATATGTTCTTAACTGGCTTTGCCGGCAATGCGTTGGCATTGAGCCTGATGTCCGACATCTTTCATATCAAGATAAGTTGGCTGGGTTGGGCGTTGGCCGGAGGGATCCCGGGGTTAATTATGCTGGCGGTTATTCCCTACATCACTTATAAGATCTCACCCCCAGAGTTGAAATGTATCGACAATAAAACTCTCTCTGCTGAAGGTTTGGCGACCTTAGGCCCTATGACGAAGAGGGAAAAAGGGTTGATGATTATATTTCTGTTGGCATTACTAGGCTGGATATTCTCCGGTGAGTTAGGGATTGATGCGGCGACCGTTGCGATTATTGTGATGGTGCTTGCCTTGCTTTCTGGCGTGGTCAGTTGGGATGATATTCTAAAAAACAAAGGTGGATGGAGTACGCTGATTTGGTATGGCGGGATTATTGGCCTGAGCAGTACCTTATCCAAGACCGGTTTTTTCACCTGGTTAGCCGATTGGTTTTCTCATCACTTTACCTTTAGCGGTTCAGGCAATTACGTGGTGATTATACTGCTGTTGATCAGCATTTTTATCCGCTATCTGTTTGCTTCCGGCGGTGCTTATGTCGCCGCGATGGTACCGGTTTTTGCCACTGTCGGCATGGTGGCAGGGGCACCGCCGATGATCCTGGCTTTAGCCATATTATTTTCCAACTCCTATGGTGGGTGCATTACTCACTATGGTGGCGCCGCAGGGCCTATCGTATTTTCTGCTGGCTATAATGACATCAAATCATGGTGGATCACCGGGACTGTGATTGCCTTACTCACGTTCGTTGTTCACGTGATGATTGGTATGCCGTGGTGGCAGTTTTTAATCAGTCAGGGTTTTTTGTAGAGGAAAACGTTTAGCGGGCTTATAGCGGGGAAGTTTTAACCCAAAAGCAAAAAACCCGCCATAGGCGGGTTCTTCTAAATGATGGTGCCCGGACTCGGAATCGAACCAAGGACACGGGGATTTTCAATCCCCTGCTCTACCGACTGAGCTATCCGGGCAACGGGGCGCATTAAACCGTATTGGCCGTGCGGCGTCAACGGATTTGTGACGAAAAACGTGAAAACAGCTCCGATTGCTGGCTTTTCAGGCAAAGCGCGCAGAATACGGCCTTATCCCATTGGTTATCAACGGGCACAGCATGCAGCGCCCCTACGTGGTAAGCCCGGTAAGGGAGGCTTTAGCTTAACGCACCAAACTGACGGCACTGGGCAATATGCAAGATATCTTCGGCCAGCCGCTTGGCGACAGCCACATCCTGCAACTGGCGTTTTATCAGCAGTTTACTCAGGCAGCCTTCCTGCACCAGTTCCATCTGCTGCGCTACCGAGTCGGCGTCGTCGGCATCCATCTCACGCAATAGATCGCGGGTGAAGTCCAGCGAGGTGATCTTCTGCTGCTCGGCCAGTTGATGGATCGGGTGGTCGCTCTCAGGGAAGAAGCTACAGGCGGCAATAAACAGGCAGCCTGGATAGCGTTCATTCTGCACGTGCTCTGCCAGCACGTCATAACGCGCAAGCAGCTTTTGCTGTGGGCTCAACGTCTCATCAAGCTGCAACTGGCGGCGCCAGGTATCAATCTGCTGGCCATGGTAGCGCAGGCAGTCATACAGCAGAGCCTCGCGGTCCGGCCAGAACGGTTTGAAATCGCTGTATGGCACACCCAGTTTTTCTGCCAGCATTTCCAAGGTGGTGGTCGCCAGGCCCTGTTTTTCCAACAGCTCCAAGGCTGTATTTAAAACCTGTTCACGTTGCACTAGTGCTCCCTCCAAAAAATGTTCTGAAACTCAGTGTCGTTTACCGAGTGGTTTTCTGCAAATGTGCGTCGAAGGCTTCTGCGTTCATAAAGCCCGTCACGCGGGCTGCGGGTAACTCTTTGCCATCTCGGTCAAAGAACAAAATGGTCGGCAGGCCAAGCACCTGCAAGTGCTTGAGCAAGGCGGCCTGTTCGGCATTGTTGGCCGTTACGTCGGCCTGCAGCAACACCGTATCGGCCAATTGGGTCTGCACCGCTTGATCGCTGAAGGTGTATTTCTCAAACTCTTTGCAGGCGACACACCAGTCCGCGTATAGGTCCAGCATCACCGGCTTGCCCTGTGCCTGTTGTAGCGCCTGGTTAAGCTGTTCAACGTTATTGATACGGGTGAAGTTCAGATGCGGCTGGGCCGTCTGCTCAGAGGCCGTGCTGCCGAAAGCCCAGTCTTGCAATGGGCGCGCCGAAATCACCAGCGCCGCCAACAGTAGCACCTGGATGGCTCGCGTCCAGCCACGGGATGATTTCAGGCTCAGGACGAATGCCCAGCCGAAGAATGCCAGGCCGAGCAGGCTCCACAGGCGCAGCCCCCAGACGTCGCCAATCACCCGCTCAAGCAGGAACACCGGCAGCGCCAGGATCACAAAGCCAAAGGCTTCCTTGACGTACTGCATCCACGGGCCGCTGCGAGGCAGCAGGCGGTTGCCGAACAGCGTCACGATCACCAATGGGATACCCATCCCTAGGGCATACAGATACAACGTGCCGCCACCGGCCCACATATTGCCGCTTTGGGCGATGTATAACAGGATGGCGCTGAGCGGGGCGGTGGTGCATGGCGAGCAGATCAGGCCTGCCAGAGCGCCCATCACAAACACGCCCACCAGCGAGCCACCCTGCTGGGTGTTGCTCCAGTTGGCCAGCCGCGTTTGCAGTGAAGAGGGGAGCTGCAAGGAGTAGCAGCCGAACATGGACAGAGCCAGGGCGACAAACAGCACCGAAAGACCTATCAGCACGTAAGGGTGTTGCAGCGCGGCCTGGAACTGCAACCCGGCGGCGGCAACCACCAGGCCGAGCAGGGTATAGGTCAGCGCCATGCCTTGCACATACACCACGGCCAGCACCAGAATGCGCCCACTGCTGTGTGGCCGCTCACGGCCCAGAATAATGCCGGAAATCAGCGGATACATCGGCAACACGCAAGGGGTAAACGCAATACCGATACCAATCAACAAGGCCCACAGGGGGGAGAAGGGCAGATTGGCCGGTGCTGTTTCTGCTGGTGCTATGGCTACCGGTGCTGCGGGCTCTGCGGCAAGTGCCACTGCGCTCAGCGGGATCACACGGGTCTCAGGTGGATAGCAGAATCCGGCCTCAGCACACCCTTGGTAAGTGACGCTCAGGCTGGCATTGTCACCCGCCTGCAACAGGGGAATGCTCAGGGCCAAGGGTTCCTTGAATATCGCCACTTCACCAAAGAATTCATCTTTATGCTTCAGCCCGGCGGGCAGCTCGAACTGGCCCAGCGTTGCCTGCTGCGGCACCAGCTTGATTTGCTGGCGATACAGGTAGTAACCAGGGCGGATTTGCCAGCTTAGCGTCAGTTGGGGGCCCTGTTGTTTAAAATCAAAGGCAAATGCCTGATCGACGGGGACGAACTGGTTACCCGCGTTTTGGCCGAACAGTGAAGCCTGGGCCGCTGTGGGCAGGAAGAACAGGCTGCACAGCAGCAATATCAGTTTAATGAGGCGTTGATCCATGACAGGTAATCTTTATCTCCAGCCATCACCGGCAGCACCAACAGTTCGGGTGTCTGGTACGGGTGATGTTGTTTCAGGTAGGTGAGTAGCGCTTGTTGATGCTGGCGATCGCTTTTAAACAGCATCTGCACTTCGTATTCCTGTTGCAGTTTCCCTTCCCAGTAATACAGCGATGTTGCCCCAGGCAGCAGCGTGGCACAGGCCGCCAGTTTCTCCCCCAGGACGCGTGCCGCCAGCTCTTGCGCCGTGGCTTCATCGGGTGCGGTACAGAGTATGACGATAGCTTCGCAATCAGACATCTTCGGCCCTCTCAACCAGGTTTGGTAACAGGGCACTATACCCTGAAGCGGTGTTGGCTAGAAGGTTAGATTATCAACAGCAGGGGAATGAGGAGGAGAAAGCGGGGCCGAAGCCCCGCTTGAGGATCACAGAATAACGCTACCAATCAGGAAGCCGAAGATGACGGCAAACGCCACGCCCAAGGTGCCAGGGATCAGGAACGGGTGGTTAAACACGAAGCGCCCGATGCGTGTCGTCCCGGTATCGTCCATCTGTACCGCCGCTACCAGAGTAGGGTAGGTTGGCAGAATAAACAGGCCAGAAACGGCAGCAAAGGAAGCGATCGCCGTCAGCGGGGTGACGTTCAGGGCCAGCGCCATCGGCATCAACGCCTTGGCAGTGGCGGCCTGAGAGTACAGCAGCGCCGAACAGAAGAAGAAGATCACCGCCAGTAACCAAGGATGGGATTGGATCACGGTACCCGCAGTCTCTTTGATCCAGTCAAGGTTGGCCTGCACAAAGGTGTCACCCAACCAGGCTACGCCCAGGATACAGATACAGGCGCTCATCCCGGCCTTAAAGGTGCTGGAGTTCAAAATCAGGTCGGTTTCGATGCGACACAGGATGGTGGTCAGGGTGGCCACGCTCAGCATGATGATCAGGATGGCATTGGTGGTGTTCATCAGCGGCGTCGTCACCAGACCCATGCTTGGGCTGTTGATGATGGCATAAGCCACTACGCTCAGTACGCCAGCCAGGAACAGCAGCACGGAGGTTTTCGCACGCGGTTTGATCACGATGACGTTCTCACCACGCAGGGCAACCAGACCTTCTTCGAAGCGCTTTTGATACACAGGATCGTCAGACAGTTTGGAGTCAAACAACCAAGTGACCAGCAGCGACATCAGTATCACAGCCAGGAAGGTAGAAGGGATCACCACCATCAGCAAATGCAGGTAACTCACGCCATGTCCTTCCATAACGGAAGACATGTACACCACCGCTGCTGAGATAGGCGAGGCGGTAATGGCAATCTGCGCAGAAACCACGGCAGTAGACAGAGGGCGGCAAGGTTTGATGCCTTGCTCTTTAGCCACTTCTGCAATGACCGGTAGGGCCGAGAGGGAGATATTACCGGTACCGGCGAAGATGGTCAGGAAATAGGTGACGATGGGGGCCAGAATAGTGATGTATTTTGGATTTTTACGCAGCAGTTTTTCGGTTTGCTGCACCAGATAGTCCATCCCGCCAGCGACCTGCATAGCGGCGATAGCGGCGATAACCGCCATAATGATTGAAATAACGTCGAAGGGAATGCTGCCTGGCTTAACGCCAATCATCGCCAGCACCAACACCCCAAGCCCGCCTGCAAAGCCTATTCCGATACCGCCCAGCCTGGCCCCCAAAAAGATGGCCAGTAGAACGATCACCAATTCTACTACTAGCATAGTGTTTACCCCTTAAAATGGATTTTTATGAAAACCAAACGTTACAGCTTTGTGTTTTCGGAAAGAAAAAAGGCACGCTATCCAGAGGATTAGCGTGCCTTTCAGGCTACCGGATGAGTCTATTATTGTTCATTTTCATCTGTATAGCGTTTCGCCTTATATGCCGGGTGCATCAGGTTCTCTACGGAGAAGATGTCATCCAGCTCAGCTTCGGTCAGTAAACCGCGTTCCAGCACGACTTCACGTACGCTCTTGCCGGTTTCAGCACAGATCTTGCCGACAATGTCACCGTTGTGGTGGCCAATGAACGGGTTCAGATAGGTGACGATACCGATAGAGTTAAATACGTAGTACTCGCACACTTCTTTGTTGGCGGTAATACCGTTAATGCATTTTTCCAGCAGGTTATAGCAGGCATTGGTCAGGATGTGAATTGATTCAAACATCGCCTGGCCAATTACCGGTTCCATCACGTTCAACTGCAGCTGGCCTGCTTCGGCGGCCATGGTAACGCAAGTGTCGTTGCCGATCACCTTAAAGCAAACCTGGTTAACCACTTCTGGGATCACCGGGTTCACTTTGGCTGGCATGATGGAAGAACCGGCCTGCAGTTCAGGCAGGTTGATTTCGTTCAGGCCAGCACGTGGGCCGGAAGACAGCAGACGCAGGTCGTTACAGATCTTGGACAGTTTGACCGCCAGGCGCTTGTGCGCACTGTGCACCATCACGTAGGCACCACAGTCGGAGGTGGCCTCGATCAGGTCTTCGGCAGGTACCACCGGCAGGCCACTGACTTCCGCCAGTTTCTTAACAGCCAGGTGTTGGTAACCTTCCGGGGTATTCAGCGCGGTACCGATCGCCGTCGCACCCAGGTTCACTTCCAGCAGCAACTCTGCGGTACGGTGCAGGTTACGGGTTTCTTCATTCAGCAACACGCTGAAGGCGTGGAATTCCTGGCCCAGGGTCATTGGCACCGCGTCCTGCAACTGGGTACGGCCCATTTTCAGGATGGTTTCGAACTCTTTGGCCTTACGGTCAAACCCTTCACGCAGTTGGTTGATAGCATCGATCAGTTTCTGGTTGGAGGCGTAAACCGCGATGCGGAACCCGGTTGGGTAAGCGTCGTTGGTAGACTGACACTTGTTGAGGTGATCGTTAGGGTTCAGATATTGGTATTCACCCTTCTGGTGGCCCATCAGCTCCAAGCCGATGTTTGCCAGTACTTCGTTGGTGTTCATGTTCAGCGAGGTGCCAGCACCGCCCTGGAACACATCCACCGGGAATTGGTCCATGCATTTGCCTTTATCCAGTACTTCATCACATGCCTGGATGATGACGTCGGCAATTTTACGTGGGATGGTTTGCAGCTCTTTGTTTGCCATGGCGGCGGCTTTTTTTACCATCACCATGCCGCGTACAAACTCAGGAACGTCGCTGATTTTACTGTTGCTGATATAGAAGTTTTCAATCGCACGCAGAGTATGAACACCGTAGTAGGCTTCTGCTGGGACTTCACGTGTTCCTAATAGGTCTTCTTCGATACGAATGTTGTTTGACATGAGAACCTTCTCTATGTTGCTGCCGAATATAATTATGTGCAGGATAACAAAATAATGTTGCCGAGCGGGTCTACTGCGGAAGTATTGACCGCAGCTATTGTCGCTACCCAGATCATATGCTGGTTGGTAATAAATGAATGAACGTAGATCACTATATGGTGCTTCAGCAAATGACAGCTTTTGGTTTCTGTGAAGGGCTTCACGTTTGCGGCAAAGAGAATAAAAAAGATCGCCCGGTTGAAATGGCGGCGGGAAGCCCCCATTGTATGAAGGTTGGCCGATTAGCGGCCCCATTTATCACGTATGCGCCATCGGGCGGGTACGCCGACTCTACCTAGAGGAGAGAACCAGGTGCGCTGGTTACCGTTACTGCTGATATTTCTACTGGCTTATATAGAGATATCCTTGTTTATTAAAGTTGCCGCCGTGTTCGGCGTGGCAATGACGCTGCTGCTGGTGGTGTTTACTTCCTGCGTCGGTGTTTCCTTGGTGCGTAATCAGGGCATGAAGACCTTTGTGCAGATGCAACAGAAGCTGGCGGCGGGCGAAAGCCCGGCAGCGGAGATGGTGAAAAGCGTTTCACTGGTGCTGGCGGGTTTCCTGCTGGTGATACCGGGCTTTTTCACCGATTTCCTTGGCCTGTTGCTGCTGTTGCCGCCGGTGCAGAAATCACTGACGCTGAAGCTGATGCCGCATCTCGCCGTTTATCGCCCAGGCGGTTGGGGCCAGAACGGCGGAGCCGCCAATGGCAATACCTTCGACGGTGAATTCCAGCGCAAGCAAGACGACCGCTACACCTTGGATCATCAACCCGACGATCGCGACAAGCGTGACGATCGCTGATAATTTCCCCTCACCCTAACCCTCTCCCAAAGGGAGAGGGGACTGAACGTGCTACAATTGCCCCCGGTACCTGACCGCGACTCTGGACTACCCCCTCTCCCTAAACAAGTACCCATGTGTTATCCGGTCCGTATAGTGGGAGAGGGTCGGGGTGAGGGGAGATCGGCCGCGTTTTTGCTAATGGCGTTCACCGCAGGCCATCAAATCGAAAATTTTTTTGCTGCTGCCCCTTGAAGGGGGATGGAACGCCCCCATTTCAAATCCCACGGAGCCGGTATCAATAATCTGGCGCACAACCCTAAATCTGATAGAAACCTTCTTACAGGAGAGCGTTCAATGAGTATTCGTCCATTGCATGACCGCGTTATCGTCAAGCGCAAAGAAGTTGAATCAAAATCTGCTGGCGGCATCGTTCTGACTGGCTCTGCAGCGGGTAAATCTACTCGTGGTGAAGTGGTAGCCGTTGGTAAAGGACGTGTTCTGGAAAGCGGCAACATCCAGCCGCTGGATGTGAAAGTAGGCGACATCGTGATTTTCAACGACGGTTACGGCGTGAAAGCAGAGAAGATCGACAATGAAGAAGTGTTGATCATGTCCGAAAGCGACATTCTGGCAATTGTTGAAGCGTAATAACGCTTTATAAATCTTCTGAACTGAACGAGTTGAAGGGAAATACCAATGGCAGCTAAAGATGTAAAATTCGGCAATGACGCTCGCGTGAAGATGCTCCGCGGCGTGAATGTTCTCGCTGATGCAGTAAAAGTGACTCTGGGCCCGAAAGGCCGCAACGTAGTGCTGGATAAATCCTTCGGCGCTCCTACCATCACCAAAGATGGCGTATCTGTTGCTCGTGAAATCGAACTGGAAGACAAGTTCGAGAACATGGGTGCACAAATGGTGAAAGAAGTTGCCTCTAAAGCGAACGACGCTGCGGGCGACGGTACCACCACTGCAACCGTACTGGCTCAATCCATCATCACCGAAGGCCTGAAAGCTGTGGCTGCCGGCATGAACCCGATGGATCTGAAGCGCGGTATCGACAAAGCGGTTATCGCTGCGGTTGAAGAGCTTAAAAAATTATCCGTACCTTGCTCTGACTCTAAAGCTATCGCTCAGGTAGGCACCATCTCTGCAAACTCCGACGAAACCGTGGGTAAACTGATTGCAGAAGCGATGGAGAAAGTGGGCAAAGAAGGCGTGATCACCGTTGAAGAAGGCACTGGCCTGCAAGACGAGCTGGACGTGGTTGAAGGTATGCAGTTCGATCGCGGCTACCTGTCTCCGTACTTCATCAACAAGCCAGAAACCGGTTCTATCGAGCTGGAAAGCCCGTTCATCCTGCTGGCTGACAAGAAAATCTCCAACATCCGTGAAATGCTGCCAGTGCTGGAAGCCGTTGCGAAAGCGGGCAAACCACTGCTGATCATTGCTGAAGATGTTGAAGGCGAAGCGTTGGCTACCCTGGTGGTTAACACCATGCGTGGCATCGTGAAAGTGGCTGCGGTTAAAGCACCTGGCTTCGGCGACCGTCGTAAAGCCATGCTGCAAGACATCGCTACCCTGACTGCCGGTACCGTGATCTCTGAAGAGATCGGTCTGGAGCTGGAAAAAGCTACCCTGGAAGATCTGGGTCAGGCAAAACGCATCGTAATCAACAAAGACACCACCATCATCATCGATGGCGTGGGCGACGAAGCCACCATTCAGGGCCGCGTTTCCCAGATCCGTCAGCAGATCGAAGAAGCGACCTCTGACTACGATCGTGAAAAACTGCAAGAGCGTGTTGCTAAACTGGCTGGCGGCGTTGCCGTTATCAAAGTTGGCGCCGCAACTGAAGTTGAAATGAAAGAGAAGAAAGCCCGCGTTGAAGATGCCCTGCACGCTACCCGTGCTGCGGTAGAAGAAGGCGTGGTTGCTGGCGGTGGCGTAGCGCTGATCCGTGTAGCAGACAAAATCTCTGGCCTGAAAGGCGATAACGAAGACCAGAACGTGGGTATCAAAGTTGCCCTGCGTGCTATGGAATCTCCACTGCGTCAGATCGTGATCAACGCCGGTGAAGAAGCTTCTGTGATTGCCAATAAGGTGAAAGCAGGCGAAGGCAGCTTCGGCTACAACGCTTACACCGAAGAATACGGCGACATGATCGCGATGGGTATCCTGGATCCAACTAAAGTGACCCGTTCTGCTCTGCAGTACGCGGCCTCTGTAGCTGGCCTGATGATCACCACCGAGTGCATGATCACTGACTTGCCGAAAGAAGACAAGTTAGACATGGGTGGCGCTGGTGGTATGGGCGGCATGGGTGGTATGGGCGGAATGATGTAATTCCCCTCACCTCTGTGAGCTAACCACAAAACCCGGCTTCGGCCGGGTTTTTTTATCCCTTTCTTCTGTGTGGGGCTGATTGTGGCGCCCGTTTTTTTCATCGTCAGCGGCTACCGATGCGTCAGTGCTGAATTTGATGATATTTTTGCAGACCGTATCTATTAAGCGTGTAAACTGATAGTTCATCAGCTGTCGCTCAAGACGTTGACCAGGCTCCAGTGGCCGGTGGCAACGGATGCTTAAGAGATAGCAACGCTTTCTGATAAGCTTTTGCGTAATTCTCAACATCATATGGGGAACAAGATGCGGATTAAAGCCTTACTGGGTCTATCGGCAGCGCTGCTGCTGGCAGGGTGCAGCAGCACCAATGAACTGACCGCCGCAGGTCAACAGGTCAAATTTACCGACACCAAGCCTGCCGCAGAATGCCAGTTGGTAGGCGAAGTCACCGGCACTCAGAGCAACTGGCTGTCGGGGAGCGGTGGTGAGGGCAGCTCCATGCGCGGCGCGGCTAACGATCTGCGCAACAAGGCAGCAGCAATGGGCGGCAACGTGATTTACGGTGCGACTAGCCCAAGCCAGAACCTGCTTTCAAGTTTTGCACCGTTGGATAGCAAAATGATCGGCCAGGTGTATAAGTGCCCGTAACGCTGGCATAAGCACCCGTATAAAACAAAAGAGGAATGCCCAGGCATTCCTCTTTTTGCATTCATATGCGTGCGGCATGTTATTAAACGGGTGCAGCGTGCAGCGCCCCTACGAGCTTTGCGTGAGGCGCAGATCCAACGGTGTTTTGCTGGGTTCGCCGCCGACCTCACGGGTCAGGCGGGGTACCAGATAACCGGAAACCTTGCTCAGCAAACTTTTCACGATCGCACGAGCTTCGTCGTCGCTGACCATAAAATGGGCCGCGCCCTGCACCTTATCCAACACGTGGAGGTAATAGGGCAGGATCCCTGCATCAAACAGGGCGTTACTCAGCGTTGCCAGCGTATCCGCGTTATCATTGATCCCTCGTAGCAGCACGCTTTGGTTCAGCAGCGTCACTCCGGCGCTACGCAACTGTGCCATACTGGCGCGCAGCGGTGGGTCAATCTCGTTGGCATGATTGATATGGGTGACCATCAGCACCTGCAGGCGCGATGCCGAGAAGCGTTGGCACAGCGTGGCGGTGATGCGGGCGGGGATCACCACCGGCAAGCGGGTATGAATACGCAGGCGTTTGAGGTGTGGGATAGCCTCCAGTTCCCCGATCAGCCAATCCAGTTCATGGTCTTTGGCCATCAGCGGATCGCCCCCGGAGAAAATAATTTCATCCAGTTCCGGGTGTTGGCGGATATACTCCAACGCTTGAAGCCAGTTTGCCTTGTTGCCCTGGTTCTCCTGATAGGGGAAATGACGGCGGAAACAGTAGCGGCAGTTAACCGCACAGCCGCCTTTTACCAACAGCAGGGCACGGTTGCGATACTTGTGCAGCAACCCCGGCACCACGCTGCGCTGTTCATCCAGCGGATCGGTCGTGAAGCCTGGGGCATCGATGAATTCTGCGCTGGCGGTGAGTACCTGGCGCAGCAGCGGGTCATTGGCATCACCGGGTTGCATACGCGCGGCAAAGGCTCGCGGCACGCGTAGCGCAAACAGGCGGCGTGCATCGCGCCCCTGTGGCAGTTCCGGGTGCGTATTTAGTGACAGAAGCTGCAGTAATTCATCTGGGTCGGTAATAACATCGGCGAGTTGATGCAACCAATCTTCTCTATGCGCCGTGTTTTGGGTTATAATGTGTGCCATTTTTTTGGCTAAGCTACCAGTTTAAATTTTCAGAGGGCCATCATGGCGACTTATTCTAGCAACGATTTCCGTCCGGGTCTTAAAATCATGTTCGAAGGCGAACCTTACGCTGTCGAATCCAGCGAGTTCGTTAAACCAGGTAAAGGCCAGGCTTTTGCGCGTGTAAAAATGCGTCGCCTGCTGACCGGCACCCGCGTTGAGAAAACCTTTAAGTCTACCGACTCCTGCGAAGGCGCGGACGTGGTAGATACCAACATGAACTACCTGTACAACGACGGTGAGTTCTACCACTTCATGCACCCTGAGACTTTTGAACAGCATCAGGTTGAAGAGAAAACCGTTTCTGACGTGGCTAAATGGCTGCAGGACAACGCGGAATGTATCGTCACCCTGTGGGATGGCCGTCCTATCGCTGTGCTGCCACCGAACTTTATCGAAGCAGAAATCACTGATACCGATCCAGGCCTGAAAGGCGACACCGCAGGTACCGGCGGCAAGCCAGCTACCCTGAGCACCGGCGCAGTAGTTAAAGTGCCATTGTTCGTGCAGATTGGCGAAGTGATCAAGGTTGACACCCGCTCTGGCGAATACGTCTCCCGCGTTAAATAAGTTTCAATACAGAGGAACCCCCGTGGTTCCTCTGTATTATCCCTTCCCGTCACTCGTTGGCAGAACCGCATGATGAAGAAAACGCTGTTGGCCGTGGTCTCTCTGTTGTTGCTGATGTCTCTCAGCGGCTGTAATACCTTCCGTGGTTTTGGTGAAGACGTTCAACACCTCGGCGGTGCGATTTCCCGCAGCGCTGGCTGAAATCAATTAGCGCCATTAATCGGATAATACAGAAAAATCCGTTTATTCCGGCAACCCTCCTGATTTTTACTACGCTTAGAGAGCTACACTTTTTCACTAATAACGAATAAGGGTAATCTTATGCTGAAGAAAACTATTTTCGCCATTTTTTCCTTGTTGATCCTGTCATCGCTGGTGGGCTGTAATACTACCGAAGGCGTGGGCAAAGATGTTGAAGCTGGTGGTCAGGCGATCCAGCGTAGCGCACAGTAATTAAGACCGCACATTGGGGCACTGCATGTTGCTAAACGGGCGCAGCGTGCAGCGCCCCTACAGTCGAACATGTTCGGCACCGGCAAATATGAGCAACCTCGCCATTTCGTCGCCTTGTGACTTGCCATCTTCGTTGGTTATAATCCACGTCTTCAATCAGCCAAGTGGGACGACCCGCCTGCGCTTCTGTTGTCTGGGGACGACCCCATCAGTTCTGGAGCCAGTGTCATGGCATGGATAATTTTGCTTTTTGCGGGCCTGTTAGAGGTCGTCTGGGCTATTGGCCTGAAATATACCCACGGTTTTACCCGTTTGACCCCCAGTTTGATTACCGTCGCTGCGATGGTGGTGAGCATGGTGTTGCTGGCGCACGCCATGAAAACGTTGCCTGCGGGCACGGCTTACGCCGTGTGGACCGGGATTGGGGCGGTGGGCGCGGCGGTAATGGGCATGGTGCTGCTCGGTGAGTCGACCAACATCATGCGTATTCTCAGCCTGTGCCTGATCGTGGCCGGGATCCTGGGGCTAAAATTCAGCAGTCAATGAGTGGGCTGCTGATTGACCCAGATTAACGCTTCGGTATCAAAGCCGTAGCCCTTGGCAATCTGCACCAGTCTGTCGCGCGTGGCGGCTTCCAACGTCGGCGTGCGCGACAATATCCACAGATAGTCGCGGTTTGGGCCACAAACCAGCGCATAACGGTACTCCGGATCGAGTTCGATGACGTTATAGCCGCCATAGAAAGGGCCGAAGAATGAAACTTTCAGCGAGGCCGTCTGCGGCGAGCCGATAAAGTACGCCTTGCCTTCGCTCTCCTGCCACTGCTGTTTTTTGCTATCGAAACCCCGGTTAATCACCTTCAGGCCACCATCTGTACGCGGGCTGTAATTGGCCGTAACCTGCTCCAGGCCTCGTTCAAAGCGATGATCCAGACGCGCGATTTCATACCAGGTGCCCAGATAGCGTTTGCTATCGAAGTTATCTATGACCTTGACGTCCTTCGGGGGTGTCACGCTACAGGCAACGGAAACGAGGGCGGATAAAATGACGCACAGCTTTGACCAAAAACGCATGGGTGACTCCTGTTTTTCAGTTACAGATAAACAGTGTAGTCGAAAGAGTGGGAGTAGCGGAATAGGCGGCCAACGGGAGTTGGCCGCCAGAGGTCTTACAGCGTGACGACCCCGATCAGGGTAACGACGCTCAGGATAGCTGCCAGGCCGTAGAACACCCATTTGCCTGCAGGCACGTGGATTTTCAGATCGTGCATGGCATGGTGGATACGGTGTAGCCCGCACCACAATGGCAAAATGATCATCAGCAGCAGGAACAGGCGGCCGATCCAGCTTTGGCAAAACGCCAGGACGCGCTCATAACCTAAAGCTTCGCCGGGGAACAGGCCGAGTGGCAACAGGATGCCGACCAGCAGCACGATAGCCGGAGCAACGATCGCTCCCCACATACCGCCAGCGCCAAATAATCCCCAGAAAACCGGCTCGTCAGAGCGCTTAGGTGATTGATTTATCATGTTTCCTCCGGATTACAGTAACGCTACGGCGAGAATGATCACGGTGACGACGATCGTCACTGCCCACAGCGCCTTAACGATTGGCTCCGGCCCCATTTTCTCGCTGTTGACGACGATATTGGCGGCTTTCGGTGCCAGATCGAACCAGGTTTTGGTATGCAGCGCGGCGGCCAGCAGGGCGATGATGTTAATCAGCAGCACCAGCGGGTTTTGCAGGAAGCCGACAAACCCGGCCCAGCTTTCAGGGCCACCCTTCAGGGCAAAGACGCCGTAGATCAGCACGATGCTGAACCACACCGCCAGCACCGAAGTGCCTTCACGCAGCATGTAGAAACGGTAGAAACCCAGCTTTTGCCACCAGGTAGGAGTCATGGTACGCACATAGGGCTTACGTTGTGTTGTCATTGCTGTCTCCCCTCCCTTATTGCGGTTTCAGCATTGCGATCATGAAGTCTTTGGCACTCTCTACCTTGCCCTGCTGGATCGCAGCGGCCGGGTCGACGTGTTTTGGACAGACTTCAGAGCAGTAGCCAACAAACGTACAGGACCAGACACCGTTCTGGCCGTTAAGCAGCGGCATACGCTGTTTCTTGCCGTGGTCGCGGTTATCCAGGTTATAACGGTGTGCCAGCGTAATCGCTGCCGGGCCGATAAACTCCTGATTCAGGCCGAACTGTGGGCAAGCGGCATAGCACAGGCCACAGTTGATGCAGCCGGAGAACTGGTGATACTTCGCCATTTGCGCCGGGGTCTGCACGTTCGGGCCATCTTCCGGCTTGCGATCGTTGCCGATGATGTAAGGCTTAATCGCTTCCAGGCTCTCGATAAAGTGGGTCATATCCACCACCAGATCGCGCTCGATCGGGAAGTTGCCCAACGCCTCAACCTTCATGCCATCGGTATATTCACGCAGGAAGGTTTTACAGGCCAGCTTAGGCACGCGGTTGACCATCATGCCGCAAGAGCCACAGATGGCCATACGGCACGACCAGCGATAGGACAGGTCTGGTGCCAGGTTATCTTTGATATAACCCAGTGCGTCCAGCAGCGAAGTCTGCTCATCGTAAGGCACGCTGAAGGTCTCGAAATGCGGCTCTGCGTCGCGTTCCGGGTTATAGCGCATGACCTCGATTTTCAGGGTTTTCAGCTCAGCCATTCGCCTGCTCCTTATCCTTTCTCTCTTTGTCCTGCGCTTCGGCTGCTGCGCCATAAACACGCTTGGCCGGTGGCAGTTTGGTAATTTTCACGTCGCTGTACTCCAGGCGTGGTGCACCGTTCGGGTTATGGAACGCCAGCGTATGTTTCAGGAAGTTCACGTCGTCACGCTCGGTACAACCTTCGTCGAGACGCTGGTGTGCGCCGCGCGATTCTTTACGGTTGAAGGCCGAGTGCGCCATACATTCGGCAACGTCCAGGCCATAGCCCAGCTCGATGGTGTACAGCAGATCGGTGTTGAACACGCTGGAGTTGTCGGTAATTTTGACGCGCTTGAAGCGCTCTTTCAGCTCCGCCAGCTTATCGATGGTTTTCTGCATCAGCTCCGGCGTACGGTAGATACCACAGCCTTCTTCCATCGACAGACCCATTTCATCGCGGATCTTCGACCAGTTCTCGCTACCTTCCTGCTTCATCAGGTTGCTGAGGCGGGTTTCCACGTCGCGGCCTTGTGCTTCCAAAGCGCTGCCGTTGGCCGGGCCACTTTCCAGCGCGCGGCGTGCTGCGTGTTCACCTGCCACACGCCCAAACACCACCAGCTCAGCCAGCGAGTTGGAGCCCAGGCGGTTCGCGCCGTGCAGACCAACCGAGGAACATTCGCCGACGGCGAACAGGCCTTTGATGCGGGTTTCACAGTTCTGATCGGTTTCGATACCGCCCATGGTGTAGTGCGCGGTTGGACGGACCGGGATTGGATCCTTAACGGGATCGACCCCCACGTAGGCTTTCGACAGTTCACAGATGAACGGCAGACGTTCCAGCAGTTTCTTCTCGCCCAGGTGGCGCAGATCCAGATAGACCACGTCGCCGCGCGGGGTGGCGATGGTGCGGCCAGCACGCCATTCATGCCAGAAAGCCTGCGACACTTTGTCACGCGGGCCCAGCTCCATATATTTGTTTCTTGGCTCGCCCAGCGGGGTTTCCGGGCCCATACCGTAGTCTTGCAGGTAGCGGTAGCCGTCTTTGTTAACCAGAATACCGCCTTCACCGCGGCAGCCTTCAGTCATCAGGATACCTGAGCCTGGTAGGCCGGTTGGGTGATATTGCACAAATTCCATGTCGCGCAGTGGCACGCCGTGGTGGAACGCCATCCCCATACCGTCGCCGGTGACGATGCCGCCGTTGGTGTTATAGCGATAAACGCGGCCAGCACCGCCGGTGGCCATGATGACGGCGTTGGCACGGATCTGCACTCGGGTGCCTTCCATCATGTTCATGGCAACCACGCCGCGCGCCTGGCCATCATCTACCAGTACGTCCAGCACGAAGTGCTCGTCGAAACGTTGGATTTGCGGATACTTCAGCGAAGTCTGGAACAGGGTGTGCAGCATGTGGAAGCCGGTTTTATCGGCGGCAAACCAGGTACGTTCAATCTTCATGCCACCAAAGCGGCGCACGTTGACCGAACCGTCTGGCTTACGGCTCCACGGGCAACCCCATTGCTCCAACTGGGCCATTTCACGTGGGCAGCTGTGAACAAAGTGATCGACCACGTCCTGCTCACACAGCCAGTCGCCACCGGCTACGGTGTCCTGGAAGTGATAGTCGTAGCTGTCGTGATCCTGAGTGACTGCGGCGGAGCCCCCTTCGGCGGCTACCGTGTGGCTACGCATTGGATATACTTTAGATATCAGCGCGATTTTCAGTTGGGGATTGGCTTCCGCGGCGGCTATAGCGGCCCGTAAACCAGCTCCCCCGGCACCAATGATGGCTAGGTCGGCGTTAAAGGTTTGCACTGCACTCCTCCAATGTTCTCGTTAAAACGACAATTTAATTAATCTATGCTTAATATTTATAAAGGTGCTTCGGGTGCTAAGCTAAATTCAGTGACTTTTTAAACTAAACACTAAGGATAGATTACCGCTACCGAATATAGGGTTATCACTATACCTAAAGTTAAGTAGTAGAAATTTGATGTGATCGATTGTTTTGCCTTTTAACCGTTACGCAAGAGGCATTCCTGCAAAAATAAGGTGTTGCCTCGCCTTTGTCTTTGATTAGCGTGATTGTCGGTGGTTTATATGGCTTATATGTTTTTTATGATTTTAATGTAGACCAGCGCACACAATAGCCAAGAATTTGTTTGCTTGAGAGGATGCGAGTAGACTGCACCCCCTGTTTGATTTCGGAGTAATTACCATGAGCGAAACGGCAAGCTGGCAGCCAAGTGCACCCATCGCCAATTTGTTGAAGCGCGCAGCGATACTGGCTGAGATCCGGCGTTTCTTTGCCGATCGTGGCGTATTGGAGGTTGAGACCCCGGCCATGAGCCAGGCGACAGTCACCGACATCCACCTGGTCCCGTTCCAGACGCGTTTCGTCGGCCCGGGCGCGGCAGATGGCCTGACGCTGTACATGATGACCAGCCCGGAATACCACATGAAGCGCCTGCTGGCGGCAGGGAGCGGCCCGATCTATCAGATGGGGCGCAGCTTCCGTAATGAAGAAGCGGGGCGGCATCACAACCCTGAATTCACCATGCTGGAATGGTATCGCCCGCACTATGATATGTACCGCCTGATGAACGAGGTGGACGATCTGCTGCAACAGGTACTGGATTGCGACAGTGCCGAAACCCTGTCCTATCAGCAGGCGTTCCTGCGCCATCTGGATCTCGATCCGCTGTCGGCAGAGAAGGCACAGTTGCGCGAGGCTGCGGCCAAGCTCGATCTGAGCAACATTGCCGATACGGAAGAAGACCGCGATACCTTGCTGCAACTGCTGTTTACCGTGGGCGTCGAGCCCCATATCGGCCGTGATAAACCGGCATTCGTTTACCACTTCCCGGCTTCACAGGCCTCGCTGGCAGAGATCAGCACCGAAGATCACCGTGTCGCGGAGCGGTTCGAGGTCTATTTCAAAGGCCTTGAGCTGGCGAATGGTTTCCGCGAGTTGACCGACGGCGATGAGCAACGCCAGCGCTTTACGCAGGACAATCGTAAACGCGTAGCGCGTGGCTTGCCGGAGCACCCGATTGATAACAATCTGCTGGATGCCTTGAAGCATGGTATGCCGGAGTGTGCTGGCGTGGCATTGGGCGTCGATCGTTTGGTGATGTTGGCGTTGGGAGCCGAAAGCCTGAGCGAAGTGATCGCGTTTCCGGTCAGCCGGGCATAACCGCGTCCTCGTGCAATGTAGGGGCGAACATGTTTGACCGTAGGGGCGCTGCATGTGCGCCCGTTTTTTATCCAGTAAAAAGGGTTCGGTTTGTTGCCGAACCCTTTTTGCTTCTATAGCCCGCCCGACTCGCGGCGTGTATTGCGCGGTGGGGTTGAAGGCGGCGTACGGCCATTACTGGTCATGCGCGACAGCGTCTCGGTGCGAACCTGGAACGGTGGGTATGGCAGCGTGATGCCGTGTTCTCGGTAACCCGCCAGGATCAACTGGTGGATCTCATGGCGTAACGGCATGCGGTGGCCCATTTCGGCGGCGTAGATGCGCAGTTCGAAGATCTGAATACCCTGTTGCAGATCGACCAGATAGGCTTCCGGTGTTGGGTTATCCAGCACCAGTGAGCAACGTTCGGCCGAGTTGATCAGGATCTTGGTCACTTCTTCCGTATTCGCCTCTGCCGGTGCCGGTACGGTCAGCACCACACGGGTCAGCGTGTCCGACAGCGACCAGTTGATAAACTGCTCGGTAATAAAGGCCTTGTTAGGCACGATAATCTCTTTGCGGTCCCAGTCTGAAATAGTGGTGGCGCGGGTATTGATCTTGGTTACGGTGCCCGTCAGGTTACGGATCGTCACCGTATCGCCGATGCGGATCGGTTTTTCAAACAGAATGATCAGGCCAGAAATAAAGTTGGAGAAGATCTCCTGCATACCAAAGCCCAAGCCCACGCTGAGCGCGGTGACCACCCATTGCAGTTTCGACCACTCGATACCGATCCAGGAAAAGCTGAGGATCGCCCCGAACAGCAGCAACAGATACTTGGTGATGGTGGTAATGGCGTAGCCGGTGCCTGGCGTCAGATCCAGGTGCTGCAACACCGCCAACTCGAGCAACGCTGGCAGGTTACGCACCAGCTGCATGGTGACGATCAGCACCAGGATGGCGATCAGCAGCGCCCCCAAGGTGATCGGCTGAGCGATATCAATGCCATTCACCGTGGAATTGACATCCCAGAGCTTGATATTTTCCAGGAAGCCGAAGGCCGAGTGGATCTCTGACCACAGGACGATCACCGAGACCAGTGCCACCATCGTCAGGATCGAACGCACCAACCTCAGAGACTGGGCGCTGATGGCATCCAGATCGATTTCCGTCTCATCTACCTCAATCGCACCTTCAATGCTGTTAGGGGTATGTGAGGATTCTTCTTCGCCTTTGGCACGCTGCGCCAGGATATCGGCACGGCGCTGTTTGGCACGGTCAAAGGCGATGCGGCGACGTTGGATCAGCATCCAGCGGCGGATAATGTGGTAAATCACCAACAGCAGGAACCAGATGGCAACCGAGGTCTCCAGGCGTGCCAACAGTTTCTGTGCGGTGGTCAGATAGCCGACGGTGGAAGCCAACGCAGCAATCAGCGGTGCGGAAAGCAATAGCCCCCACAACGCGGTGTTGATCATGTTTTCGCCGGAGCCTTTGTTATCCAGATACAGTGGAATACCGGCCCGCTTCAAGCTGTTGGTGACCAGAGCCAGCGCCAGACAGAGCAGAATGAAGCACAGGCGGCCAAGGGTGTTGGCGAATTCGCGATCGTTGAGATTGTCGAAGGTGATCAGCGCCATAATCAACGGCACGATCAGCCAGATCGACATCTGGTAATAACGCATGGCGCGGGAAACCTGTTTCACCGGCCAGCGGAAATGCACGATGAATAACCCTTGCGGGTGGGCGAAGGCGGCGCTGATCATACAGATCCACAGCACTGGCAGCGTGGCGGTGACGCCCTCACCGATCGCGACGGCTACCGGATACGGCCAGGCATTCTGCAAGCCAAAGCCTAGCGCTGCCCACAAGACCGGCAGCGGCAAGGCCACCAGGATTGACCAAAATACGGTACGCAACGTCAGCAGGAATTCATCTTGCGTGACCTTGCCCACTCTGCTGCTGGCCCGCGCCAGGAACGCATGGTAATGCTTACGCGAACTGATGCTGAAAATCACCAACAGCACCGCACCAAACAGCGGGATCAAGGTTTCCCGGCTAGTGACCATCATCACGAAGGCGCCGCTGAGCTGCGTCAGGGTATCCAGTGACAGTACACGGGTCAGATCTTGTGCCACATTGAGCGGATACGACAGGGTGATAGGGCTGATGTCTGGCACCCAGAACAGATAGCGGTGCGCTGCATCCTGAATTTCGTTCAGCGCATCGACCAACTGGGTGTTGGCCACCTTCAGCTTGGTCAGCTCAAGGATCTGGGTATCGCAGCCGGACAGCAGCGAATTCAACAGATCACGCTGGGTGCGTAGCTGAGCATCGACGATACGCTGCTGGGCGCTGGTCAGGGGGCTACCGTCGTCTTGTTTAAACTCTTTGGCTCGCTGTGGCAGGCTTTCCAGCTGGTTTTCAAAATTCAGGCGTTGAACGCGCAGATCGGCCATGGCGCTGTCCAACTGCCGGGGTTTTGGCATTTCTGGCAAGATGGCGACCTGGGCGCGCAGGGTTTCCCCCAGCGCAGTAGAGGCGCTCAACCATTGGGACTGCTCAATGATGGTGCTCAACGCCTGGCGTACCTGCAGCGTTTGTGCGGCGGCCTGGCGCTGTTGGGAAGAGATCAGATCCATCTGTTGCGCCTGATCGTTCAGCGCAGCAGAAAGTTCACGGTTGATTTGCAGCTGCTTGCGTAGGCTGGCGGGTAAATCGCCGTTCTGTTCGGCCAATTGCTCGGTTTTTTCCAGCGCCCGTTCCGCTTCCCGCTGGCGTTGGCTGTTGAGGTTGTTACGCAGCGCCTGTAACTGAACATCAATTTTTTCATGCCGCGTTTTGTAGACATCGGCACGCATCCGAGCCAGTTCCTGGCGGTTATTGGCCGAGAGTTGAGCCAGATCCAGCTCATCCACTTTCGCTTTACGTGCCGCTGCCTCTGCCTGTAACAGGGCAAGCTGCGCCAGTGCCAATGGCGTAGTTTGGTTATTGCCCTGAGCTTGTAGACGGCGCTGAACTTCCGTTAACGCGCGCCGGGCTTCGGTTTGTTGGTGTGGCAGTTGGCTGAGAGAGTCGCTGATTTCGCGTGTCCGGTCCTGCTCCTGTTGCAACAGGCGGGCCTGTTCCAGCAGTTGGCTGCTGGTTTGCAGGATTAACTGTTCCAGATCGCTGGCGGGCAGGTTCTCGCCGTTGGGCAGGATTTTGGTTTCTTCGAGGGTGAGCTGGCGGCGCAGTTCCTGCGTCATCTTCGGGAAATCGTCGATCACCCGCTGATACTGCTGGGAATTGTTCTGCGACTCTTTGCGTTCGGTGAGCCAGTTGATGGCGCTTTGCAGCGCCTCAACCGTTTCCGCCTGATTAGGCGCGTTTTTATTGCCCTCGGCCAGCTTCAATTCTTGCCGTAACTGGGACTCGTTGGGGATCGCGGCGGCGAGAACCGGCTGGATCAGTAGCAGGCTGAGCAATAAAGCGATAATCAGGCGCACAGCATCAATTCCCTTCGAAGGTGGCTTCTGGCGCGGCTGCGGCTTCAGCAAAAGCCTGGCCCATCCGGGTTACGGTGCCGTTGTTCAGGTGCGGAGCGAACTGTACGCTGCCAGGTGTGAACAGGTTGATGACCGTGGAACCGAGTTTGAAGCGGCCCATCTCTTCACCTTTAACCAGTTGGATCGCGCCTTCCATGCCTTCGGCTGGATAGGTCCAGCGGCGGATGATGCCTTCGCGGGGTGGCGTGACGGTACCGGCCCAGACGGTTTCGATGCTGCCCACAATAGTCGCACCGACCAGGATCTGCACCATCGGCCCAAAGGCGGTATCGAATACGCAGATCACACGCTCATTGCGCGCAAACAGATTCGGCACGTTGGCGGCGGTTAGCGGATTGACCGAGAACAGATCGCCCGGTACGTAGATCATTTCGCGCAGTATGCCGTCACAAGGCATATGGACGCGGTGATAGTCGCTTGGGGCCAGATAGGTGGTGGCGAACAGGCCGTTACGGAAAGGCTCCGCCAACAGATAGTTGCCAGCCAACAGGGCTTCCAGCGTGTAATTATGGCCTTTGGCCTGGAAAATCTGATCGTCGCGGATCGCACCGAGCTGGCTGATGGCACCATCTGCTGGCAGTGCCAGCACGTGAGGCTCCGCTACGATCGGGCGTGCGCCATCACGTAATGGACGAACGAAGAATTCATTGAATGTGGCATAGGAGGCTAAATCCGGGTTCTGTGCTTCCTGCATCTGCACGCGGTAATAGCGGGCAAACGCTTTTACCACCAGCTTCGTCAGCCAGCCGGCCTTTTTATCTGCGCCCCAGCCCGCCAGGCGGGTTAACGCCAGCTTTGGCAGCCAATACTGTAATTTAATCTTGATGCTATCCAGCACATTAACCTCTTGAAAGGGGATATAAGGGCGGGGGGGCGATTAGCGCAACCCCCGCACTGTGGATCAGTTATCTGCGTCCGGGAAGTTTTTGCGGGTTTTAACCTGCGCCATGCTTTCCAGGATGCGGTGATAGTTGTCGAAACGCTCTTTGGCTATCGCGCCACTTTCCATCGCGGCGCGAATGGCGCAGCCCGGATCGGTGTCGTGGCGGCAGTCGCGGAATTTACAACCGCCCAAATAGTCGCGGAATTCGACATAGGCCTGGGTGACTTGCTCTGGCTCCAGATGCCACAGACCAAATTCACGCACGCCAGGGGAGTCGATAACATCACCGCCATGTTGGAAGTGATACAAGCGCGCCGCCGTGGTGGTATGTTGCCCCAGGCCGGAGACGTCGGAAACCTGATTTACCAGAATTTGCTTTTCCGTCTGCGGCAGCAGGGCGTTCAACAGGCTGGATTTGCCCACACCGGACTGCCCGGCAAAGATGCTGATACGGTCGACCAGCGCCTGTTCAAAGGCTTCCATCCCTTCGCGGGTCTGGCTGGACACTTCGAGAACGCGGTAGCCAATATGGCGATAGATGTCCATCATTCCGTCGACCACCTTACGCGCTGCGGCGTCCAGCAGGTCGATCTTGTTGAGCACGATCAGCGGCTCGACTTGCAGCGTTTCGCAGGCGACCAGATAGCGATCGATCATATTGAGTGAAAGTTCGGGCAAAATGGCCGACACGATGACGATCTGATCGATATTGGCGGCGATGGGTTTAACGCCGTCGTAGAAATCAGGGCGGTTCAGCACCGAGGTGCGTTCATGCACCGCTTCTACGATGCCTTTGACCCCCGCATGAGTGCCTACACCAGGGCGCCAGACCACGCGATCGCCGGTAACCAGCGAACGTAGAGTGCGGCGAATGTTGCAGCGATGCTGGACGCCGTCTGCGGCTTCCACGTCGGCATGCATGCCAAAGCGGCTGATGACGATCCCGTCTTGCGGTTCGCCCAATTGGGAATCATCCAGCTCCGGCTTGTTGTCAGTACGCTTCAGGCGACGCTGATGGTTGGCCTGTACGCGGCGTTCTTGACCTTTGGACAGTTTGTTCTTACTCACTGAGCCTCACTTGAATCGGCATTTATCGCTCGGGGCGAGCAAAAAGGCTATGATACACGCTATTTTATATTAAATAACCGTTCTTGACCGCCACGCACGCTGGCATTAGCCGCGGGTTTGCCCGTGGTTTATTTATCTTTCGGCTTTTACGCAGGAAAAATCATGACAGGAAACGAAAACAACCTGATTTGGATCGATCTGGAGATGACCGGGTTGGACCCTGAACGCGATCGCATTATCGAGATCGCGACATTGGTGACCGATGCCAATTTGAATATCCTTGCCGAAGGACCGGTGATCGCGGTGCATCAATCAGATGAGCAACTGGCGCGAATGGATGACTGGAATGTGCGCACGCATACCGGCAGTGGGCTGGTGGAGCGCGTTAAAGCCAGCAAGCATGACGATCGTGCCGCCGAGCTGGCGACTATCGCTTTCCTGCAAGCGTGGGTGCCAGCAGGTAAATCACCTATCTGTGGCAACAGCGTTGGCCAGGATCGCCGTTTCCTGTTCCGCTATATGCCGCTGCTGGAAGCCTACTTCCATTACCGTTATCTGGACGTCAGCACCCTGAAAGAGCTGGCGCGCCGCTGGAAACCGGAGATCCTGCCAGGCTTCAAAAAGCAGGGCACTCACCAGGCGTTGGATGATATCCGCGAATCCGTTGCGGAACTGGCGTACTACCGCGAGCATTTTATTCAGCTGTAGCCGGGAGCAGGTTCATAAAAGGGGGCGGAGGAGTAATCCACGCCCCCTTTTCTATTGGGGATCTAGGGTTTGGCTTTAGGAACGAAGGGCGGTTTGGCAAACCAAACCAGCACGATGGCTAGCAGAAACACGCCAGCCAGCGCATAAGAAATATCATTGAAGGCGATCTGTGCGGCCTGTTCGGAGACCAGGTTATTCAGCCGTTCATATCCTGACTGCGCCTGGCCCAACCCTAAAGTTGTGACCGCCTGACGAGTCTCTTGATCGTAGACGGTCAGGGATTCGCCTAATTGGGCGTGATGGGAAACCGCACGGCGATCCCACATCAAGGTCGTAATGGAGACTGCCAGGCTGGCACCTAACGTACGCATAAAGGTGGCAAGCCCTGAGCCTGCCGCAATCTCGTCCGGCTTGAGATCGGAGAGCAAGATGGCGTTGATCGGCATGATAAAGAGTGCCAGCCCGAGCCCCTGCAGCAGTTGGATCAGCGCGATATGTTGGAAATCAATATCAATGACAAAGCCTGAGCGCAGGTAAGAGGCCGTGGCCAGCAGGATGAAAGCGCCGCATACCAGCCAGCGCATGTTGAAACGCGGCGCATATTTGCCCATAAAGGGCATCAGCAGCAGCGGCAAAATCCCCATGGGGGCAACGGCTAACCCTGCCCAGATGGGGGGGTAGCCCAAGGTACGCTGTAGCCAAAGCGGCATGATGACGTTGGTGGCGTAAAAAGCGGAATAGGCACCTATCAGCGCAAGCGTGCCCACCCGGAAATTGCGATGACGAAATAGCTGCAAATTAACGATCGGTTGTGAGTCGGTCAGTTCCCAGATAACAAAAAACAGCAAGCTGACCACGGCGACGATAGCCAGCAAGACGATCTGGGTAGAGTTGAACCAATCCTCTTCATTGCCTTTATCCAGCAAGATCTGGAGTGCGCCCACCCCCAGGATCAACGCGACTAGCCCAACGCGATCCACCTTGGCACGCATGGTGCTCTCGGGGCGGCCATGCATTTGGCTGGCAACCAGGGTGCAGGCAAAAATGCCGACCGGGATATTGATCAGGAAGGTCCAGCGCCATGAATAAAAATCGGTGATCCACCCACCGAGCAAGGGGCCCGCAACTGGAGCGACCACGGTGACCATGGCGATCATGGACAGGGCATACCCTCGTTTTTCTGGCGGATAAATCGACAACATCAGCGCTTGGGTTGTCGGGATCAGTGGCCCGGCTACGGCTCCTTGTAACACACGGCAGAGAATTAACATTTCCATATTGATGGCCATTCCGCACGCTAATGAGGCGGCAGTGAACAATCCCATTGACCAGAGAAACAGCCGCAGCTGGCCAATGCGACGCACCAGAAAACCCGTGAGTGGCAAGGCAATCGCATTGCTGGCGGCAAAACTGGTGATCACCCAGGCGCTTTGGCTACTGCTGGCTCCCAGATTACCGGCAATGGTCGGCAGGGAGACATTGGCGATAGTGCCATCAAGCACGTACATAAATACTGCCAGAGCCAGACCAAAGGTGGTCCAGTTGACGCTGGGGGGGCGGAAATCCTGGGCGGGGATCGTGGGACTCATAAATTCCCCCCATTAGCCTTAACGATCCGTTCGATCAGGGTGTCTGACTGGCTCAGTTGATCGCGGTAGACATCGGTAGCCAGCAAGGGCTCTGGCGAGCGTTGAGCTAATAGCGCACCGCTACGGTCATGCAAATCAACATTGACCTGCATGGACAAGCCAACGCGCAACGGGTGGCTGATAAGCTGCTCAGGCTGGGTGAGGGCAATTCGTACCGGCACCCGTTGAACAATCTTGATCCAGTTCCCAGTGGCGTTTTGTGCGGGCAGCAACGCAAACGCAGCACCGGTCCCAATACTCAGATGCTGTACCTGACCGTTATAGCGAATGGTTTTGCCATAGACATCGGCATAGATCTCTACTGGTTGACCGATGCGAATATCACGCAGTTGGGCCTCGGTGAAATTAGCCTCGACCCAGACTTTATCCAGCGGTACGACGGCCATTAGCGCTTCGCCTGGCTGTACACGCTGGCCCAACTGCACCTTACGTTTGGCGACATACCCCGTGACTGGGGTGACGATGGTGGTGCGTGAACGATCGAGGAAAGCGACACGCAATGCCGCTATCGCTGCCAGCACTTCGGGGTGTGAAGCCAGGCTGGTGTTATCCACTAATGAGAGATTTTGCTGGTACTGTTGCTCGATAGCCTCCAGCGCGCTCTGTGCCTCCAGAAAGGCGTTATTGGCGTGTGCTAACTCCTCTTTGGAGATGGCGCCAGAAAGGGTGAGGGCACGGCGCCGTTGGTAATCGGCGCGCGCTTTGTCCCGCGTGGCTTGGCGGGCAGCGATTTCGGCCTTGGCACCGCTGACCGCACTAAACAAACCTCGCACTTTACGCACCACGTTGGCCAGATGGGCCTCGGCATTGTCCAGTGCCAGTTGGCTGTCGTCAGGATCAAGCATAACCAGCGTATCGCCAGCGAACACCCATTCACCGTCATCGACGTTGATGGAGACCACGGTGCCATGAAACTGTGGCGTGATCTGTACGACGTCACCCTGAACATAGGCGTTATCGGTGCTGGCATACCAGCGACCATACATGCCATACCATCCCCCCCAGAGGATGGCGGCAAGCAGACAGGCTGCCCCCAGTAAATACAGCAGCCAAGGGCGTTTACTTTTCGCGGGGGTGGGGGGAGTGGTCTTAACATTGTTCATTAGGCACCTCTGGTTGGTCAAAGAGCGGAGAAAGTATGAATAATGGACAACTGGCGAAAAGTTGGATAACGTTATTTATGCTAAAAATAATGAGAAGCAGTCATGACGGTAGCGGCGCTTGCTAATCATCCATCCGATCTCAGTGAACGTGCCGATGGCCCTTCGCTGATTGCTGTGTGGGGTGAAGACGATCCGGGTCTTGAGTTTCGTCTGGGGACGCGTGAATACGATTGGCATCAGCATTTGCGGGGGCAGTTGTTCTGCGTGGAGAACGGCTTGTTGCATGTTCGCACCAGACAGGGATCCTGGCTGTTACCACCGAATCGCGCTGGCTGGATACCCTCACATGAGCCGCACAAAGTCAGCATCAGCGGCGTCATGAGCGGCTGGACGGTGTTGATTACGCCTGATGCGAGCAAAGCGTTGCCCGATCAACCCTGCGTGATTGGTATCAGTGAGTTGATGAATGCGTTGGTACGCCGTGCGGTGTCCTGGTCGTTTGAAGAGACTTTGCAGGCTGAACAGGAGCGGATGATTGCGGTGTTGTTGGATGAAATCCGGCGTTCGCCTCATCAGCCGCTGCATTTGAGAATGCCTACCGACCGGCGCTTATTGCGGATCACCAATGCGATCCTTGCCGAACCTGATGACACGCGGACCTTGCAAGCTTGGGCAGCTTGGGGAGGGCTTTCGCCTAGCACCCTGTCGCGTTTGTTTATGGCCGAGACGGGCAACAGTTTTGCACAATGGCGTCAACAGGCAAGGTTGTCTCACGCGTTGGAAATGCTGGCTAATGGTATGTCTGTGAGCAGTATTGCTGATGCCTTGGGGTACGCGACCCCCAGCAACTTTATTGCGATGTTCAGACGGTGTTTCGGCGATTCTCCCGCCCATTATTTCTCCAAGCGTAAGTCGCTGTGAGTTGAACCATTGGTTGTTCACCGTGATGAGGGACCAAATCCTGACCTTGGTTGCCCGCAAAACAGGTTTTTGCCTATCCCGGCGCGAAAATTCACCATTTCGGTGCTTAAAGCAGCAATCAGACAAAATTCGCGTTTTTTTGCTTTCAGGGGCTTGCGGCGAAAAGGATTTCTCGTATAATGCGCACCCCGTACCGATGAAGAATTTCGTTCCATTACACCATCGTTACGCCGGGCGGGAATAGCTCAGTTGGTAGAGCACGACCTTGCCAAGGTCGGGGTCGCGAGTTCGAGTCTCGTTTCCCGCTCCAACTTCAAAAATGCTGCTGATGTAGCATGATGAAGAAAAAGTAGTTAAAGTAACACCCATGCGACGCGGGAATAGCTCAGTTGGTAGAGCACGACCTTGCCAAGGTCGGGGTCGCGAGTTCGAGTCTCGTTTCCCGCTCCAAAAATTTCAAAGGCCATGTAGTCCATTGTTGGCCGGATGCTTCAAGCATATCAATGCGGGAATAGCTCAGTTGGTAGAGCACGACCTTGCCAAGGTCGGGGTCGCGAGTTCGAGTCTCGTTTCCCGCTCCAAATTTATCTCCAGTTTAGATTCAATCCTACGCCGCTTCCGGTGTGACTTTCTTTCAGTTATACATACTCAGAAAATATGTTGTGAACAGAGTTATCCACAGATGCTGTACATAATACCTTCTGTGCAAAATTGCAACGCCGCACAAATGAAATTTATATCTTGTTGATAATCATCAATATTTATTTCTTATAAAACGTTATCTCGATCACTTGCTCTTTTTGTGACGCTTGAAAGACAACGCATTTTTATTTTTATGCACAAATCCACAGGGAGAGTCTGAGGGTTTTCTAGGCATCCCTCGGTAATCCTTTCTCGACCGCCCGAATTAAACGTTTTTTCTGCATCGTCTGCACCTCAACCGCCAGAGCTTCACGGCGTGCAAGCTGTTGAGCCAGTGCCCAACTGATGTGCTCGTCCAGCATCGGATCCTGACCTTGCCGGGTCTGCAAGCTGATAACGATCTGATCCAGATAAGGGGCGTTGCCGAGTGCTACCGCGATATTGCGTAACCAGCGCAAATGGCCGATACGTCGGATGGCAGAGCCTTCGGTGATACGTAGAAACTTCTCCTCATTCCAGCCAAACAGCTCGATCAGTTGCGGGGCATGCAGCGCAGCGCGGGGGCTGAAATCGTCTTCATCCGTTAACTGCGAGAAGCGGTTCCATGGGCAAATGAGCTGGCAATCGTCGCAGCCGTAGATTCTATTGCCCATCAGAGGGCGGAATTCTTCTGGAATAGCGCCTTCTAGCTCGATGGTCAGGTAGGAGATGCAGCGCCGGGCATCGACGGTGTAAGGGGCAACTATCGCACCGGTGGGGCAAGTGGTGATACAGGCGACACAGCGGCCACACTGCTCTTCCTGCGGCTTATCCACCGGCAGGGGCAAATCGATTAACAACTCGCCCAGAAAAAACCAGGAGCCAGCGTCGCGGTTCAGGATCAGTGAGTGTTTACCAACCCAGCCAATGCCGGCTTTTGAGGCCAAGGCTCGCTCCATGATGGGGGCCGAATCCACAAAGGGCCGGAAATTCAGTTCACCGCAGTAAGCCTGGATTTGATCGCCGAGTTTTTTTAGCCGCTGGCGTAGCAGCTTGTGATAATCACGCCCCAGCGCATAACGGCTAACGTAGCCCAACTGCGGGTTTTTTAACGTACTGGCGAACGCGGCTTTCGCGGGTAGATAGTTCATGCGCACGCTGATCACCCGCAGTGTGCCGGGCAATAATTCATGTGGCCGTGCACGCATCATGCCGTGGCGTGCCATCCACTCCATCTCGCCGTGGTATTGCTTATCCAGCCACGCCTGCAATCTGGGTTCTTCCGCGCTGAGATCGGTATCGCAGATCCCCACCTGCTGGAATCCTAGCGATTGCCCCCATTGCTTGATATGTTGGGCTAGTTGATCGAGATCGAGGGGGTGTGTCATGACGGGCCATAGTGAGAAACAATACTGTTCCAGTTTACCACACTCTGTTTGGTCTGCAGACTGGATCCGCCAGGCAGAACCTGCTGCCGCCGCAACGCTGGGCCTCTCCTTGTATTCGTTAATGGAGCGTGCCGGTGCGGCGGCTTACGAGCTGGCGTGCGACCGGTATCCGGCCAGCAGGCATTGGCTGGTGCTGTGTGGGCATGGCAATAACGGTGGCGATGGTTATGTGGTTGCTCGTCTGGCCCGTGCGGCGGGTATCAAGGTGACGCTCATCGCCTGCGAAGGCGTTCGTCCATTGCCCCCAGAGGCTGCCAACGCCCGGCAAGCCTGGTTGGCAAGTGGCGGAGAAGCCCTGCCAGCGACCAGCCGTTGGCCAGAGGATGTCGATCTCATCATTGATGGATTGTTAGGTACCGGGTTGGGGGCAGCCCCCAGAGCGCCCTATGATGCCCTGATCGAAGCAGTCAACCGAGCCGATGCGCCAGTGGTTGCTTTGGATATTCCTTCTGGCCTGCTGGCTGAAAGCGGAGCCGTGCCGGGAGCCTCGATCCGTGCGGCCCATACGCTGACTTTTATTGCACTCAAACCAGGCTTGCTGACCGGGCAGGCTCGTGATTGGGTGGGGCAACTTCATTACAGTACGCTAGGATTGGTGGATTGGCTGGCAACACAGTCTCCTCAGATCGAGCGTATTACGGCTGGCGATTTGGCCAGGTGGCTGAAGCCTCGCCGCCCTTGTTCTCATAAAGGGGAGCAGGGTCGTTTACTGCTGGTGGGGGGCGATCACGGCTTTGGCGGGGCAATCCGCATGGCTGCGGAAGCCGCACTGCGTGCTGGGGCTGGACTAGTGCGAGTGCTTACTCACAGTGAAAACATTGGGCCGCTGCTGACCGCCCGGCCTGAGTTGATGGTGCAGCGTCTGAGTGATGATATCCTGCAACCGGCGCTGGACTGGGCCGATGTGGTCGTGATTGGCCCGGGGCTTGGCCAGGGCGATTGGGGCCGCAATGCGTTGCAACAGCTGCAAGCCAGTGATAAACCAACATTATGGGACGCGGATGCGCTTAACTTACTGGCATTACACCCCGAGAAGCGTCAGAATCGCATTATTACCCCGCATCCTGGTGAAGCCGCGCGATTATTGAGCTGCCGCACCGCTGATATTGAGAGTGATCGCTTACTTGCAACCCGCAGGTTGGTCGCGAAATACGGCGGCGTTGTGGTGCTGAAAGGCGCAGGCACCTTGATCGCCGATGAGCATGGACAGATGGCGATCGCCGACGTTGGCAATGCTGGCATGGCATCCGGTGGCATGGGAGATGTGCTGTCGGGTATCATTGGCGGTTTGCTGGCGCAAAAGCTGCCGCTGTATGATGCTGCCTGCGCGGGCTGCGTAGTGCACGGCGCAGCGGCGGATCATATTGCTGCAAAACAAGGAACAAGGGGATTACTGGCCACCGATCTGCTGCCGGTGATCCCTCATTACGTTAACCCTGAGTTGGCAAAATAGACATTATCGAATGAAAGAACTCGTTTTACCGCTGCCGGATGAGGCAGCCACAGTCGCACTGGGGGCCGTCTTGGCCCAGGCGTGCGATCGTGCCAGCGTGATTTATCTTTATGGCGATTTGGGTGCCGGTAAAACCACCTTCAGCCGCGGCTTTTTGCAGGCGTTAGGCCATCAGGGCAATGTGAAAAGCCCAACCTATACGCTGGTGGAACCTTATGCGCTGCAGCCGCTGGCGGTCTATCACTTTGATCTTTATCGATTGGCCGACCCGGAAGAACTCGAATTTATGGGTATCCGCGACTATTTTGCCCAGGACTCGATTTGCCTGGTCGAGTGGCCGCAGCAGGGTACCGGCGTGCTGCCCGATCCCGATCTGGAACTGCATCTCAGTTACCATGACGAAGGGCGTCAGGCGAAGCTCCAGGCAGTTTCAGCCTATGGCGAACAATTATTAGAAAGTATCCAGGAGCAACAAGGATGACGCAGCAATGATGTATGGGTTAAGAAGATTTGCTGTGATTGCCTTGCTTGCGTTGCTGGGGCCGTTTGGTGCCTGGGCGGCATCGTCCCTCTCCGACGTCAAAGTGACCAATGCTCAGCGTGAAGCCACTGTATCGGTGAGCTTTACCGGCCCTCCGGAGTATACCTTCGCCACGTTACATGGCCCGGATCGGGTGGTGCTGGACGTTACCCAAACTGGCAAGGTGGGCGGCCTGCCGTTGAACTTCAGCGGCCAAAACCTGGTAAAAAGAATTCGTTCCAGTCAGCCGAAAAATGCGCAAACCGTACGCTTGGTGTTTGATTTAACCCAACGTGCCAAAACCCGTGTGTCGACGCGTCAAGAGGGTAACAGTTACATTGTCGTCTTCACCATCACCTCAGAAGCCAAGACGACGACCAACACCGTTCGTAAGGCACCGGTGCCTGTGCCGGTGGTGACT
This sequence comes from Serratia sp. T13T92, assembly GCF_047530105.1. Taxonomy (NCBI): domain Bacteria; kingdom Pseudomonadati; phylum Pseudomonadota; class Gammaproteobacteria; order Enterobacterales; family Yersiniaceae; genus Serratia; species Serratia sp. T13T92. The sequence continues at coordinate 184,084 of NZ_JBLJAK010000006.1, read as the reverse complement.
GAGCCAGTGCGTAAAGCGCCGGTTACGTCAAGTAACGCCAATCCATTTACTCCGAAGTCGGCTGCGGTATCAGGTACGGCAACCAGCATTACCCCACGTAGCAGCCGGGTGTCCGCCGGTTCTGGCGATCGGGTAGTGGTGGCGATCGATGCAGGCCATGGTGGACAAGATCCTGGCGCTATCGGGCCAAACGGCCTGAAAGAGAAAAACGTCACCATTGCCATCGCGCATCGTCTGCGTGCGTTGTTGGATGCCGATCCGATGTTCAAAGCGGTGATGACGCGTAACGGGGATTACTTTATTTCGGTGATGGGCCGTTCTGACGTGGCGCGCAAGCAGGGGGCCAACGTGTTGGTGTCCATCCACGCGGATGCTGCGCCGAATCGTAGCGCCAAAGGGGCTTCGGTTTGGGTATTGTCCAATCGCCGGGCTAACAGCGAGATGGCCGGTTGGTTGGAACAGCACGAGAAACAGTCCGAACTGCTGGGTGGTGCGGGCGATCTGTTGGCCAACAGCCAAGCCGACCCTTATCTGAGCCAGGCGGTGTTGGATCTGCAGTTCGGTCATTCGCAGCGCGTCGGTTATGACGTAGCCGTCAAGGTATTACAGCAGTTACAGGTCGTAGGTTCATTACACAAACGCCGTCCGGAACACGCCAGCCTGGGAGTGCTGCGTTCACCGGATATTCCATCTTTACTGGTGGAAACCGGGTTTATCAGTAATAGCACGGAGGAGCGACTGCTGGGCAGTAGCGCATATCAGGATAAAATTGCACGGGCGATCCACAACGGCCTGCGCGGTTATTTCCTGGCGCATCCGCTACAAGCCGACCCAAAGGTGGAAAACCGCCCGCTGGACGTCGCAGCGGCGGTTAACTCCACAACAGACGATCTCAGACAGCCTGAGCCGGTGACCAGCCCGGCCAGAAGTCGCGCCAGCGTAGGAAAAACGCAGATCCATGTGGTGAAGCGGGCGGAAACGCTTTCCGGCATTGCCGATAGCTATGGCACCAGCATGGCGGCGCTACGTGAGCTGAACAAGCTGAAAAAAGATGGCGTCTGGGTCGGCCAACGCCTGAAGGTCCCTGCCGGAAAAACGGCAGCAGCACCGGTTCAGGCCAAGGCAAAAAGCGCTAAACCGAGCAAACATAAGGTGACTCGCGGTGATACGCTGTCATCCATCGCCGCGCGATATGGCGTCAGCGTCAGCGATCTTAAACGGGTTAACAAATTAAAGTCGGATGTTGCGCCGCTGGATCGGACGCTGATCATTCCGTAGGCTTGATGCCAACAACAGAGGGAGCCCCATGCCTATCCAGGTGTTACCGCCACAGCTAGCCAACCAGATTGCCGCCGGAGAAGTGGTCGAACGGCCTGCGTCGGTAGTGAAGGAACTGGTAGAAAATAGTCTGGATGCCGGGGCAACGCGGATTGATATTGATATCGAACGCGGCGGGGCCAAACTGATCCGCATCCGTGATAACGGCTGCGGCATTGCCAAAGCCGATCTGGCCTTGGCCCTGGCACGTCATGCTACCAGTAAAATCAGTACGCTTGACGATCTGGAGGCCATAGTCAGCCTGGGCTTTCGCGGCGAAGCGTTGGCCAGTATCAGTTCGGTGTCCCGTCTGATGTTGACCTCACGCACGGCGGAACAGAGCGAAGCCTGGCAAGCCTACGCGGAAGGGCGCGATCAGGCGGTCACCGTCAAACCGGCAGCTCATCCGGTGGGCAGCACGCTCGAAGTGCTCGATCTGTTTTACAACACCCCCGCACGGCGCAAGTTCATGCGCACCGAAAAAACCGAATTTGGCCATATCGACGAAGTGGTGCGGCGCATAGCGCTGGCGCGTTTCGATGTGGCGATCAACCTCAGCCATAACGGCAAGCTGATGCGTCAGTATCGCGCGGCAAAAGAAGAAAGCCAGCATGAGCGGCGTCTGGCCAGCATTTGTGGTCCGGCCTTCTTGCAGCATGCGTTGGCGATTTCCTGGCAGCATGGCGATCTCAGCATCCGCGGCTGGGTGGCCGATCCGCAAGGGGCGCGTCAGCTTGGCGAAATGCAGTATTGCTACGTCAACAGCCGGATGATGCGCGATCGGCTAATTAATCATGCCATTCGTCAGGCGTATCAGGATCAGTTGAAAGACGATCAACTGCCTGCCTATGTGCTGTATCTGGAAGTGGATCCGCATCAGGTAGATGTCAACGTCCATCCGGCCAAGCATGAGGTGCGTTTTCATCAGGCTCGGCTGGTACATGATTTTATCTACCAGGCGGTTACCACGGTGCTGCAGCAGGCGGGTAATGTCGCGCTGCCAATGGCTGAAGAGTCCGCCGCGCAAGAGGCTCCCGTCTGGCAGCCGGAGAACCGCGTTGCTGCCGGTGGCAACCACTTCTCCCAGCCTGCGCCACAGCGTGAACGTCAGCCTGCTGAACCCTCCGCTGCCCGTGAACGTGCCCCGCAGCCAGCCTATCAGGCCGGTGCGGGTTACCAAAAGCGTGAAGGCGAGCTGTATGGCAAGCTGTTGCAAGCTACGCCGCCAGCAGATACGGTAAAACAGCCGCTGTTCCCGCCGGTTAACTCCGTGCAGGAAACTCCGCTCGCCGGTAGTCAGCACAGTTTTGGCCGTGTCCTGATGATCTGCCCGCCGAGCTATGCGCTGGTTGAACAGCGTCAGCAGTTGGCGTTACTGAATCTGACCATGGCCGAACGTTGGCTGCGTCAGGCGCAGCTTTGCCCGCCGGAAGAGGGATTACGGCCACAGCCGCTGTTGATCCCGATTAAGCTGACGTTGAATAAAAATGAAGCGGCCGCCTGCGTGCAACACCAGGCGCTGCTGGCCAAAATGGGGTTGGAGCTGCAATCCGATCACGGGCGTGTGACTTTGCGCGCAGTACCTTTACCATTACGCCAACAAAATTTACAAAAGTTGATACCCGAGCTGTTAGGCTATCTGGCCGAACATCAGGAGATGTCGCCGACGGTGCTATCCATCTGGATCGCCAGCCAATTAGGCAGCGAACACGAAGTATGGAACAGCTCGCAAGCGATACAATTGTTGACAGAAGTTGAACGACTTTGCCCGCAACTGGTCAAATCCCCTCCTGCCGCTCTTTTACAACCCGTTGATTTGCAGGCTGCATTGGCAGCACTTAAGCATGACTGAAATTGAAATGACCCCCCGTCCCCCAGCCATTTTTATCATGGGGCCAACGGCCTCAGGCAAAACCGCCTTGGCGATGGCGCTGCGTGAGCGCTTGCCCGTCGAACTGATCAGTGTCGATTCCGCCCTGATTTATCGCGGTATGGATATCGGCACCGCCAAACCCTCGGCGGAAGAGCTTGCCCAGGCACCACACCGTTTGATTGATATCCGCGATCCTGCGCAAGCGTATTCGGCGGCCGATTTTCGTGCCGATGCGTTGCGGGAAATGGCCGATATTACTGCCGCCGGGCGTATTCCGCTGTTGGTGGGGGGCACAATGCTTTACTTTAAGGCGTTACTGGAAGGTTTATCGCCGTTACCCTCTGCCGATCCCGCCGTGCGCGAGCAGATTGAGCAGCAGGCGGCAGAGCTTGGTTGGGAGGCTTTACACCGCCAATTGCAGGCGATAGACCCGGTTTCCGCGTTACGTATTCATCCGAATGATCCACAGAGACTCTCCAGAGCACTGGAAGTTTTTTTGATTTCGGGTAAAACTTTAACTGAACTGACTAAAATTTCGGGTGAATCGTTGCCGTATCATGTTCACCAATTTGCGATAGCGCCAGTCAGCCGGGAGTTGTTGCATCAACGTATCGAGCTGCGGTTCAATCAGATGTTGGCGGCGGGTTTTGAGGCGGAAGCGCGTGCACTTTTTGCACGGGGTGATTTGCATACGGATTTGCCTTCCATTCGCTGTGTCGGTTATCGCCAGATGTGGTCATATTTTTCTGGCGAGATTAGTTACGATGAGATGGTTTTTCGAGGTATTTGCGCAACACGTCAGTTGGCCAAACGCCAGATGACCTGGTTACGGGGTTGGGAGTCGGTTCGGTGGTTGGACAGTGAAAAGCCGGGAGAGGCTTTAGACTCGGTAACACAGGTTGTTAGTGCATAGGTTGAGTGATTGTGTACAATTGATGAGTATTCAGCGCGCAAATTTTTTAGGTCGTTTATTTTGAGCCGACAGGTTCTTGGTTAAAAACAACAAACAAATAAGGAAAAGATAGAATGGCTAAGGGGCAATCTTTGCAAGATCCGTTCCTGAACGCATTGCGTCGTGAACGTGTTCCGGTTTCTATTTATTTGGTGAATGGTATTAAGCTGCAAGGCCAGATTGAGTCTTTTGACCAGTTTGTCATCCTGTTGAAGAACACGGTGAGCCAGATGGTTTATAAGCACGCTATCTCTACCGTTGTTCCATCGCGCCCGGTATCGCACCACAGCAACACCCCGAGCAGCGGCGGCACCAGCAATTATCACCATGGTAACAACCCGTCTGCGCCGCAACAGCCGCAGCAGGAAAGCGATGACGCTGAATAAAGCGCGTTGCGAGTCAACCATGACGGGGAGCATAAGCAGCGCAGTGCTGTTTATGTCCCCCAAACTCGCGGTTTTGTTCCGTTTGAGAGGTTGCACGCTTGTTTGACCGTTATGAAGCCGGTGAGCAGGCCGTCCTGGTTCATATCTATTTCTCGCAAGACAAAGATACAGAAGATCTCAGTGAGTTCGAATCGCTGGTGTCCTCTGCGGGCGTCGAGGCTTTGCAAGTGGTTACTGGTAGCCGCAAAGCACCTCACCCAAAATACTTTGTCGGTGAAGGAAAGGCCGAAGAAATTGCAGATGCGGTGAAAGCCAGTGGCGCGTCTGTTGTCCTGTTTGATCACGCCCTTTCCGCAGCGCAGGAGAGAAATCTCGAACGCCTGTGTGAATGCCGGGTGATCGATCGCACCGGGTTGATTCTCGACATCTTTGCCCAGCGTGCCCGTACCCATGAAGGTAAGCTGCAGGTAGAGTTGGCGCAATTGCGTCATATTGCCACTCGTCTGGTTCGTGGTTGGACTCACCTTGAACGTCAGAAAGGGGGGATTGGCCTGCGCGGGCCGGGGGAGACTCAGTTAGAGACTGACCGTCGTCTGCTACGCGATCGCATCAGCCTGATCCTTAAGCGCCTTGAGCGCGTAGAGAAGCAGCGCGATCAAGGGCGACGAGCGCGTACCCGTGCCGATGTGCCAACCGTATCGCTGGTGGGTTACACCAACGCCGGCAAATCAACCCTGTTTAACCGAATTACGTCTGCCGGAGTGTATGTGGCGGACCAACTATTTGCCACCCTGGATCCTACCCTGCGGCGTATTGACGTGGCGGACGTAGGCGATACCGTGTTGGCGGATACCGTAGGCTTTATCCGGCACTTGCCGCACGATCTTGTTGCCGCGTTCAAAGCGACACTGCAAGAGACGCGCCAGGCCTCTCTGTTGTTACATGTGATCGACGCCGCGGATACCCGGGTGGATGAAAACATCGAAGCGGTGAACTCCGTGTTGGCAGAGATTGAGTCGGATGAAATCCCTACACTGTTAGTGATGAACAAAATAGATATGCTGGATGATTTTGTCCCGCGTATCGATCGCAACGAGGAAAATTTACCGATCCGAGTGTGGCTGTCCGCCGCCAGCGGTGAAGGTATCCCGTTGCTATTTCAGGCGTTGACGGAGCGCTTATCGGGGGAAATCGCGCATTATGAGCTGCGCTTACCGCCACAGGCAGGCCGTCTTCGTAGCCGTTTCTACCAGCTTCAGGCGATCGAAAAAGAGTGGAATGAAGAGGACGGCAGTATCGGCGTGGTGGTGCGTATGCCGATCGTGGAGTGGCGTCGCCTCTGCAAGCAGGAACAGGAACTGATTAACTTTATCGTATGATCATATCCTGTTACATTTGTGTGCCCGCTCAATAGAAGAGTGGGCTAAGCATTAGCCTGAAGTACCCAATCACAGAATAATGGAGCTAAAACATGGCGTGGAATCAGCCCGGTAATAACGGACAGGACCGCGACCCGTGGGGGAGCAGCAATAATAATGGCGGCAACTCTGGCGGTAACAATAAAGGCGGTCGCGATCAAGGGCCACCGGATTTAGACGATATCTTCCGCAAGCTGAGCAAGAAATTGAGCAGCCTGACCGGCGGTGGCAAAGGCTCCAACGGCAACAACAGCGGTGGAACGGGTTCAATCGGGCCGGGCTTCAGTGGCAAGATTGTCGGCATCGCTGCGGTTGCAGTGGTGGTGATCTGGGCCGCCAGCGGTTTCTATACCATCAAAGAAGCCGAACGTGGTGTGGTCACTCGCTTTGGTAAATTCAGCCATCTGGTGCAGCCAGGCCTGAACTGGAAACCGACGTTTATCGATCAGGTTCGCCCGGTTAACGTGGAGTCAGTCCGTGACCTGTCCGCGTCCGGTGTGATGCTGACCTCTGATGAGAACGTGGTTCGTGTCGAGATGAACGTGCAGTACCGCGTTTCCGATCCGGCAGCCTATCTGTTCAGCGTAACCGATGCCAACGACAGCCTGAGACAGGCGACAGACAGCGCATTGCGTGGTGTTATCGGTAAATACACCATGGACAAGATCCTGACCGAAGGCCGTACCATCGTCCGTAGCGACACTCAGCGTGTACTGGAAGAAACCATCCGCCCGTACAAAATGGGGATCACTCTGCTGGACGTCAACTTCCAGGCTGCACGTCCGCCGGAAGAGGTGAAAGCCGCGTTTGATGATGCGATCGCCGCACGTGAGAACGAGCAGCAATCCATTCGTGAAGCAGAAGCTTACGCCAACGAAGTTCAGCCGCGTGCCAACGGTGCTGCACAGCGCCTGCTGGAAAATGCGCGCGCCTACCAGGCCCAGACCGTTCTGGAAGCCCAGGGTGAGGTTGCTCGTTTCGCCAAGCTGTTGCCGGAGTACAAAGCCGCACCGGAAATTACCCGTGAGCGTCTGTACCTCGAAACCATGGAAAAAGTGTTGAGCCACACCCGTAAGGTGTTGGTGGCAGACAACAAAGGCAATAACAGTCTGATGGTGCTGCCACTGGATCAAATGCTGCGCGGTGCCGGTAAGCCGGTTACCGAAGGTAGCAAAGATGTCGGACAGAACCTTCTCGCCCCTGCGCCGGCCTCGACTCCTTCATCGGAGGCGAGCACCAACAGTTCTAGCAGTGGTTCCATCATGGACCAACGCCGGGCTAATGCGCAGCGTAGCGACAACACACGCCTAGGGAGAGAATAATCAATGCGTAAGTCTTTCATAGTTATCCTCGCGGTGGTGTTGGTAGCCCTTTACGCCTCAATGTTTGTGGTTCAGGAAGGCGAGCGCGGCATCGTGCTGCGTTTCAGTAAAGTACTGCGCGACAGCGAAAACAAACCGCTGGTTTATGCACCGGGTCTGCACTTCAAGATCCCGTTTATTGAAACCGTGAAAATGCTGGATGCCCGTATCCAGACCATGGACAACCAGGCCGATCGCTTCGTGACCAGCGAGAAGAAAGACCTGATCGTCGATTCCTACCTGAAATGGCGTATTAGTGATTTCAGCCGCTACTACCTGGCGACCGGTGGTGGTGATGTTTCTCAGGCGGAACTGCTGCTGAAACGCAAGTTCAACGACCGTCTGCGTTCCGAGATTGGCCGTTTGGACGTGCGTGACATCGTGACCGACTCCCGTGGCCGTCTGATGGCAGACGTGCGTGAGGCGCTGAACACCGGTACCGTGGGTGACGGCGAAGAAGCCGCCGCCAGCGAAGCCGATGACGCTATCGCATCTGCCGCAGCCCGTGTTGAGCGTGAAACCAATGGCAAACAGCCAGCGGTTAACCCGAACAGCATGGCGGCACTGGGTATTGAAGTGGTGGACGTGCGTATCAAGCAGATCAACCTGCCTGCGGAAGTGTCCGATGCGATCTTCCAGCGTATGCGTGCAGAGCGTGAGGCGGTAGCCCGTCGTCACCGTTCACAAGGTAAAGAAGAGGCTGAGAAGCTCAAAGCGACCGCCGACTACGAAGTGACTCGTACCATCGCGGAAGCCGAGCGTCAGGCACGTATCACTCGCGGTGCGGGCGATGCGGAAGCGGCCAAGCTGTTTGCCGATGCCTTCAGCCAGGATCCGGATTTCTACGCTTTCATCCGTAGCCTGCGTGCTTATGAAACCAGCTTCGGCCCTGGCAACCAGGACGTGTTGGTGCTGAGCCCGGACAGCGATTTCTTCCGCTACATGAAGTCGCCGGTTGCTACGCGCAACAGATAACGTCAGCATGATGGCGATCCCCGATAGCTTTCAGGCCATGGTTTGAAACAACAGGGGTAGAACCAAGGCCCGTTTAAACGCGGGCCTTTCTTTTTTTGGGGGAAGGATGAATTCGACAATCTGGCTGGCGCTTGGGTTGGTTTTGGTGCTGGAAGGGCTGGGGCCGATGTTGTTCCCACAGGCTTGGCGTAAAATGGTTCAGACAATGTCGCAACTACCCGATGCCACGCTGCGGCGTTTTGGTGGGGGATTAGTGGTTGCAGGCTGTGTGATCTACTACATGTTGCGTGCACACACGGGGGTTTAAAGTTTAGCCGAAAAAGTACGCAATCGTATGCTAAAAGTGCTGAAACTGAAGAATTAGGGTGGTAGAATCCATTTTTAAGCAACCTGGTGATTTTAAAATGGGTAAGAACGTCGTCGTACTGGGCACCCAATGGGGTGACGAAGGTAAGGGTAAGGTCGTAGACCTACTGACTGAACGGGCTCAATATGTTGTGCGCTACCAAGGTGGCCATAACGCTGGCCACACTCTGGTTATCAACGGTGAAAAAACCGTTCTTCATTTAATTCCTTCAGGTATCCTGCGTGAAAACGTGACCAGCGTCATCGGCAACGGTGTGGTTCTGGCGCCAGACGCATTGATGAAGGAAATGGGTGAACTCGAAGCGCGCGGCATCCCGGTACGCGAACGTCTGTTACTGTCTGAAGCCTGCCCGCTGATCCTGCCTTATCACGTCGCCCTGGATAATGCGCGTGAGAAAGCGCGTGGCGCCAAAGCCATCGGCACCACTGGCCGTGGTATCGGCCCGGCTTACGAAGACAAAGTTGCTCGTCGCGGTCTGCGCGTTGGCGACCTGTTCGATAAAGCCACCTTCGCTACCAAGCTGAAAGACATCATCGATTACCACAACTTCCAACTGGTTAACTACTACAAAGTAGAAGCCGTTGATTACCAGACCACCCTTGACTATGTGCTGTCGATTGCCGATATCCTGATCGGGATGGTAGTAGACGTCTCCGAACTGCTGGACGGTGCGCGCAAGCGTGGCGACCTGATCATGTTCGAAGGTGCGCAGGGTACGCTGCTGGATATCGATCACGGTACCTATCCGTACGTGACTTCTTCCAACACCACCGCGGGTGGCGTAGCAACCGGTTCTGGCATTGGCCCGCGTTACGTGGACTACGTGCTGGGCATCGTGAAAGCCTATTCTACCCGTGTAGGTGCAGGCCCGTTCCCAACCGAACTGTTCGACGAAACCGGCGAATACCTGTGCAAACAGGGTAATGAGTTTGGTGCTACCACTGGCCGTCGCCGTCGTACCGGCTGGCTGGATGCGGTTGCCGTTCGCCGTGCCGTGCAGATCAACTCCCTGTCTGGCTTCTGCCTGACCAAGCTGGACGTGCTGGACGGCCTGAAAGAAGTGAAGATCTGTGTGGGCTATCGCATGCCGGACGGCCGCGAAATGACCACCACGCCACTGGCTGCAGAAGGTTGGGAAGGTATCGAGCCAATCTACGAAACCATGCCGGGCTGGAGCGAAACGACGTTTGGTGTGAAAGATTACAGCAAACTGCCACAGGCAGCGCTGAACTACATCAAACGCATCGAAGAGCTGACTGATGTACCGGTAGACATTATCTCTACTGGCCCAGACCGTAGCGAAACCATGATCCTGCGCGATCCGTTCGACGCATAATCTGTTTACCTACTGTCACCAAACAAACCGGGCCAAGTCCCGGTTTGTTTGCCTCATGTATCCTCCCCGATGGCGTTTTAACCTCACAAAATCCCTTCGTTGCTCCGGTTGAGAGTTACCTATGCGCTAAATAATTAGCTGCGAACTCTCCGGCTGGTTTATCATCCAATAAGATAGTAAAGAAAATCGCCGAAAATCGGCAGATACCCAGAGGTAAACGTGCAGTTAACAAGTTTTACTGACTATGGCCTACGGGCATTGATCTATATGGCATCATTGCCTGCGGACAAAATGACCAGCATCTCTGAGGTTACGGAGGTGTACGGGGTTTCCCGTAACCATATGGTAAAAATTATCAATCAGCTGAGCCGTGAAGGCTTTGTGACCGCCGTACGGGGTAAAAACGGCGGTATACGCTTGGGTAAACCGGCTGAGAGCATCCGTATTGGCGACGTGGTGCGGGCGCTGGAGCCGCTTTCGTTGGTTAACTGCAGCAGCGATTTTTGTCATATCACTCCAGCCTGCCGTTTGAAGCAAGTGCTCCAGCAGGCGGTAAAGAATTTCCTTGAGGAGCTGGATAGTCACACATTGGCCGACATGGTCGAAGACAATTCACCGCTCTACAAGCTTTTGCTTGTCGAATAAAGCGTTACTGAGAAGACAAGGCTCAGCGACACCCTGCTGATGACAACGGAGGAACCTCAATGTCACAAGATCCATTCCTGGAACGAGAAGCAGAAAAATATGAATCCCCAATTCCTAGCCGCGAATTTATCCTGGCCCATTTGGCGAAACGTGAAACGCCGGCCAGCCGCGAAGAATTGGGCAATGAACTGAACTTATCCGGCGAAGAAGCGCTGGAAGCCTTGCGCCGTCGCCTGCGTGCGATGGAGCGTGATGGCCAGTTGGTCTTTACCCGCCGCCAGTGCTATGCCCTGCCGGAGCGTCTGGACCTGCTGCGTGGCACGGTGATCGGCCACCGCGATGGCTTCGGCTTCCTGCGGGTTGAAGGGCGTAAAGACGACCTTTATCTCTCCGCCGAGCAAATGAAAATGGCCATCCACGGCGATGTGGTGTTGGCTCAACCGCTGGGCGAAGATCGCAAAGGCCGCCGCGAAGCGCGTATCGTGCGCGTCCTGGTGCCCAAAACCAGCCAGATTGTTGGCCGCTACTTCACCGATGCCGGTACCGGCTTCGTGGTGCCGGATGACGGCCGCCTGAGCTTCGATATTCTGATCCCTGCCGACTCGGTCAGCGGGGCGCGGATGGGCTTTATGGTGGTGGTCGAGCTGACCCAGCGCCCAACGCGCCGCACTAAAGCCGTGGGCAAGATCGTCGAGATCCTGGGCGATAAAATGGGCACCAGCATGGCGGTGGATATCGCATTGCGTACCCATGAGATCCCGCATACCTGGCCACCTCAGGTGGAGAAGCAGGTTGCCGACCTCAGTGAGCAGGTGCCGGAAGCCGCTAAGAAAGGGCGTGTGGATCTGCGTCACCTGCCGCTGGTCACCATTGATGGCGAAGACGCTCGCGATTTCGATGATGCCGTGTACTGCGAGAAGAAACGCGGTGGCGGCTGGCGCCTGTGGGTCGCGATTGCCGACGTCAGCTACTATGTGCGCCCGCGCACGGCGTTGGATGACGAAGCCCGTAGCCGTGGCACCTCAGTCTACTTCCCGTCGGAAGTGGTGCCAATGCTGCCGGAAGTGCTTTCCAACGGCCTGTGCTCGCTCAACCCGCAGGTCGACCGCCTGTGTATGGTGAGTGAGATGACCATCTCCGCATCGGGCCGTCTGTCTTCGTTTAAATTCTACGAAGCGGTAATGAGCTCCCATGCGCGCTTAACCTACACCAAGGTCTGGCATATCTTGCAGGGCGATCAGGAGCTGCGCGAGCAGTATCATCCGTTGGTCAAACACCTGCAGGAGCTGCATGCGCTGTATAAAGTGTTGGATCAGGCTCGAGCCGAACGCGGTGGTATCGCCTTCGAAACCGAAGAAGCCAAGTTTATCTTCAACGCCGAACGCCGTATTGAGCGCGTAGAGCCAACGGTACGTAATGACGCGCACAAACTGATCGAAGAGTGCATGATCATGGCGAACGTTGCGGCGGCACGCTTTGTTGAAAAGCATAACGAACCTGCGCTGTTCCGCGTGCACGATCGCCCAAGCGACGATCACATTTCTGCATTGCGCAGCGTGTTGAGCGAACTGGGCCTGACCCTGGGCGGAGGCCTGAAGCCGCAGCCGAAAGATTACGCCACTTTGATGGACGAAGTATCGGAACGTCCGGATCGTGAAATGCTGCAAACCATGCTGCTGCGTTCGATGAAACAGGCGATCTACGATCCGGAAAACCGTGGCCACTTCGGCCTGGCGTTGGCTTCTTATGGCCACTTTACTTCGCCTATCCGTCGTTACCCGGACCTGTCACTGCACCGCGCCATCAAGTATGTGTTGGCGAAGGAGCAAGGTGAGCAGAAAGAGCGCTGGACGCCAACCGGAGGCTGGCACAGCGATCTGGAAGAGATGCTGCAACTGGGTATGCACTGCTCGATGACCGAGCGCCGTGCCGATGAAGCTACGCGTAATGTGGCGGACTGGCTGAAGTGCGACTTTATGCAAGATCACGTCGGTGAAGTGTTTAGCGGCGTTATTGCCAGCGTCACCGGCTTTGGTTTCTTCGTCCGCCTGAGCGATCTGTTTATCGATGGTCTGGTACACGTGTCCACGCTGGATAACGATTACTATCGCTACGATAATATCGGCCAGCGTCTGATCGGCGAATCTTCCGGCATGGTCTATCGCCTGGGAGATACGGTGGAGATCCGCGTTGAGGCCGTACATATGGACGAACGCAAGATCGACTTCGCCCTGGTTTCCAGCACTCGTAAACCGCGTGGTGAAGGCAAAACCGAGCGCGAACGTGCCAAGAATGGCGGCCAGCGTACGCTGCGCGACGGTGCCGGAGCGGGCCGTAGTCAGGCTCAACGTAAACGCCGTGGCGGCAAGACGCCTGCCAACTTTGAGCCAGACAGCGCCTTCCGTAAAAAAGACGGGGCCAAGGCCAAACCCGCAGACAAGGTGAAGCCAGACCCGAAGGCGAAAGCGAAAACCGATCCGAAGGCGAAAGCCAAAAAAGCGTCTGACAAAACCAAAAAGATAGCGGCCGCGACCAAAGCCAAGCGTGCCAGCAAGAAGAAAGGTGCCGAGCAGGGTTAACCTGCCGCACGTTATTATCCCCGGCCGGGTCATCCCGGCCGCACAGTTAAAAGAGCATCATGAGCGAAATTATCTACGGTATTCACGCTGTCAAAGCCCTGCTAGACAACGATCCACAACGTTTCCTGGAAGTGTTTATTCTCAAGGGGCGTGACGATCGCCGCTTACAGCCTTTGATTGCCGAGCTGGAAGCGACCGGTATTGTGATCCAGGTGGCTAACCGCCAATGGCTGGATGAGAAGGTCGAAGGGGCCGTCCATCAGGGCATTATTGCGCGGGTTCGTGAAGGGCGGAAATATCAGGAGAACGATCTGCCTGGGCTGCTGGAAAGCGTTGAAACGCCATTCCTGCTGGTGCTGGACGGCGTTACCGATCCCCATAACCTGGGGGCTTGCCTGCGTAGTGCCGACGCTGCCGGTGTCCATGCGGTGATCGTCCCACGCGATCGCTCTGCCCAACTGAATGCGACGGCGAAGAAAGTGGCCTGCGGTGCGGCCGAGAATGTCCCATTGATCACCGTCACCAACTTGGCTCGTACCCTGCGTTTGCTGCAAGAGATGAACATCTGGATCGTGGGCACGGCGGGTGAAGCCGACCACACGCTGTATCAAAGCAAAATGACCGGCCCGATGGCGCTGGTGATGGGCGCGGAAGGCGAAGGTATGCGTCGTTTGACCCGTGAACATTGCGACGAACTGATCAGCATTCCGATGGCCGGTACGGTTTCCTCGCTGAACGTCTCGGTAGCGACCGGCGTCTGTCTGTTTGAAGCGGTGCGTCAGCGCAGCTGATGATTTAATAGGGGTGAAATCTGTCACCCCTACCTCTAATCTCCTATCTTGTGATCCCGCCAGCTGCAGAAATCCAGCTAATGACCATAATTACCCCTGAAGCGTTAATCAGGGAGCAATCTCATGGTCTGGACTACGCATACCGTCTTTAACCAACCCAAGCCCTTGGGGAACAGCAACCTTTTCCTGTCCGATACGCCGTTGCGTGAAGCGTTGCAGCGCGAGTTGGCGGGTTGGGATAGCGATGTTTTAGCCTCGCTTGGGCAACAGCTAGGCACACAGGAGTCACTGGAGTTGGGGCGGCTGGCCAATACCAACCCACCGGAGTTGCTGCGCTATGACGCCACCGGGCAACGCCTGGACGACGTGCGCTTTCATCCAGCCTGGCACATCCTGATGCAGGGGCTGGTCGCTAACCGGGTGCACAACCTGCCGTGGCAGGAAGATGCCCGTATTGGCTCCTTGGTGGCCCGTGCCGCCCGCTTTGTGTTGCACGCTCAGGTGGAGGCTGGCACGCTCTGCCCAATCACCATGACCTTTGGCGCTATCCCACTGCTACAGCGTTCCCTGCCAAAGGAGTATCAATCCTGGCTATCCCCGTTACTTTCCGATCGTTATGATCCTCATCTGCTGCCCGGAGCACAAAAGCGCGGGCTGTTGATCGGCATGGGGATGACGGAAAAGCAGGGCGGCTCTGACGTGCTGAGTAATACCACCACCGCTGTGCCGCTCGCCAGTCGCGGCAATGGGGAGGCCTATCGCCTGGTGGGCCATAAATGGTTCTTTTCGGTGCCGCAAAGCGATGCCCATCTGATATTGGCACAGGCGGAGGGAGGGCTTTCCTGTTTCTTCCTACCCCGGCTCCTTCCTGACGGCACTCGCAATGCCATCCGCCTGGAGAGGCTTAAAGACAAGCTGGGCAACCGTTCCAATGCCAGTAGCGAAGCCGAGTTTCAGGACGCAACGGCCTGGTTATTGGGCGATGAAGGGGATGGCGTCAGGCAAATCCTCAAGATGGGGGGGATGACCCGTTTCGATTGCGCTTTGGGTAGCCATGGGCTGATGCGCCGCGGCCTTTCGGTGGCGCTGTACCATGCTCTGCAACGGCAGGCGTTTGGTAAATGCCTTATTGAACAGCCGTTGATGCGGCAGGTGTTGGCCCGTATGGCGTTACGGCTTGAAGGGCATACCGCTTTGCTGCTCCGTTTGGCGCGAGCGTGGGAAAGCCGGGGGGATGAAGGCGAAGTGGTCTACAGCCGCTTACTGACCCCGGCGGCAAAATACAGTATCTGTCATCAAGGCGCGGCATTTATCGGGGAAGCCATGGAAGTGCTGGGAGGGATTGGCTATTGCGAAGACAGCGAGCTGCCGCGTCTGTATCGAGAAGCACCGGTAAACAGTATTTGGGAAGGCTCGGGCAACATCATGTGCCTGGACGTGATGCGCAGTCTGCATAAGTTGCCTGGTGCGCTAGAGTTGCTGCAGCAGGAACTGTTGCCGGTGCGCGGGCAGAACCGGTTGTTCGATCGCGCCTGGCGGCAATGGCAACAGCGTATGCGCCAACCGCGTGAAGAAATGGGGCGTTTGCTAACCCAGCAGTTATTCGATCTGTGCTGTGCCGCCCAACTGCTGCAGCATGCCAGCCCGCCAATTGGAGAAGCCTGGTGCCACTTAACGCTGGATTATCGTGGAGATAGAGTGCTGCCTGCTGAGGTGTGCGATACGCTACTCCAGCGGGCTATGGGGGGATAAACAGGAACTCGGGGCTTATAGCCTAGAGGGAAATGCCATCAGATAATAGGCTGATGGCATTGGGTGTATAATTTCCTGCCTGATTTCAGCTCGAATGATTAATTATAGAAATATCCCGCGTGATATTAATTTCGTGTAAGCACCCAAGATGTATTTCGGTGTAATTTTAAGGATGATTCTTGTTAACGTGTGGGATATACCCTTTTTTGGGTTCTGATTAACTAATTGGCTGAGTGGGTAACGGGTTGTATGTTACATTTTTAATGTAATGGAGATTAAGCACGGCTCGTGAGTGCCAATCTGTGCTAATTATTTATTTGGGAAAGTCTTGTTTTTATTGCAGCTTGTTCGGGGCAATCTACAGGCTTTCCTATTGTGCAAAAGGAATTAACAGCATGACATATAGTAAACACTCGTCCACTACCGATTTATCGACACGTAAGGAAAAGAGCAATTCATCTCTGCAGATGAATCTTTCACCACTCTACTTTGCCGGGCTGCTGGCTTTTGGCTGCATCTCCGTGGCTAATGCGGCTATCGTTGCCGATGCCGGGCAGGCGTCTAGCCCCGCGGTTAATGCAGGGGCGAATGGGTCGACCGTGGTGAATATCAACGCAGCGGGTAAAGGCGGTGTTTCGCATAATATCTTCAACCAGTTCAACGTTGATAAAAACGGTGTGGTGCTGAATAACAGCGTCGATGGTGCGAATAGCCAACTGGCGGGAAGTCTTGCGGGTAATGCAAATTTAAGCGGTTGGGCGGCCTCGGTGATCCTTAATGAGGTCAACTCTAATCGGGCCAGCGTGTTAAATGGCATGGTGGAAGTTGCAGGTCAGCAGGCTCAGGTAATTATTGCTAACCCGGCCGGTATTACCTGTAGCGGCTGCGGGTTTATTAATGCTGGCAGAGCAACGCTGACCACCGGTACTGCCCAGATTGCCGATGGTGCCATACAGGGATATAAAACGGAAAAAGGCAGCATTGTTATTAATGGCAATGGCCTGAACAGCGGCGACAGTAATTATACCGATTTGATTGCTCGCTCGGTGGCGATTAATGCCGGTGTCTGGGCCAAGGATTTGAAAGTGACCACTGGCCGTAATAACGTCAATGCGGACAACACCCAGGCGACTGCGCTGGCCTCGGCGTTGGGCAGACCTGGCGTCGGGATTGACGTTGCCGCATTGGGGGGGATGTATGCTGGCAAGATCACCCTGGTGGGTACAGAAAGCGGAGTGGGTGTTCGTAATGCCGGTACCATCGCGGCTTCCACCTCAGATCTGGTGATGGACGTTAATGGTGTGCTGGATAACCGTTCAGGGACCCTATCCGCCGCACACGCCAACACACTGAACACCACAGGCACTATTAATAATACCAGGGGGAAAATCACCGGCGGGAACGGTGGTATCACTATCAATACCCTTAAAAACCGCATTACCAATACCAACGGCAACATAGCCGCTATCGGCTCTGTGAGCCTCAATAGTGGGCAATTGAACAATACCAACGGTATGGTGCAATCCAGTTCACAGGTCACTATCGATACCAATGGGCAGTTGCTGACCAATACTGGTCGCAATAACGATACCGGCATTTACAGCACCTTGGGTATGACCCTGAAAACGGGTCAGTTGAACAATAACCATGGCCGGATCACCACCAGTGGTAACTCCACTATCATCAGCGGTGCACTGGATAACCGTAATGGGCAGATTTTTGCGTTTGGTTCTTCGTCGTCCGATCTGTCGATGACCATTGGCGGCACGCTTGATAACCGTGGCGGCGAAATAGCGGCTCAACATCAGGTAAATCTGTCTACCAGCAGTACGTTGAATAATAGCGCTAACGGCAAAATGAGTGCGGGTGAGGATTTTAAGCTGACAACAAATAAAGCTGCGCTCAATAACACCAACGGCTTGATTGAGTCGGCTGGGGCGTTGGATATCAACAGTGGGCTACTGACCAATAGAACCGGTAGTCTGCAAGCGACCAAGATGCTGAACGTAAACACCAACGGCAGTAACCTGCTCAACGAGAGTGGGCAGATCTCTGCAATGGGGGATATCCAGCTCGCCAATATCAACGTCATGGACAACCGGGATGGCAGTGTTAGCGGTGAGGGTAAGCTGTTGCTGCGAGCAAACAGCCTGGATAACCGCACGGGTGGGTTAACCCTGGACAAGGGCAATGATGTTCGCATCAACAATGCCCTTAATAACAACTATGGCGTGATCCGTAGCGCGCTGGGTAGCACGGAGCTGTACGCCAGCACGGTCAACAACAATGCGGGCTTGTTGGGGGGGCAGGAGGTTCATGTGCATACCGACACATTGCGCAATGACGAGGGGCTGATTTTTGCCGAGAAGACGGCAGAAATAAAGGCGGCGACTCTCTATAACCGTAATGGTGAGAATTTTGGTCGAGTGATGGGCGTGCATATCGATATGCCGGAGGACACTCAGGGGGGCATTATCAGCATGGGCGATCTGAGCATGACCGGTAACCGGGTGTACAACAGTCGGGGTCTGATTGCTGCCAGCGGCGGCAACTTGAACATGAAGTATGCCGGCAACGTGGATAATAACCGCGGCACCCTTTCAAGTGTGGCTTCTCTGTCGCTGCTGGCTAACCGCCTGGATAACGGCAATGGCACGATCTCTTCAACAGGTAGCAGTAGCGTAGAAGTGGCTTCAGCCTTTACCAACAGCGGCTTGGTCCACGGTAGAGAAGGGCTGGATATTCGAGTCAACGGGGCATTGACCAACAGCGGTCAATTATGGTCCGAGAAGGTCACCACGATCAACAGCCAGAATTTAACTAACCGGCGTGGCGCGGTGATCGGCGGCCTGGAAGGTGTGAAACTGAATCTGACGGGGAGATACACCAATAACGGTGATGTCACTGGGCCGGTAATCAAAGAGTAATCGCGTAAATCTCTTTTACGGGTGCCTATTCAGGCACCCGTTTTTACTTATCTCTCAGAGCCAGCGCTATCGATAAAGTATCGCCTGTGAATACCACTGGCCCGGCACGATGGTTTCGCTGTTCATGATGATCATGTAATAGCGTGCCCCGCTGGCGTTAGCTTTGCGCTGGATCTCGGCTTCCACGTTCATCGGACTGCCATGCACCAGCGCGCTGATCGTTCCCATTTTCTCCAACTCGGTGGTTTGGGCGCGGGTGATCTCTTGTGCCTGAGAGGTAGGCGGTGGTGGGGGTTTGGGCGTGGTTTTAAATACGCTGCAGCCGGATAACAAACCAAACAGCAATAGGGTGATCAACGTACGGGAAAGATTCATGCTGGCCTCATTACTCTTTCGCATAGAGTAGAATGGGTTGAACTAAGATTTCGGGCCGATTTTTGCCATCATAGAGAAGATTAGCTACAGGGGGAATACATGATCGAGATCCATGATGAGCGGGTGGGTGATGTTGCGGTGATCCATGCTGTGCCTACCGGGTGCTATGAGCAACCGTTGCCCACGATCTTCTTCTATCACGGCTATACCTCATCGAAAGAGGTGTACGCCTATTTTGCCTATGCGCTGGCCAAGGTCGGTTTCCGGGTGGTGCTGCCCGATTGTGCGATGCACGGTGAGCGGTTTGATGGTGATGAAGCACGGCGGCTGGCGCATTTCTGGGAAATCCTCAAAAGTAACGTCGATGAGTTACCCGCGCTCAAAACGCACTTTGAGCAGCGTGGGCTAATTGCCGGGGATCGCATTGGCGTGGCGGGCGCTTCGATGGGGGGCATGACCACTTTAGGGGCATTTACCCGTTATCCTTGGGTGAAAGCGGCCGCCAGCCTGATGGGATCGGGCTACTTTACCTCACTGGCGCAGACGCTTTATCCGCCATTGGATGCGCAGGGCCAGCCGCTGGAGCAGCCCGCGCTCAAGGCGCGTCTTGCGCCCTTGGTCTCTTATGAGGTTGAACAGCATTGGGAGAGTTTTGCCGGGCGGCCGCTGCTGTTATGGCATGGTGAAACCGATGATGTGGTGCCCGCGGTGGAGAGTGAGCGCTTGGCCAGTGAGTTACGCCAGCGCGGCCTGGATCGGAAGTTGACTTACCTCACTGAAGCGGAAGTACGCCATCGTATTACCCCTGGGGCGTTGAACGCTACCGCAGCTTTCTTCCAGGATGCACTGTAAAAAGCCCCCGAGGGAGGGGGCAAGGCATGGCTGTTACTGATCGACCGCCTCTTGGTGCGGCAGGGTTCCCTGGTGCTGCATTTTTCGGTTAGCGATAAAGCTCGGCGCTGACGTGGATAGACGCGGTGCTGCCTGGCTCATGTAGCGCAACAATCCGGTAAGCGCTGGCGCCGCGTTGATCGGCAATCTTGTTGATTTGGGACGTCGCGTCGTCGGGCGAAACCACTTCCTGAGTCAGGCTGACGAAGCCAATGCTTTGGCGTTCTGCGGCCTGGTGTGCGGTGATTTCAGTGGCGGCCATGGCGTTGGCGGAAAGCAGCAACGCGATAGCGATAGCGGTAGCGATGGTGATACGTTTCATAGGTGCCTCTCTTAACTCTTTGCTACAGCGGCGTGTCACTTGGCCCGCAGCCGATATACTGCTCATTAAGCAAAAAGTTATTTATCTATATTGAATAACTGCAACCCTTTATCGCTGCGCTTTCTGCGGCGGATAATTTAACTTTAGTCCGATAGTCAGGATTAAAAAGGGGGAGATTTTGATGGCCTTGTTCAAAAAAAATGATAATAATTTCCAGTGGGCTGATGATTTTGTTGAAGGATTTTTAAAACCTATGGATCGGCATACATCGCTTTTTCTGTCAGCAAATCGTGCTATTTCTCGTGGCCTTACGCATAAACCTCAATAAATCCTACTCAGTCCTTGAGTTCCCCCCCTTGCGCCGGTATGATTACGCGTCATTTTTCAGCCGCACACATACACACGTTCCTTGCTTCCATGGGCCGCGGTTGACCCTGACAGGAGGCTGAATAATCCGTAAGGAGCAATTCGATGCGTCATTACGAAATCGTTTTTATGGTCCATCCTGACCAAAGCGAACAGGTTCCGGGCATGATCGAGCGTTACAGTGCTACCATCACTAACGCGCAAGGTCAGATTCACCGTCTGGAAGACTGGGGCCGCCGTCAACTGGCTTACCCGATCAATAAACTGCACAAAGCCCACTACGTTCTGCTGAACGTTGAAGCTCCGCAGGAAGCGATCGATGAGCTGGAAACTAACTTCCGCTTCAACGACGCCGTTATCCGTAGCATGGTTATGCGCGTTAAGCACGCGGTAACTGAAGCATCTCCGATGGTTAAAGCGAAAGACGAACGTCGTGGCGATCGCCGCGAAGACTTCGCTAACGAAACCGCAGATGATGCAGATGCTGGGGATTCTGAAGAGTAATTGCTGTCGTGACGGCTAATCGTCTGGTGTTGTCTGGCACAGTGTGCAAGACGCCGGTGCGAAAAGTGAGTCCTTCCGGGATACCCCACTGCCAATTTGTGCTTGAGCACCGATCGTCGCAGATGGAAGCCGGATTCAGCAGGCAAGCATGGTGCCGAATGCCCGTGGTTGTCAGCGGACAACAGTCACAAGCTTTAACTCAAAGATTAACGGTCGGCAGTCAGGTTACCGTTCAAGGCTTCGTTAGCTGCCATCAAGGGCGCAACGGGCTGAACAAATTGGTCCTGCATGCCGAGCAGATTGAATTGATAGATTCTGGAGACTAGCCAAATGGCACGTTATTTCCGTCGTCGCAAGTTCTGCCGTTTCACCGCGGAAGGCGTTCAAGAGATTGACTATAAAGACATCGCTACGCTGAAAAACTACATCACTGAAAGTGGTAAAATTGTCCCGAGCCGTATCACCGGTACTCGTGCAAAATATCAGCGCCAGCTGGCCCGTGCTATCAAGCGCGCGCGCTACCTGTCTTTGTTGCCGTACACTGATCGTCATCAGTAATCGGCCACTGTCCATTAACGACTTTGAGAGGATAAGGTAATGCAAGTTATTCTGCTTGATAAAGTAGCAAACCTGGGCAGCCTGGGTGATCAGGTTAACGTTAAAGCGGGTTATGCCCGTAACTTCCTGGTACCACAGGGCAAAGCTGTTCCTGCTACCAAGAAAAACGTAGAGTTCTTCGAAGCACGCCGTGCTGAACTGGAAGCCAAACTGGCTGACGTTCTGGCTGCTGCTGAAGCTCGCGCAACCAAGATCAACGAACTGGGTTCAGTCACCATCGCGTCTAAATCAGGCGACGAAGGTAAACTGTTCGGCTCTATCGGCACCCGCGACATCGCTGACGCAGTTACTGCGGCAGGCGTTGAAGTTGCCAAGAGCGAAGTTCGTCTGCCGAACGGCGTTCTGCGTACCACTGGTGAGCACGAAGTGCACTTCCAGGTACACAGCGACGTGTTCGCACAGCTGAATGTAGTTGTGGTTGCTGAAGCTTAATCGGCTTTAGTACACCAAGTTAAAACGCCAGCCTAGTGCTGGCGTTTTGCTTTTCAGCGCCAGGTAAAACGCGCTACTCTGAGGCCATCTGTTGGCAAGGAGAGGCGAAAATGGCAGAAATTATCTTACAGCGAGTCTACGATTTCAGCGGCCCGGCACCGGAGCACTGCTATCTGACCGACCGGCTATGGCCGCGCGGTGTGAGTAAGGAGAGATTGCAGGGCGTCATCTGGCTTAAGCAGGTGGCACCGGATACGGCGTTACGCCAGTGGTTTCATCAGCATACCGACCAATGGGATGAGTTTGTTGCACTCTATCGCCAACAGTTGGTCGCCAATGAGGCCTGGCAGCCGCTGGTGGCGTTGTTAAAGCGAGGTGAGCCGTTGACCCTGCTGTATGGCAGCAAGGACACACAGCACAACCAGGGGGTTGTACTGCGTGATTTTTTGCTGGACCAGCTTAAAGATTAGCGAACGCGCAGGTAGCTGCCATCGTTCTGGCGGCGGAACAGGGCTTCCCTGTTATCCACGGTGGTGACTGAGAGCGCGGTGATCACACCGTTGGCATTGCGTTCGATACGCACTTCTTGCCCGGCCTTCAGATTGCTGAGTGGCTTATCGTTGCCTTCAACTCGCGCCATGGCAAACACCTCGTTCACCGGCAGATTGTTGTCACGGAACAGCTGCGCCAGAGTTTGGCCAGCCTGGATTTGATATCGCTGCCAGCTATCGCTTTCGCCTGCCGTTTGTTGGCCATCGTTTTGTAACTGAGCCTGCAACGGTATCTGGTTTTCCTGGCTGGTGACCGGGAACGGACGCGCGTTATCGTCGGAATACGGCCAAAGCAGCGACAGTAGCAGGATAGCACCAAAAATAATCACCCAACGGCGGTGAAAATAGGGCAGCGGTTCCATCCAGTGGAGGCTGTCCGGCAGGTGCCATATTTTCAGCAACAACGCTTTGAGCCTTTGCCCCTTGCCGCTCTGCTGTGGCGGTGGTGAGTCCGGCTCATCTGTGGTTGCTGGCGTTTCCGGTGCCGGGCCAGGCTTCAGGCGTTGGCTCAGGTTCAGCCAGGTGCGCAGCAATGGCTGGTAGACACGGGTGGTTTTCCTTCTCCTGGGCGCGATTCTGCCCATGGTGACCTCTCTTCAACTGCGTAAATTTGTCACTTTACAAAAAGTGTATCGCTGACCCCAGTATACCCTATGGTTTCAAGCCGCAGTGCACTTGTGCACCTTGAGGGGCGAATAGTCTCTGTACTGCGCCACTTCGGTGCCGGCCTTGAGCCGTACCGGGTCTATATCCGCTAACTGTTTGAAGCGATTGGTAGCCGAGAGAATAATGACACCAAACGTTAACAGCAGGTTATTGTTTCTTTTTCTACGACAAAAGTCATCATTCTCCACACAAGATTTTACCCGGCTTTGCCGCGCTGTTATGCTGCGCTTTCGACTTTTTACAGACTAAAGGAAAACCCCATGACAACCCCTTCTTTTGATAGCGTTGAAGCGCAAGCAAGTTACGGGATTGGTTTACAGGTCGGTCAGCAACTGCAAGAGTCCGGCCTGCAAGGTTTACAACCAGAAGCTCTGCTGGCTGGCCTGCGTGACGCGCTGGAAGGGAATGCCCCGGCGGTTCCGGTTGATGTGGTTCATCGTGCGTTGCGCGAAATCCACGAACGTGCGGATGCTGTACGCCTTGAGCGCCAGCAGGCGATGGCCGTTGAAGGCCAGAAGTTCCTGGAAGATAACGCCAAGCGTGATGAAGTGACGCTGACCGAGTCTGGCCTGCAGTTCTCCGTACTGGAGCAGGGCAATGGCCCAATCCCATCTCGTCAGGATCGCGTGCGCGTGCATTACACCGGCCGCCTGATCAACGGTGATGTCTTCGATAGCTCCGTTGAACGTGGTCAACCTGCCGAGTTCCCGGTCAGCGGCGTGATCCCAGGCTGGATCGAAGCCCTGACGCTGATGCCGGTTGGCTCCAAGTGGCAGCTCTATATCCCTCACAACCTGGCCTATGGCGAGCGTGGTGCAGGCGCATCCATCCCGCCATTCAGCGCGCTGGTGTTTGACGTTGAGTTGCTCGAAATTCTGTAATCGGCTCTAGTGTTACAGTAAGGGCGCCTCACGGCGCCCTGGTTTTATCTGCCGCTCAGTACGCGTGGGAACAGCAGGTTGTTCTCCAGATGGATATGCTCCATCAGATCGCTGATAAACGTATTGATACCGTTGTACAGCGCTTGCCAGGTATTACAGGCCCCTTCCGGTGGAGTGACGTTGTTGGTGAGGAATTTTACCACCTCCAACTGTTCGCCAGCCTCATCATGCTCATGTTCCATCACCGAAATCGGCCCTGCCGCCTGTTGCCCCATGCCTTGTTTAATCAGCGGGAACAGGATCTGTTCTTCCTTCATCATGTGATTTTCCAGATCCAGCCGGATCAGGTTTAGCTGCTTGGCCAGCCCGCGTGGGCAGGTGGGCTTGTCGCCGTGGACACGTTCAACCTTTTCCGCCATCAATACCAGTTCTGACAGCTGTTCGCGGTGGCGTTGGTGGAAGCGTGGCAGGATGTAATCGATGATCTCAGCCAGCGGGGCCAGGCGCCAATCGCGGGTATCCACCGGGTCTGCCGCCAGTGCGGCCAGCTCACTTTCCAACTTATCCAGATCCAGTTCTTTGCGGCTGGCAGCGCGCTCCAGGGTTTGCTTACCCCCGCAGCAGAAGTCCAGATCGTAGTCGCGGAACAGCTTGCTGGCTCGTGGGATTGCAATGGCGAGTGCGCCTAGGGATTGGTTACGGTAATCCATGATGATGCCCCTTTAAAGGAAGAAATCTATAACGTGCATTTTAAATGCCATTTAAAGGGTGCGCCATGGTTAAAAAGGGGTAGAACCAAAAAGGCGCGCCGTAACGCGCCTAACGCTCAATTACTTGGCTTTTAGGTCGATCTTATACAACTCAAAGCCGATACTGTCGTTACCCACTGACTTCATCGGGTACTGCGCGTTATCTTTAATAAATGCAGCAGCCTTCTCGCTAGGGGAGGTCTCAAAGCGGATATCCAGCGGCTGTGGGCTGTGGAAGCTCGCCAAACGCCAGTTATTGTCTGCCTGTGGATGCACCGCGCCGTGCTTCTGGGTTTCTTCGCTGATGTAGGCCGCTAATACCGCGCGGTTCTCATCCGGTGAAGCAAAGGCGATATGCTTATCGCCCGTTCCGGCAAACTTGCCGCCGTAGGCACGATAGTTGTTGGTCGCAACCAGGAACTGGGCGTCAGGATCGATCGGCTTGCCTTTGTAGGTCAGCTGCTTGATACGTTCTGCCTGGTCATTGATCAACGCGCACTCTCCGTCGTAACGCGCCGGTTGGCTGACGTCAATCTGATAATTGACGCCGTCGATCACGTCGAAATTATAGGTGCGGAAACCGTCCCAATTGATCAGCCCTTGCGGTTTGCTGCTATTAACGTCAATTTGGTTGAACTGCCCGGCGGAGCACTCCAGCCACTCTTTCACTTCCTTACCGCTGGCTTTAACCACCACCAGGGTATTGGGGTAGAGATAGAGATCGGCGGCATTGCGGAAGGTGAGCTGGCCTTTTTCCACCTCGACAAAGCTGGCGGGATCGTTCTTGCGGCCACCTACTTTGAACGGTGCAGCAGCGGCCAATACCGGCAGATCGGCCAGATCCGGATCGCCTTGAATATAGTGCTCAACGTAGGCTCTTTGCGCATTGTTGACGATCTGCACGGTAGGATCGTCCTGGATCAGGGCCAGATAGCTGTACATATTGCCGTCGGACTTGCCGATAGGCTTGCTGACGAACTCACGCGTTCCGTTATGATCTTCCTCTAACACCTTGATCAATGAGGGATCTTCTGTTGCCAACGAACGCTTGTTCTCTTTGTCATAAACCGGTCTGGCTTGCGCCTTCGCTGCGATAACCTTCCAATTTCCTCCATCGTTATTCAATTGCAGATCCACGATGCCGAGATGATCGCCCCATTGGCCGGGCATCACTGCAGGCACGCCGTTCAGCAAACCTTTATCGATATCCGCGCCTTTGATATTGGCGAAGTCCTTGCTGGGGAACACTGCGTGCGCATGGCCGAACATGATGGCATCGATGCCTGGAACCTGGCTGAGGTAGTACACCGAGTTTTCCGCCATGGCCTTATAGGGGTCGCTGGAAAGGCCAGAGTGGGGGATCGCGACGACCAGATCGGCCCCTTGTTGACGCATTTCCGGTACGTAGCGTTTGGCGGTTTCGGTGATGTCGTTTACGGTCACTTTCCCCTGCAGGTTGGCTTTGTCCCACACCAGGATCTGCGGCGGCACAAAGCCGATATAGCCGATACGTAAAGTATGAGCTTTGCCATCACGGTCTTTTACCGGGGTATCGACAATAATATAGGGAGTGAACAACGGTTTTTGCGTGGTGGCATCAATAACGTTGGCGTTGACGTAGGGGAATTTGGCTCCGGCCAGGGCATTCTTCAGATAGTCGAGCCCGTAGTTGAACTCGTGATTACCGATATTGCCTACCACATAATCCAGGGTATTCATCGCCTTGTAGACCGGGTGTATATCGCCGGGTTTCAAGCCCTTGGCAGCCATATAGTCAGCCATTGGGCTGCCCTGGATGATGTCACCGTTATCGACCAGTACGCTGTTGGTCACCTGCTGGCGAGCGTGTTGGATCAGGCTGGCGGTGCGCACCAGGCCGAATTTATCGGTGGGCTTATCCTTGTAATAGTCGAAGTCCATCATATTGCCGTGTAGGTCGCTGGTTTCCAGCACGCGCAGGTCAACCGTGGCTGCCTGCGTTGAGGCGCAGACCAGCAGGGCCAGGGCAGATAGTCCCAAAGGGCGCTTGATCATGGTTATCTCCATTGGATTATTCTTCGAGGGGCATCTCAAAGGGGTATGTAATTACCACTACCTCTCTCAGCAAACTGTGAAGTCTGGCATAAATTGGCCGAATGTAACCTACCGATATGCAAAGTTGTGACGGAGAAGACTTGAATAAATACCGCAGCTTAGCGAGTTGAGATGGATATTCCGCCAAAAAAAAACTAGGCTGCAAGCTATAGAAAGGGGAAATGTCCCATGGAACTTAATGTCTGAGGTGCACTATGTTGGAGCAGATTTGCCAGCTGTCCCGTGAGGCGGGTACGGCGATCATGGCGGTATATCATGGTGAACAACCGCTTGATGTGGCACAGAAAAAAGATGATTCACCGGTGACCGCCGCGGATTTGGCCGCGCACCATATTATCAAACGAGGTCTGGCGGCACTGACGCCGGAGATCCCACTATTGTCAGAGGAAGACCCTCCCGCCTGGGAAATCCGCCGCAACTGGACGCGTTATTGGCTGGTCGATCCGCTGGACGGTACCAAAGAGTTTTTAAACCGTAACGGTGAGTTCACGGTCAATATCGCGTTGATCGAAGAGGGTGAGGCGGTAATGGGCGTGGTCTATGCCCCGGCGATGAACGTGCTGTATCTGGCCGAACGCGGCAAGGCCTGGAAGGAAGAAGGGGGCCGGCGTCGTGAGATTAGCGTTAGTAATGCCGAGCTACCGTTGGTGGTGGTCAGCCGCTCTCATAGCGATGAGGAATTACAGGATTACCTGCAACAGTTGGGCGAACACCAAACCATCTCGGTAGGCTCATCACTGAAGTTTTGCCTGGTGGCGGAAGGGCGGGCGCAGCTTTACCCACGGTTTGGGCCAACCAATATCTGGGATACGGCGGCAGGGCACGCGGTAGCGGTAGCGGCCGGGGCTCAGATCCACGATTGGCAGGGCAAGCCGCTGTTATATACCCCGCGTGAGTCTTTCCTGAACCCTGGCTTTAGGGTTTCTCTGTTTTAGGCCGCGCCCCGCTCATTGCCGTGCGGGACGCCGTTTAAGCGCTATTTCAGCAACTGGTGCAGCATCTCCATCACCTGCTGCACCTCTTGCGGCGTCAGTGCGCCATCTTTGGCAAACTGGATGTTGCCTTCTTTATCGAGCACCACAATTGCTGAGCCTTTTGGTTGCAGGTCCCAAGCTTTTTTGACGTTGCCATTACTGTCGACAATAAACTGCGACCAAGGGAACTCTTTCTTGCTGTCTTCAATACTGTTACGCACAAAGATGGCGGTACCGATGATGGCATCGTCGGTATTGACGATGGTCGTCGTTTGGTAACGATCGTGCGGTAGCTTGGCAGCCTTGATGGCTTCAATCAGCGGATCGTTGAGCTCTTTGGCCGAAGTGCGACCAGCAATATGCTGCACCACTCGCACTTTTCCACCGAGCTGCGCGCTATTCCAACCTTTGTAGCTAAACTTATTATCAACATAGTTCAACTCGCCCTTATCGCTGACGCCGATCGGTGCCACGCGTTGGTGGAGTTGAAGGTTGTGAGCAGAGGCCAACATCGGGGCCAACAGCAGCGATATTATCAGCATGCTATTTTTCATGCGTTCTCCTGCAGAGGGAAATAAGTCTCAATATGACTCAAGGTGATTAAAGCATAGGTGCTCATCCGAGGTCTGTCCTGTTAACCGGATCGCAGTTTTTCCTTCTGGGAGCAATCACGCGATTTTTGAATGGATATACTGCAAAGGTTATAAATAGGTATACACAATTCTGTCAGCAAGTGTAAATCCAGGATAGAAATCCAGGCAGAGTTGAACGAAATGGTCTTTACTCAGTCTACTAGAAAGCAATCAAGTTGCGCTCCGAATGTCGAGGTGGCCACTTTGGCCGCTCGCTGAGCGCATGGATCCAACGGGAGGAGAGTAACAACTATGAGAATCTTCCAGCGTTATAACCCACTGAAAGTGGCTACGTATGTAAAAACCCTGTTCCGGGGGCGGCTGTACATCAAGGATGTGGGGGCGTTCGAGTTCGACAAGGGGAAAATCCTGTTGCCGAAGGTTCGTGACAAGCGCCACTTCAACGTGATGTCAGAAGTTAACCGGCAGGTGTTGTTGCTACAGGCCGAAATGGGCTAAAGCGCGATACCCGTCGCCTTTCAAGCCGCAGCGTTGTTACCTGCACTTGTTAACCCCAGTCACTTACAATAGTAAGCTCCTGGGGATGAACAAGCTTGTCGCCTAGCTGCGACTTGAAATTCTTAGGGTAATTGTAGAGCCACCTGCAAAGCAAAAGTAACTGCGGCCCCGAAGGGGCCGCTAATGTTTATGCCTGAGGCGTTTCGTCGGGGGCTTTTGGTAGCACCGAGATCGGTTTGTCGACCAGCCTGGTGACCAATAGCTGATCAATTTTGTAGCTGTCGATATCGACCACTTCAAACTTGTACCCGGCATATTTCACAAAGTCGGTACGTTTCGGGATCTTGCGCAGCATGTACATCATGAAGCCGCCGATGGTTTCGTAGTTGCCAGCCTGTGGGAACTCATCGATATGCAGTACACGCATCACGTCTTCGATTGGCGTCCCACCTTCAATCAGCCACGAGTTCTCATCACGCGTCACGATCTGCTCTTCCTGACCTTGGCCGACCAGGTCGCCCATCAGCGTGGTCATCACATCGTTCAGCGTAATAATCCCGACCACCAAAGCATATTCATTGAGGATCACCGCAAAGTCTTCACCGGCGGTTTTAAAGCTTTCCAGCGCTTCTGACAGGGTCAGGGTATCCGGCACGATCAGCGCCGAGCGGATCTGCACGCCGCTGCTCAGTACCAGGCTCTGGTTGCCCAAAACGCGGTTCAGCAGGTCTTTGGAGTCAACATAACCAACGACCTGATCGATATGGCCGTCGCACACCAGGAACTTGGAATGCGGATGAGTGGAGATCTTTTCTTTAATACTGTCTTCACTTTCGCGCAGGTCGAAGTAAATCACGCTTTCGCGGGACGTCATCGAAGAGGGCACGGTACGCGATTCCAACTCGAAGACGTTTTCAATCAGCTCATGTTCCTGTTTGCGCAGTACCCCGGCCAGCGCGCCGGCTTCCACCACCGCGTAAATATCTTCGGAGGTGATGTCGTCTTTACGCATCATCGGCAGCTTGAACATGCGGAAAATCAGGTTGGCCATGCCGTTGAAGAACCAGACCAGCGGGCGGAACAGCATGATCGAGAAACGCATCGGGTTGATGATCCGGACGGCAACCGTCTCTGGTGCAATCATACCGATGCGCTTCGGTGTTAAATCCGCGAACAGGATGAACATACTGGTCACCATCACGAACGAGCACATAAAGCTTACCTGCTCGGAAATCTCGGGTGACAGGAAGCGGTCAAAAATCAATTTGAAACTAGGGGAGAAGGCGGCATCGCCGACGATCCCGCCGAGGATGGCTACGGCGTTGAGGCCGATTTGCACCACGGTAAAGAAGAGGCCAGGGGTTTCCTGCAGCTTAAGGACTCTGGCGGCATTGATGTTGCCTTCGTCAGCCATCAGTTTGAGTTTGATCTTGCGTGACGCAGCCAGAGAGATTTCTGAAAGCGAGAAAAACGCACTCACTGCGATCAGAAAAAGAATCAGTAAAATACTGTTTAACATAGTCTATCCATTCGTACCGACGGGATGTCGGCGATCTTTCGGAGGGGTCATACCGTTTAAAAAGGTGGATCCAAGGGGCGTTATATCACGCGCCCACAAAAGCGGGCCGCAAACGCGGCCCAACACAGTATAGCAGTTGCCCCGTGAGGGCCGCCAGTGGTTAAAAATTAACAGTTTAACCCTGTGGAGGCAGGCAAACCCCAATGCCGCCCAGGCCACAATAGCCGCCTGGATTCTTATGCAGGTATTGCTGGTGGTCATCTTCTGCATAGTAGAAAGGCAGTGCCGGTGCGATTTCGGTGGTGATGGTGCGTTGATCGCCCGCTTTATCCATCGCCTGTTGGAACGCTTGCAGGCTTTGCTCCGCTTCGGCCTGTTGTTCTGCATCCAGGTAGTAAATAGCAGAGCGGTATTGGGTACCGATATCTCCGCCCTGGCGCATGCCCTGCGCAGGATCGTGGTTTTCCCAGAAGACCTGTAACAGCTGGCGGTAGCTGATGACCTGCGGGTCAAACACTACGCGTACCACTTCGGCATGACCAGTCTGGCCGCTGCATACCTCGCGATAGGTTGGATTTGGCGTATAGCCACCGCTATAGCCTGCGGCAGTGCTATAAATCCCTGGCTGTTGCCAAAACAGGCGTTCAACGCCCCAAAAGCAGCCCATGCCAAAGATGGCCGTTGCCATCCCCTCGGGCACGAAGGTCATGGAATGGCCGGTCACCTCGTTAAGCGTAGCGACGGGCATCGGCGTAGTACGGCCAGGAAGCGCACTCGCCTTATCGATGTTTTGAGACTTATCAAAAGATTGCACCACGTTTGACTCCTGTTGCCATAATAAGAATTAGCCTAATAGGAACGCGTGTCAGTTGTAACTGGCCGCTTCTTTGCCCACAATAAGCCCTATCTAAGGTTTATGTATCAGCTTAACGCAGTATTTTGAGCGCCAAAAGCTAAGAATGCGTCTTGTTTTCGGTAACGGTCGATGCCGTATGGGCAACGTCTGGGATCTAAAGGTAAGGGGGGCAGTCTGATAGCACCGCCCCAGCACCAGAGCAAAGGTACTGACAGGACAGAAAAATCAATTAAGGAGCACCTGTGCCACGATATCGTGTCCTTTGCGTGTTATGTGCGCTATTCGTTACGCCGTCGGTGTTAGCGGCGAATGTGCGGCTGCAGGTTGACGGCCTGAGTGGGGATTTGGAGCGCAACGTTCGTGTGCGCCTTTCAGCGATCACGCCGGAAGAGGTTAATGCCGAGGGGCGTTTTCGCGCTCGAGTGGATGCTGCCATCCGCCTGGGGTTGCGGCCATTGGGCTATTATCAGCCTACGATTGAATTCACCTTTGATGATAACCCGAAGCTTTCGCGTCCAGTATTGATCGCCAAGGTCGATCCGGGTGAACCGGTGCGTATTGCAGGTGTGGATATCCAGCTGCAAGGCGGGGCCAGAACCGACGAAGATTATCTGAATCTGGTCAGAACCGATCGGCCAACGGTTGGCGAGATCCTCAACCATGGCCAGTTCGACAGTTTTAAAAGTTCGCTGACCAACCTGGCGCTGCGTAAAGGCTATTTTGATGCTCAAATGCTCAAGAGCCAACTTGGCGTGGCGGAAGAGTTGCATAAGGCGTTCTGGGACATAGATTTCGACAGCGGTGAGCGCTATCACTTCGGCAAAGTGATTTTCAAGGGCTCGCAAATCCGCGAGGACTATCTGCAAAATCTGCTTCCCTTCCATCAGGGGGATTATTACAGTTCGAACGATCTTGCCGAGCTGAACCGCCGTTTATCCGCCACTAACTGGTTCAACTCGGTGGTGGTGTCTCCAGACTTTACCGACTCTAAAGAGAGCAAGATCCTGCCGCTAGATGCGGTGGTGACGCCGCGTAGCAGCAATATCGTGGAGCTAGGTGGCGGTTTTTCTACCGACATTGGTCCACGGGTGCTAGGAACCTGGAGAAAGCCCTGGCTGAACGATCGTGGCCACAGCCTGGTAACCGCTGCCAGTATCTCTCAGCCGGAGCAGCAGCTGGATCTGACCTATAAAATCCCATTGCTACGCAACCCGCTAGAACAGTATTACCTGTTACAGGGCGGTTTCAAACGTACCGATCTGAACGACACCCAATCTGACAGTACCAAGGTCGTGGCTTCGCGTAACTGGGATCTCTCCAGCGGCTGGCAGCATGCGGTGAACCTCAGTTGGCGTCTGGACCACTTTACCCAGGGTTCTGTCACCAATACCACCATGCTGCTTTATCCTGGGGTGACCGTGAATCGAACGCGTTCACGGGGAGGCCTGATGCCTGTGTGGGGTGACAGCCAGCGCTATTCCATCGACGTGTCGGACACCACATGGGGTTCCGGGGTCGATTTTGCGTTACTGCAGGCGCAGAACGTCTGGATCCGCACCTTGGGGGAGAAAAACCGCTTTGTGGTCCGTGGCCAGGTAGGCTGGATCGAAACCAACGATTTTGACAAAGTGCCGCCGGATTTGCGCTTCTTCGCCGGTGGCGATCGCAGTATCCGTGGTTATAAATTCCAGGGCATTTCCCCGCGTGGAGATGACGGCAAGCTGACCGGTGCCTCTAAAATGGTGACGGGTTCGCTGGAGTATCAATATAACGTCACTGGCCGCTGGTGGGGGGCGATGTTTGTGGATTCCGGGCAGGCGGTCAATAAATTCTCAGACAGCAATTTCAAGACCGGTGCGGGCGTTGGCGTGCGCTGGCAGTCGCCGGTAGGGCCGGTGAAGCTGGATATCGCCGCGCCGGTTGGGGATCAAGAGACCCACGGCCTACAGTTTTATATCGGTTTGGGGCCTGAACTATGAGCCTGATAAAAAAGATTTGTCTGGGATTTTTGATCCTGCTGTTGCTGCTGATTGGCACGTTGGCGTTTCTGCTTGGCACCACGACCGGCTTGCATATGGTGATCAACGGGGCTGCCCGCTGGGTACCCGGGTTGGAAATTGCGGCGGTCAGTGGCGGTTGGCGCGATCTTACCTTGAAAGGTGTGAAGTATCAGATGCCAGGCGTGGCGGTTAACGCCGGGCAGTTCCATCTTTCGCTCGATCTCTCCTGTTTTAAACGCAGTTCATTGTGCGTCAATGCGCTGACCGTACAGGATGTTGATGTGGTGGTGAAAACCGCTGAAATGGCGCCTTCTGCGCCGGTTGAGGAAAGCAACGAGCCGATCGGCGATCTCAGCACGCCTTATCCTATTACCCTGCGTAAGCTGGCGTTGAATAACGTCAAGGTTACCGTGGACGATACGGCGATCTCGCTGGGGGAGTTCAGTACTGGTGCGCAGTGGCAGGAACGTGCTTTGACGTTGAGGCCAACTACGGTCCGCGCTTTGCTGATCGCGCTGCCAAAAACGCCGGTAAATCCTTTGCCGGAAGCACTGCAGCCCGCAGCGGAGAAAGTGGCAGACAAGGTGGCAGAGAAAACGACGGTTGCGCCAGCATTGGTGCCACCGCCAGCGGAAGAGCAACCGTTGGGCGAAACTCTGAAGGCGTTGTTTGCCAAACCGCTGCTGCCGGACCTGCCAGAAATTCGCCTGCCGCTGGATATTACCGTTGAGGAAATCAACGGTGAGCAGCTACATCTGACCGGGGACACTGAGGTGTCGATCACCCGCTTGCAGCTGCAGGCCAGCACCAAAGATCAGCACATTCAGCTCGATCGCTTTGACGTGAGATCGCCGCAAGGCATGCTTTCCGCCAAAGGGCAGGCAACGTTGACCGGCAGTTGGCCGGTGGAAATGGTGGCCAACAGCACGCTGAATATCGATCCGCTGAAAGGCGAGAAGGCGAAGCTGAATGTATCTGGTGGGCTGCGTGAAGAGCTGAAAGTGGCGCTTAACCTGTCTGGCCCCGTTGGTGCGCAGCTGGATGTGCAAACCCAACTGGCAGAGGTGGGTTTACCCTTGGCGCTGACGCTGCAAAGCAAACAGCTGAAATGGCCGCTGACTGGCGAGCCACAGTATCAGGTCAATGACTTCCGCCTGCGCTTTAACGGCAAGGCCGCAGATTATGCGCTCTCTACCCGTGCCAATTTCAAAGGCCAGGATCTGCCACCGGCAGTGCTACAGCTGGATGGTAAAGGTAATCTTGAACAGTTCAGACTCGAGCGCCTGCGGTTGGTTGCGCTGGAGGGGAACACCGATCTGACGGCGCTGGTAGACTGGAGCAAAGCGATCAGTTGGACGTCGCAACTGACGCTTTCAGGCATTAATACCGCCAAGCAATGGCCGGAATGGCCAGCGCGGTTGGAAGGGAAAATCACCACCCGTGGCAGTCTGCATGGCGGCAGTTGGCAATTACAGGTGCCGGTGCTGCAGCTCGACGGCAATGTGAAACAAAACAAGGTATCGGCGCGGGGCTCTTTGCGTGGCAATGCGGCCGGGCAGTGGACGATCCCGGGTATCGATCTGGCGTTGGGGCGCAATACGCTCAACGTTAAAGGCCAGTTGGATGAGAAAAGCTGGGTGCTGGATGCCAATGTTGATGCGGCGCATCTCGACGGCGCCTTGCCGGGCCTTGCTGGAAATGTCCGCGGGCAGTTGAAGCTGCGCGGAAATTTGCAGGCACCACAGCTGTTGGCAGACCTGACCGCGACAGGCTTGCAATGGCAGGCGCTGCACATCAATCGGGTGAAGGTCAACGGCGATGTCCGTTCCAGCGATCAGATCCAGGGGCAACTGGCGGTACGGGTTGAACAGCTCAAACAGGATGCGTTGCAGGTCAATCTGCTGACGTTGGATGCCAGAGGCAGTGAGCGCCAACATCGGCTGCAATTGAACATCGATGGCAAACCAGTCTCCGGGCAGTTAGCCCTGGAGGGCAGCTTTGATCGTCAGCAACAGCGCTGGCGAGGCAACCTGAACAACACTCGTTTTGATACACCGGTGGGTGAATGGCGTCTTAGCCGTGCCATCGCGTTGGATTACCTGAATACGCAACAGAAAATCAGCGTAGGGCCGCATTGCTGGGTGAACCCGAATGCCGAGCTGTGCGTACCTAGAACCATCGAGGCGGGGGCCAGCGGCCAGGCTAGCGTGGTACTCAATCGCTTCGACCTGGCAATGATCAAACCGTTCCTGGGGCCGGATACCGCCATGAACGGGGTCTTTACTGGCCGAGCTGACGTAAGTTGGCAACCGGGGGGGGCATTGCCACAGGCGAAGGTTTCACTGGTTGGCAAAGGAGTGAAAGTGGTGCAGCAGGTGCAGGGCGCCGCATTGCCGATCGCCTTTGACACGCTAAACCTCAATGCGGGCCTGAACAATGGCCGGGCACAGGCAGACTGGCTGATCAAGCTGACTAATAACGGGCAGTTTAACGGTAACGTTCAGATCGCTGATCCGCAGGTACGTCGTACCATCAGCGGCAACGTCAATATTACCAATGTGTCGCTGGCGCTGCTTAACCCGATACTGACGCAGGGCGAGAAAGCCGCGGGGATGCTGAATGCCAACCTGCAATTAGGCGGCAATGCGCAGAACCCGCTGGTGTTTGGCCGTCTGGCGTTGGATAAGGTGGCGATCGTTGGCCACTGGATGCCGTTCGATATGACCGAAGGCCGCCTGGCGCTGAACTTCAACGGGATGACCTCGACCCTGGAAGGATTGCTGGCGACCACGCATGGGCAGCTCAATCTGTCCGGGGATGCCGACTGGCGGGATATCAATGCCTGGCGTGCACGTATTGCAGCCAAGGGCGATCGGCTGCGGGTGACCCTGCCGCCAATGGTCCGTATTGATGTTTCACCGGATGTGGTGTTCGAAGCCACGCCGCAGCTGTTCTCACTCAACGGTAGCGTAGGTATCCCTTGGGCGCGCATCACGGTGCAGGAGCTGCCAGAAAGCGCGGTCGGAGTTTCTCCTGATGAAGTGATGCTGGATAACCAGCTCAAGCCGATCCAACCGGCGACGGCAGGGATCCCAATCAACAGCAATCTGACGATCCGCGTGGGTAACGACGTGCGTCTGGATGCATTTGGCCTGAAAGCCAGACTGCGTGGCGATCTGCGTGTGGCACAGGACCAGAATGGTCTGGGAGTACATGGCCAGATTAATATTCCATCGGGGCGTTTCCATGCGTATGGTCAGGATCTGCTCGTGCGTAAAGGCCAACTGATATTCTCTGGGCCACCAGATCAACCGCTGCTGAATATTGAGGCGATCCGTAATCCGGATGCTACGGAAAATGACGTGACCGCTGGTGTCCGCGTGACCGGCATGGCCGATGCGCCAAGGCTTGAGGTGTTCTCCGATCCGGCCATGTCTCAGCAAGAAGCGCTGTCTTACCTGCTGCGTGGCCAGGGATTAGGGGCTGGCGGTGCCGATGGCAACGCCATGACCTCAATGTTAATTGGTATGGGGGTTGCACAAAGTGGTCAACTTGTGGGTAAAATCGGCGAGGCGTTTGGCGTAAGTAATCTGGCCCTTGATACCGAGGGAGTTGGCGACAGCTCTCAGGTAGTGGTGAGCGGCTATGTCCTCCCTGGCTTACAAGTAAAATATGGGGTGGGGATCTTCGACTCATTGGCCACGCTGACGTTGCGATACCGCCTGATGCCTAGGTTGTATCTGGAAGCGGTGTCTGGTCTAGACCAGGCACTGGATGTGCTCTATCAGTTTGAGTTTTAGCTATGCGAATAATTGTCTACGGCAGTTTACGACGCAAACAGGGAAACAGCCATTGGATGACCAACGCCCAATGGTTGGGTGAACATGAGTTAGAAGGCTACCAGCTTTATAATCTGGGGCACTACCCGGCGGCGATCCCTGGAGAGGGCACGGTACACTGCGAAGTGTATCGTATTAACTCATCGATTCTGGCCGAGCTGGACGAGTTGAAAAGCAATACCAAAGACTACAAGCGCGAGCTGATCCGCACGCCTTATGGCAGTGCGTGGATCTACCTGTATAGACACAGCGTGGACGGTTTCCCGCGGATTGAAAGCGGTGACTGGCTCAAGCGTCTTGACGAAAAGCAGTAAAAAAAACACCGCTCATCTGGGCGGTGTTTTTTTATCAGTTCGGGCGAGAATTACTTCTTGGCGCGCTCGAAAGAGGCAACGATCTCAGCTTTGGCTGCAGCAGCGTCTGCCCAACCATCCACTTTTACCCACTTGCCTTTTTCCAGATCTTTGTAGTGTTCAAAGAAGTGGGTGATCTGCGCTTTCAGCAGTTCTGGCAGGTCGTTCACATCTTTAATGTGATCGTACTCTTTGGTCAGTTTGCTGTGCGGTACGGCAACCAGTTTCGCATCTTCACCGGCTTCGTCGGTCATTTTCAGCACGCCAACTGGGCGGCAGCGGATCACTGAGCCTGGCTGCAGTGGGTATGGGGTTGGCACCAACACGTCTACCGGATCACCATCCAGTGACAGAGTGTGGTTGATGTAACCGTAGTTGCACGGGTAGAACATCGCCGTGGACATGAAACGGTCAACGAACAGCGAGCCGGTTTCTTTGTCGATTTCGTATTTGATTGGATCGGCGTTAGCCGGGATTTCGATAACTACGTAGATGTCTTCTGGCAGGTCTTTGCCAGCAGGGACCAGGTTCAAGCTCATGTCGGTTTCCTTTAATCAAACCAGAAATGGAGTGGCGGCTATTATAGCGGAGTCTTTTGTGATTTCCCGTCCTTTTCATCATTGAGCTGCTGCCTGGCCGATAACAGCAACTTTTCCAGATTAATCCCTCATTGATTGAAGTTTACTCCCCGGCTGCCGATAACTTCCTCAAATAATAACGGTCCAGCAGCTAGCTGACCCTGCCTTCTTGCCTCCTCTACATCTGAAGCTACTTTTTTCTAAAGCCGGGAAACACTCATGTTAAAGAAGATCACCGTTAAGGCCGGGCTGATTGCCCTGTTGAGCCTGATGACGTTGCTGTTGATTGTTGTCAGCATCATCGGGGTTAAAGCCATTAACGACGGAACACGTTCGCTACAGACTCTGAACCAGATCCTGGGGGAAGAACTGGGTTCGTTGGCCAACAGCTCCAACCTGGCGCTACGGGCCAGAACGGCTGCCTCGCTTGCAGTACGCCAGCGCGAGATTGGTCAGATTGAGGTTGCTGACGCCTCGGTGGGGCGCATTTATGGCTATCTGGAACAGTCGAAAAAGGAAATGGCGCGCTTTGTCGACGTGGGAACGGTGACCGAACGCGGTCGCCAATTCTCAATGCGGATGCAGGCGAGCTATCGCGCCTATCTGGAGCAAGGCATTGCGCCCATGGCGGCGGCGATAAAGGCGGGGAAGTTGGATGACTATTACGCCATTCAAGAAAATCATATCTCTAAGTTGAGCATTGCTTTTGAAGCCGATCTTAGTGAATTCCGCGCGTTTGCCATGGATATTGGCCAGCAGCATGCGCGTGAGGCAGAAAGTAATGCCAGCACCAAGATTATCCTGATCGTTGCGGCTGGGCTGCTCAGCATGTTACTGGCGGTGCTGGCCTGGTTTGCTATGCGTGTGATCTTGCTGCGCCCGTTAGATGAGTCGATCGTCCAATTGGAGCATATTGCCGCCGGGGATCTGACCCACGAAATTAGCGGTGAAGGTGATACCGAAATGGGGCGTCTGGTAAGCGCCATGCAGCGTATGCAGCAATCGCTGGTGATGTCGGTCAGTAAAGTCCGCGATGCCAGCAGCCAGATCGATACCGGCTCCCGCGAGTTGGCTGCGGGTAACGTTCATCTGGCGCAGCGTACGGAGGAATCGGCCGCTTCGCTGGAGCAAACCGCCGCCAGTATGGAGCAGTTGACCTCTACGGTGAAAATGAATGCTGAAAACTGCGAACAGGCCAACCAGTTGGCACTGAGCGTCTCCGATATTGCCGAACAGGGCAGTGACGTGGTCAGCCAGGTGATGAGCAAGATGCAGGCCATTACCGACAGCTCCCGACGCATCGCCGACATCATCAGCGTGATGGACGGTATCTCCTTCCAGACCAATATCCTGGCGCTCAACGCGGCGGTAGAGGCGGCACGTGCCGGTGAGCAAGGCCGTGGTTTTGCCGTGGTGGCCGGTGAGGTACGCAGCCTGGCCCAACGTAGTGCGCAATCGGCCAAAGAGATCAAAGGGCTGATCGAAGTTTCACAACACCGCGTGCGGGAAGGTGAACAGATGGCAGCTACGGCGGCGAAGACCATGAACGGAATAACGGGCGAAGTCGGGCGCGTCACGGCGCTGATGCGTGAAATCTCGGCGGCCACTCGCGAACAAAGCAGTGGTATCGAGCAGGTTAACCTGGCGGTAGTGCAAATGGATCAGGTGGCACAGCAGAATGCGGCGCTGGTGGAAGAGTCTGCGGCAGCAACGCGCTCTTTGGAAGAGCAGGCGCAACTATTGGCACAGAGTATGGCTGTGTTCAAACTGTGATGTGAAGGGGCGGTATGCCGCCCCTTTTATAGCGTTACTGGTCTGGGAAATCAGCAATAAAACGTTCGGCGTCTTCTACCATCGATTTGGTTCCGACGAAGAATGGCGCACGCTGGTGCAGTTGTTGCGGCACGATATCCAGAATGCGGTTTTTACCATCGCTGGCTTTACCACCGGCCTGTTCAGCCAGGAACGCCATCGGGTTGCATTCATACAGCAGACGCAGCTTGCCCTGTGGGTGGCTGGCGGTGCTTGGGTAGATATAGATGCCACCTTTGAGCAGGTTACGGTGGAAGTCGGCAACCAGTGAACCGATATAGCGTGAGGTATAAGGGCGCTGGGTGGCTTCATCCTGCTCTTGGCAGTATTTGATGTATTTCTTCACCCCGAGCGGGAACTTGATGTAGTTACCTTCGTTGATGGAATACATATTGGCTTTTTCCGGGAAGCGCACTTTCTCGTGGGAGAGGCAGAACACCCCTAGCGACGGATCGTAGGTGAAGGCATGTACGCCATAACCGGTGGTGTATACCAGCATGGTGGAAGAGCCATAAACTACATAACCGGCCGCTACCTGTGCATGGCCAGGCTGCAGGAAATCTTCTTCGGTGACTGGCGTGCCAATCGGGGTGATGCGGCGATAGATAGAGAAGATCGTCCCGACCGAGACGTTCACATCAATGTTGGACGAGCCGTCCAACGGATCCATTAGCACCACATACTTGCCATTCTCAGCTCGCTCGCCGTCGAAAATCACGATCTCGTCTTCTTCTTCCGACGCGATGCCCGCAACTTCACCACGAGCCTTCAACGCTGCTTTCAGCTTTTCGTTCGCGAACAGGTCCAGCTTCATCTGAACTTCGCCCTGAACGTTGGAAATGCCGTTAGTCCCCAAGATATCAACTAAACCCGCCTTGTTGATATCACGGTGAATGATCTTGGCGCCCAGTTTGATGGCAGAAAGCAATGAGGTCAGCTCACCGG
This sequence comes from Serratia sp. T13T92, assembly GCF_047530105.1. Classification (NCBI taxonomy): domain Bacteria; kingdom Pseudomonadati; phylum Pseudomonadota; class Gammaproteobacteria; order Enterobacterales; family Yersiniaceae; genus Serratia; species Serratia sp. T13T92. Next base: position 142,989 of record NZ_JBLJAK010000006.1, on the reverse strand, counting down.
TGGCGTGAGAGAAGTCGTGTTGTTTCTCGACGATAAATTCGCCTAACGTTTTCATGACACAATCCCTGAATCTACGGATGGATAGCGGCTTGTTAACATACCGCCAACGTTTTCGTCAGCAGTGTAGCCCAAAGCAACTTGCGATTCATAGGCAAATCCATTTCTTCTGAGCGATTCTGAGCGCTAGAATAGGCAGTAAATCGTTGCACTAAAATGAGAGACCTAATGCGCATACATATTCTTGGGATCTGTGGCACCTTTATGGGTGGGCTAGCCATGTTGGCTCGTTCACTGGGGCATGAGGTGACCGGTTCAGATGCCAACGTCTATCCTCCTATGAGCACCTTACTGGAAAAGCAGGGGATCGATCTGATCCAGGGTTACGATCCTGCCCAGTTGGATCCGGCTCCGGATCTGGTGATTATCGGCAATGCCATGAGCCGTGGTAATCCTTGCGTAGAAGCGGTGCTGGAGCAGAGCATTCCTTACATGTCTGGCCCCCAGTGGCTGCATGATTATGTCCTGCGCGATCGCTGGGTGCTGGCGGTAGCGGGAACACATGGTAAAACCACCACCGCCGGGATGGCGACCTGGATCCTGGAGGCTTGCGGTTATCAGCCGGGCTTTGTGATCGGCGGCGTACCGGGCAATTTTGATGTCTCGGCCCGTCTTGGCGGCAGCCCGTTCTTTGTCATCGAAGCCGATGAGTATGACTGTGCCTTCTTCGACAAACGCTCCAAGTTCGTTCATTACTGCCCGCGCACGTTGATCATGAACAACCTCGAGTTCGATCACGCCGATATCTTTGACGATCTGAAAGCCATTCAGAAGCAGTTCCACCACCTGGTACGCCTGGTGCCGGGCCAAGGCAAGATTATCCTGCCGGAAAACGACACCCATCTGAAACAGGTAATGGCGATGGGGTGCTGGAGCGAACAGGAATGGGTCGGGGAAGGGGGCGCGTGGCGCGCACACAAACTGACGACGGATGCCAGCCATTACGAAGTGTTCCTCAATGGTGAGAAGGTAGGGGAAGTTAACTGGTCGCTGGTGGGCGAACACAACATGCATAATGGCCTGATGGCAATCGCTGCTACCCGTCATGTTGGCGTACAGCCAGCCGATGCCTGCCGGGCGCTGGGTGACTTTATCAATGCCCGCCGCCGTCTGGAATTGCGTGGTGAAGCCAACGGCGTCACGGTGTATGACGACTTTGCTCATCATCCGACAGCCATTCTGGCTACCTTGGCGGCGCTGCGTGGCAAAGTGGGCGGCACCGCACGCATCCTGGCCGTGCTGGAGCCTCGCTCAAACACCATGAAAATGGGGATCAGCAAAAACGATCTGGCTCCCTCACTGGGTCGTGCCGACGAAGTGTTCCTGTTCCAGCCTCACCACATCCCGTGGCAGGTAGCAGAAGTTGCCGAAGCTTGTGTCCAGCCCGCGCATTGGAGTGCCGATCTGGATACGCTGGTGGAGATGATCGTGAAAACCGCGCAGCCCGGTGACCATATTCTGGTGATGAGCAACGGCGGGTTTGGCGGCATTCATGACAAATTGCTGGCAGGGCTGGCTAACAAGGCTGAACCGAAAGAAACCTACTAACGTTTAGTTAAACAGGCGTCGCGTGCGGCGCTTGTTCCAATACCAAGGTCGCTGATGCGGCCTTTTTTACACCCATAAAAAAGCCCTCGCGTGCGAGGGCAATGGGGTTCGTCGGATAGGACGACGACAATTTCCGAGGATATAACGTTTACCTGAGAACTCGGCAGTGGCAGTGACGAGGGTAGTCAGTTCAGTAAGCGCGACCTCGGTGTTTTACTTGTAGATTTCAGCCGTTGCGTGCCAGTTACCATTTTCATAGGCTTCGATCACACGGTAGGCTTTGGCCCCTTGCTGGTCCGCTTTATCAGACAGCGCCTGACGGATATCAGAAGGTGCGCCACCCACGCCGCTAGCGGTAATGGTGCCGACAGACTGCAGATTGCTGGCTTGGGCATCAGTGACCAGGTTAGCCGCAGAAGCACCGAAAGAAACGGCAGACAGCAGGCTAAGTGCAACGAGAGTAGTTTTCATGTTCATGATACTTGGATCCTTAATCGTTCAGAGATAACGGCCTGGAAGGGCTTTACAGCGTTTTTTATACTTGAAGGCCGTTATCTAGTTGGTTTTTTACCAGAGAGTTGTCGTGCAATGCTCACATAAAATCTTGTACTTACTTGTAAATCTCGGCGGTAGCGTGGTAGTTGCCTTCGTTACGAGCTTCGATCACGCGGTAAGCAGTCGCGCCTTGGGCATCGGCTTTGGCAGACAGTGCCTGACGGATATCAGAAGGTGCTGCACCGACGCCGCTCACGGTGATGGTACCGGCAGACTGCAGTTTTTCAGCCTGTGAAGCATCAACGGATTGTGCTGCGAATGCACCGAAAGACAGTATGGACAGCAGGCTAATTGTTGCTACGGTAGTTTTAATTTTCATGATTTATCCTCTTCGTATTCTTTTATCAGTTCCAATGAACTGTGATTTACGTCACGAAAATGAGTATACATCTAGTAACGGCAAAAATTAATAGCTGACTAACAGTTTCTAGTGAAACTTTATTAGGGTGGATGTTACTTTTAATAACCTAATGGAATAAAAAACGGCGATAAAATACACTTTTGATGTTAAATTTTTGTAATTTCAATGAGCTAAGTGCTTTTGACTAAAAGTGCGGAAGCCTCCAGTCACTATCACCAGTCACCCAGAAATGTCATTGAAATGTGCTGCAGGTCGGCTTTTTGGCAGTTTTAAACGTGGTAGGCAGCGCGGAAGAAGTAAATGAAGGGTTAATAAAGGATGCACAGCCCGCGACGGAGCGCCGCAGGCTGCGCTGAATGCATCAAAGTTCCTGTTCGAACAAGGAGAGAATGGCTTCAAACAGTTGGCGTGCGGTAAATGAACTGGCCGGGGTGACAAAAATAGTATCGTCGCCGGCAATGGTGCCAAGGATCCCTTCGGATTTGCCCAGTGAGTCCAACAGGCGGGCAATCAGCTGCGCCGCACCAGGGCTGGTATGGATCACCACCACCGCGTCGTTATGGTCCACGTCCAGCACCAGATTCTTGAGCGGGCTGGTGGTGGTTGGGACACCAAGTTCGGCCGGGAGGCAGTACACCATTTCCATTTTTGCATTACGCGTGCGTACCGCGCCGAACTTGGTCAGCATGCGCGATACCTTGGACTGGTTAATGTTCTCGAAGCCTTCTTCTTGCAGCGCCAAAACGATCTCGCCTTGAGAACTGAATTTTTCTTCTTTCAATAACGCCTTAAACGCCTTGATCAGATCTTCCTGCTTTGCGGGATTACGCATTTTGCACCGTGGAATGTTGGTAATAGAGCTGATTATTATGCATATAAATGCATTTTTATGCAATATGGGGGCCATCTGGAAAATCAAAAATGCCCAGACAGAAAGGCAAGAGCGCGATTTTAACAAAATCCGTTGCTCATGAATATGCCCTTTCGGTGCGGGAAGCGAGTCAGCTCTCCGGTAACGAAAATGTTATTAAAATGATGTTGTTCTGATGTTACGTAAGGGTGTAATGTAACCGCCGGTTAACGCGATCGTGAAAAGCTTGGCACTATTTTCGATTAGTGTGCGCTATGCCCTTAATGCATAAGCTATTTACTTTAAAATGCTCGCAACATCGGCCATTTTATTGCGCCAGATCTAAAACCGACTGTTAAGAGGTTGTTTTTAAAGGCGTGATAAATTAAGGTCCGTGACCAAAGAATTCACGGCGCTTTTATATTTAAGACAATAAAGGAGTATAGGATGAAAGTTGCAGTTCTCGGTGCTGCTGGCGGTATTGGCCAGGCCCTCGCCCTTCTACTCAAGACCCAGCTTCCTTCAGGTTCTGAACTCTCCCTCTACGACATTGCCCCTGTTACCCCAGGCGTTGCCGTTGACTTAAGCCACATCCCAACCGCAGTTAAAATCAAAGGCTTCAGTGGCGAAGATGCAACCCCTGCGCTGCACGGTGCGGACGTGGTGCTGATTTCTGCTGGCGTTGCGCGTAAACCAGGGATGGATCGTTCCGATCTGTTCAACGTTAACGCTGGCATCGTACGCAACCTGATTGAGCAAGTGGCTAAAACCTGCCCGAAAGCCTGTATCGGTATCATCACTAACCCGGTGAATACCACGGTGGCCATTGCGGCAGAAGTGTTGAAGAAAGCGGGTGTGTACGATAAAAACAAACTGTTTGGTATCACATCGCTGGACATCATCCGTTCCAACACCTTCGTCGCGGAACTGAAAGGCAAACAACCGGAAGAGCTGAACGTACCGGTGATTGGCGGCCACTCCGGCGTGACCATCTTGCCTCTGCTGTCGCAGATCCCAGGCGTGAGCTTTAGCGATCAGGAAGTGGCTGATTTGACCAAACGTATCCAGAATGCGGGTACCGAAGTGGTTGAAGCCAAAGCCGGTGGCGGTTCTGCAACCCTGTCTATGGGCCAGGCTGCTGCACGTTTTGGCCTGTCTCTGGTACGTGCGCTGAGCGGTGAGAAAGGCGTAGTGGAATGTGCCTATGTTGAAGGGGATGGCAAATATGCCCGCTTCTTTGCACAGCCGCTGCTACTGGGTAAAAACGGTATCGAAGAGCGTAAAGACATCGGTACCCTGAGTGCCTTCGAGCAAAAAGCGTTGAGCGAAATGCTGGACGTGCTGCACAAAGATATCGAACTGGGTGAGAAGTTTATCAACAACTGATCCCTCAGTATGTGATGTTTTGATAAGCCGCCGGGCCGAATCCGGCGGCTTTCTTATGTTTATCATGATTTGATTCGACTTTTCCGATCTCGCAGATGATGGGTGAGCGGATCAAAATATCTGCTCGGCCAGATCTCTGCCGGATGTACGTTCAGTGCATCAGCAATCAACCACTCTCCCTTGGGCCAAGGACGTGACAGCGCGTTGGCCAACGTCGATGAACTTAGCCCTGCCCCCCGTGAAACCGCAGCCAGAGTGGTACCTCTCTTCTTCAAAGCCGCGATGACGTCTGCTGGATGCCAATCTGGGTCCCGTGAATTCATATTTTCATTCCTTTTTTGATTAGAGAAAGTTCTGTTAGTGGTATAACTAACAGGTAAGTATTAATCGTTTGAACAACGTGAAGCGTTTATTCAGAAACTAGGATACCACCAAGTTTCCCAAAAATACCTTATGGTTTCTGAAAAATTTGTCTTGCCACACAATTGTCCCGAGATCATGGCTATGAAAAACGAGTGGTTTGCTGCCAAGGAGCTGATAGGCATCGCAGGATTACCGTCCTCTACACAGGGAATCAATCTGATGGCCCGGCGCGAAAATTGGCTCAGCCGTCGCCGCAAAGGCGTGCAAGGCAAGGCGCTGGAATACCATATCGACAGCTTGCCTACCGGCGTCAAAAACCTGCTGGTATTGCGCGAAGAGCCTGCGATCTATGAGGCCGGACGTCAGGACCCACTGGCGGTGTGGATCGAATACTATTACCACCTTTCAGACAGTGAGCGTGGCCAAGTGATGGCATTTTTGATGCGTGAAGGTATGGATAGCCTGCTGACCTGGATTGCCGAAAAGAACAAACAGTAAATCTCCTCAGCTGACGTGCACTTTGTAGGGGCGCCGCATGCTGCGCCCGAGTAGCCATATGGTGCTCCCACCAAGCTCCTTTCTGCGTCGCCTCTCTGTTTTCTCCTCCTTATTTAGTAAGTGTTTCTTGAGTATTTCGTCAGATTTTTGGTTATTGGCAACGGCTTGGTTAATGTTATAACTAACTTATTAGCATTAGTTGTTCATGCAACTGGAAGGTCTGATAAGTCAGTTAGGGGCAACGCCGAGATCAAGGAGGGGGAAATGGGCCAGGAGTGGTTTACCGCCAACGAACTGAAAGAGAAAGGCGAATTGGGCAGCTCCCCGCAAGGGATCAATAAGCGAGCACGTGAGCAAAACTGGCGATGGCAGCGACGTTTTGGCAAGCAGGGGGTGACTAAGGAGTATCATATCAGCAGCCTGCCCCTCTCGACCCAAAACGAGTTGTATCCCCAGCGATATCCCCTTGCCGCAGAGGAACCGGCGGCTTATAGCGTCTCCCGTGATGGCGATCCTGGGGCACGTTTGCAGAGCTATCTGGCAGGTATGAAACCTGACGAATACGCGGTTTTATTGAGTTTTCTGGCGGAGAATGGGGCTGCGGGGTTGCTGGATCTCATTAGCAAGGCAAATAAATAGGCCTGCATTGCAGGCCTATTTGAATATTAAGAAACTTAAGTTTCTTAAAAGTCTCGTTGAACCGCCAGATGCGCTAATCCTTCCAGTGCGGTTCGATAAGGAGAGTCGGGCAAAATCTGCAATGCGGCGATCGCCTTGTCCGCTTCTTCTTCTGCGCGCTGACGTGTATAGGTGAGTGAACCACACTCCTGCATGGTAGCCAGAACCGGCTCCAGCAGATGGCGGCCATTCCCCTGTTCAATCGCGCCACGGATCATCGCAGACTGCTCGGCATTGCCATTATGCATCGCATGCAACAACGGCAGTGTCGGCTTGCCCTCGTTCAAGTCATCGCCGGTATTTTTACCCAGGGTCACGCCGTCTGCACTGTAGTCCAGCAGATCGTCGATCAGTTGGAATGCCGTACCAAGATAGCGGCCATAGTCTTGCAGTGCTTGCTCTTCGGCCGGGTTAGCCTCTGAGAGGATGGCTGATGACTGGGCTGCCGCCTCAAACAGACGAGCGGTTTTGCTGTAGATGACCCGCATATAGTTTTCTTCACTGATATTCGGATCGTTGACGTTCATCAACTGCAGCACTTCCCCTTCGGCGATCACGTTGACCGCTTCGGACATCACTGCCAGCACGCGCAGCGATTCCAGGCTGGTCATCATCTGGAAAGCACGCGTATAAATGAAATCGCCCACTAGCACGCTGGCGGCATTGCCAAACGCCGCGTTGGCGGTCGCCTTGCCACGGCGCATGTCGGACTCATCCACCACGTCATCATGCAACAGGGTAGCGGTATGGATGAACTCTATCAGGGCAGCAACGGCAATGTGTTTATCGCCTTGATAGTGCAAGGCCCGTGCCGCCAGAACGGCGATCATCGGGCGAATGCGCTTACCGCCACCGCTGATAATGTAATAGCCAAGTTGATTGATGAGCGTGACATCGGAATTCAACTGTTCGAGAATTGTTGCGTTCACGGCCGCCATATCTTGCGCGGTTAACTCAGTAATTTGTTCTAGGTTCATTGTATTTTTTTCAGCTGTGTTTCTGTTGACCGCGATGAGAACGCTGCTCACATCGGTACATGGCGGTAACTGTCCTGTTGATTGTACTTGAAAATCGGCCCAGATAAACGTTGTGAGAGAAACTGTGTTTTTTTTCTTCTTTTTTCACCTTCTGGCCCTAATCTGCTCTTGTCATATGCGGGATTATTGCGTAGAATTCGCGCCCTATTGTGAATATTTATAGCGCGCTCTGTACTGAACAGTTGGGCACGCGGAAAGCGGAGTTTTATATGTACGCGGTTTTCCAAAGTGGTGGTAAACAACACCGAGTAAGCGAAGGTCAGACCGTTCGCTTGGAAAAGCTGGACATCGCAACTGGTGAAGCGGTTGAGTTTGACCAGATTCTGATGATCGCTAATGGCGAAGATATCAAAATCGGCGTTCCTTTCGTCGATGGCGGTAAGATCAAAGCTGAAGTGGTTGCTCACGGTCGTGGCGAAAAGATCAAGATTGTTAAGTTTCGTCGTCGTAAGCACTATCGTAAGCAGCAAGGTCACCGTCAGTGGTTCACTGATGTTAAAATCACCGGCATCAGCGCTTAAGTTAGGAGAGCGGATTAATGGCACACAAAAAGGCTGGCGGCTCGACTCGTAACGGTCGCGATTCAGAAGCTAAACGTCTGGGCGTAAAACGCTTTGGCGGCGAAGCAGTACTGGCAGGCAGCATCATCGTTCGTCAGCGCGGCACCAAATTCCACGCTGGTACCAACGTGGGTTGCGGCAAAGACCACACTCTGTTTGCTTTGAAAGACGGTAAAGTCAAATTCGAAGTTAAAGGCCCGAGCAATCGTAAATTTATCAGCATCGAAGCTGAATAATTTTTCGAGCCTTACGAAATAGATGTTAAGCCCCGCAATTCGTTGCGGGGCTTTTTACATTTATAGATTGCTTGTGCTTGGCGGCACAACGCACAGACAGTGAGAAGATGGAAAAAAAACAGCAGGCTGGCGTTGGTATTTTTCTGGCGGTCACCACAGCGGTTTGCTGGGGCGCACTGCCTATCGCAATGAAAGAAGTGCTGGAAGTGATGGAGCCGTTTACCATCGTCTGGTATCGCTTTACGATTGCCGCCATCGGCCTGGGGATGATCCTGGCAGTGCGCGGGCGCTTACCCCCGGTGAAAATGTTCCGTCAACCCCGCTGGTTGCTGTTGCTGGCGATCGCCACTGCCGGGTTGTTGGGCAACTTTGTCTTCTTCAGCTCTTCGCTGCAATATTTGAGTCCGACGGCCTCGCAGGTTATCGGCCAACTCTCGCCGGTGGGCATGATGTTCGCCAGCGTATTGATCCTGAAAGAAAGGATGCGTATCACTCAGGTGATTGGCGCTCTGATGCTGATCTGCGGGCTGATGCTGTTTTTCAACGTCAGCCTGATCGAGATCTTCACTCAGTTCACAGACTACACGCTCGGTGTGTTGTTGGGCGTGTGTGCAGCCATGGTTTGGGTGACCTATGGCGTGGCGCAGAAAGTATTACTGCGTCGATTGGCCTCACCGCAGATCCTGGTCTTGTTGTACACTTTATGTGCGATCGCGTTATTCCCGCTTGCGAAGCCAGCGGTGATTTTCCAGCTCAGCGGCTGGCAATTGGCCTGTCTGCTGTTCTGTGGTGCTAACACGCTGATTGGTTATGGTGCGCTGGCGGAAGCGATGGCGCGCTGGCAGGCGGCCCAGGTGAGTGCGTTAATCACGCTGACTCCCCTGTTTACCCTGCTGTTTTCAGATTTATTGGCGCTGGCCTGGCCACAGGTATTTACGGCCCCGGCATTGAATGTCGTTGGCTATGTAGGTGCTTTTGTGGTGGTTGCAGGTGCCATGTTTTCCGCAATTGGTCACCGTTGGTGGCCGCGACGGGCAGAAACCAACCTGGTTGCTTCTTTGAAGCGGCCCGGTGAATGAGTTACGGAGACGGTAAATGAAGTTTGTAGATGAAGCAACGATCCTGGTCGTGGCAGGTGATGGCGGTAATGGTTGCGTCAGCTTCCGCCGCGAAAAATACATCCCGAACGGTGGGCCAGACGGCGGTGACGGCGGTGACGGCGGTGACGTCTACCTGGTGGCAGACGAAAACCTGAATACCCTGATCGATTACCGCTTTGAAAAATCTTTCCGTGCCGAACGTGGCCAGAATGGTCAGAGCCGTGACTGTACCGGTAAACGCGGTAAAGATGTCGAAATCAAGGTGCCGGTCGGTACTCGTGTGCAGGATCAGGGCACCGGTGAGATCCTCGGCGATATGACCCGTCATCAGCAGCGTCTGATGGTGGCGAAGGGCGGTTGGCACGGCCTGGGCAACACCCGTTTCAAATCCTCGGTAAACCGTGCTCCGCGCCAAAAAACGCTGGGTACCAAGGGCGAGATGCGCGATATCCTGCTGGAACTGCTGCTGCTGGCGGATGTGGGCATGTTGGGCCTGCCGAACGCCGGTAAGTCGACCTTCATTCGCGCGGTTTCTGCCGCCAAGCCAAAAGTGGCGGACTACCCGTTCACCACGCTGGTACCGAGCCTGGGCGTGGTACGTATGGACCATGAACAAAGCTTCGTGGTGGCGGACATTCCTGGCTTGATCGAAGGCGCACATGAAGGTGCTGGGCTGGGGATCCGTTTCCTGAAACACCTGGAGCGCTGCCGCGTGTTGCTGCACCTGGTGGACATTGCGCCTATCGACGAGTCCGATCCTGTAGAGAATGCCAAGGTGATCATCAACGAGCTCAACCAGTACAGCGAGAATCTGTCGCACAAGCCACGCTGGCTGGTGTTCAACAAAGTTGACCTGCTGGACGAGGAAGAGGCCGCCGAGCGCGCCAAGGCGATCGTAGAAGGCATGGGTTGGGAAGGTAAGTACTACATGATCTCCGCTGCGAACCGCGAAGGCGTTAACGCGCTGTGCTGGGACGTGATGAACTTTATCAATACGCAACCTAAAGCCATGGCGATCGAAGAAAGCGCGCCAGAAAAAGTCGAGTTCATGTGGGATGATTACCACCGTGAGCAGATCGCTGAAGTGGAAGCTGAAGCGGATGACGATTGGGATGATGACTGGGATGAAGATGACGACGAAGGCGTCGAAATCGTCTACCAGAAGTAATTCTGCGTAATAAAGTAAGGGCTCGGTTCGATGAACCGGGCCCTTGTTGTTTTTTGGACGGCTGAAAATCTTTTACGTAGGGGCGCTGCATGCTGCGCCCTGGTGTTTACTGATTTAAAATATTATCGGGTAACCAGCACTGGGCATCCAGGCCGCTGGCATCGGTGCGGTTTTCCAGACGTAGACAGCCACGGTGCAACTGAACGATACGGATCACGATATTCAATCCCAGCCCGCTGCCACCATAACGCTGGTCCATCCGGCGGAAGGCCTGAGTCAACTCTCCCGCCATCTCTTGTTTGATACCCGGCCCCTCGTCGAGAACCTGTAAGCGTTGTCCATTATTCTCGGGGATGAGCTGAACACGAATGACACTCTTCTCAGGGCCATAACGGTGCGCATTTTCAACCAGATTACGCAGCATCAGGCGCAGCAGCACCGGATCGCCATGGGTCGGGGCACTGGCTGGCAGTTGCCAGACAATCTTTTGTCCGCGTAGAGCGGCAAGCTCCTCCAGCTCACCCTGCAGTGGCTTGATAACGTTGGCCACCCAGTCAAACTGTTGGTAATGGCCGCTGGCGAAATCCTGCCCGGCGCGCGATAGCATCAGCAATTGCTCAACCACGTGCATTAGTTGGTCAATGCGGGCGATCAGTTGCTTACTACCCGTGATCCCCTGTTGCTCCATGAGTTCCAGATGCAAACGGATCCCCGCCAGCGGCGTGCGTAATTCATGGGCCGCATCGGCCGTAAACAGGCGTTCCTGCTGGATGGTATGGTCAAGTCGTGACAATAACTGATTCAATGCCTTGGTGACCGCTACCACCTCTAGGCTGTCGTTAGATACTGGCAAAGGGGTCAGATTATCTGCCGAACGTTTCTCGAGCTTTTCCTGCAGTTGATTCAGCGGCCGGATAATCCAACTGATGGCCCAGAAGGAGGCCAGCAAGGTCACCACCATCATGATCAATGAGGGAGCTAGCAGAGAAGCTATCGCTTCGGCAATCTCGGTATCGACCCGTTCGTTGCGGACTTTGGCTGAGAGGGTTTCATCTACCAGGAAAGTGATCTGCTCCTGGCTTTCGTGCCATAACCAAAATGCGCTGATGAGCTGGGTGACCAGCAGGATCAGGGCCAACATCAGCAGCAAACGACGGCGCATGCTGATCAAGATGCGGGCTCCAGACGGTAACCGATGCCACGTATGGTACGGATACGATCTTTGCCCAGTTTACGGCGCAAGTTGTGCATATGCACTTCGAGGGTGTTCGAGCCCAGATCGTCGTTCCAGGTATAGAGATCCTGTTGCAACAGCTCACGGTTGACGGTTTGCCCGGCCCGCATCATCAGACGCGACAGAATGGCAAACTCTTTCGGCGTGACGTCTATCGCCTGCTGTTGCAGATACACCTGCTGGCTGGACAGGTTGAGTGTCAGATCGTCCTGTTGCAGCAGGTTATCGCTGTGGCCCTGATAGCGGCGGATCAAAGCGCGCACCCGGGCTTGCAGCTCAATCAGCGCAAAGGGTTTGACCAGATAGTCATCGGCACCGGCGTCCAGGCCATCGACACGGTCTTGCAACGCGTCACGAGCGGTGAGGATCAACACCGGGATGCTGATGTGTTGACGACGCCACTGCCGCAGCAGGGTGGCACCGTCAATATCTGGCAGGCCGAGGTCAAGGATCACCATACTGTACTGGCTGGTGACGATCAGGCTATTGGCCTGCGCAGCACTGGCCGCACAATCACAGGCGTAGCCTTCGTTGGACATTGCCAACGCCACGCCTTGCTGCAATAACTCATCGTCCTCAACAATCAGTAGCTTCATGCCCTTGGGCCTCAATTGTTCTGATAGATATCCCGATACAACCGGCTTTCGAACCGCACCAGCGGCGCTCGGCGCTGTTTCTGATCTTCTGGTGGCACCGCGTAACCAGAGAGATATTGGACAAAGGCAAGGCGCTGACCGCTGGCCGTAGTGATAAAGCCGGCCAGGTTGTAGACCCCTTGCAGCGCGCCGGTTTTGGCAGAAACCTTACCGTCGACCCCGGCTTCGTGCAGGCCACCGCGATAGCGCAGCGTGCCATCATAACCGGACAGCGGCAGCATCGAGATAAAGTTGAGCTCGCTGTCGTGCTGAGCAATATATTGCAACGCCTGCATCATGGTAGCAGGTGCCAGCAGGTTGTGGCGCGACAGGCCAGAGCCGTCCACCACGATGCTGTTACCCAGATCTACCCCGGCCTTCTGGCGCAGAACCTGGCGTACTGCATCTGCCCCCGCGCGCCAGGTGCCCGGTACGCCAAAGCGTTCATGGCCGATGGTGCGAAACACGGTATCGGCAATCATGTTGTCCGACTTCTTCAGCATGATTTTCAGCAGGTCATGCAACGGTGCAGACTGCGTCTGGGCGATGACCGTGCCCGTCATGCCTGGCTGGGTTTGGCGTTTCAAATGGCCGCCAATCTGGATCCCTGACTTGACCAACTCATCTTTCAGGATGGCGCCGGCATAGCTGGCCCCGTCTTGAATGGCGAATGCCAACGGCAGTGGCTCACTGCGCTGGGTCAGGCATCCCGTCAGTGTAAAGCGGTTCAATTCGCCCGGAACCACATCCAGTTCACAATATTGGGCATCCGGAGAGCCTTTCGCCAGCGTTCTTACCTGGCTGAACATATTGACCGGGTAGAATGAAGCCACGCGAATAAACGCCATCTCACCGGGGTTAGGGGCGCTGTAAAGGGAAACCGAGAAACAGTTGCGATCGACAATCGCTGCCGCTGGCGGGGCGCTGAAGCACTGGGTCATATCGTTCCAGGGCCAGCCGGGCGCTTTGTCATGGCTGGCAAATACCGAGGTATCGACCAGCACGTCGCCGCTGATTTCGCGCACTCCCTGTTTTTTCAGTTCCGCCACCATATTGCGCAGATTCTGCCGCTTGAAGGTGGGATCTCCGCTGAAACGGGCGATAAGGTTGCCACGCAACACGCCATCCGTGATGTTGCCCTGACTTTCCAGTGTCGTGGTGAAGCGATAATCCGGCCCGAGCTGCAACAAAGCCGCCAGCGCGGTAAGCACCTTCTGGGTGCTGGCCGGGAGTGCCATTTGCTGTGAGTGATAGTCGATGGTTGGCGTGGTCGCGCCAATCTTCTGAACGATCAGGGCCAGGTTCGCCCCATCAGGCAAATATTGGGTGTAATCTTCAACCGGGGCCGCATGGGCATTAACAGCAAATGCGCAGGCCAATACACTGACAATTCGTGAAAAACGCATAATCTCGGGGTAACAGCTGGATAACGTGCTGTCATACTACGGTGCATCAAGGGATAAAGTAAACGATGACCCTTAAGGAACTCTAGGCTAAAATGCGTATCAAAATGCAAAATCGACGCTGACTTGGAGCAAACCTCCGAGCTCGGTTTCTTTTGTTTATCGCCTGGAGACGGAAGGCGCAACGCCTGCCGTAATTTCATACGAACACGTCAGGATGACGCTAATGCCCTGGGGATGCTTGCTACACCACGGGTATATTTGAACAGGATAGATTTAGAGGTATTTAACGATGAAACAGATCCCGATGACCTTGTTTGGCGCAGAACAGCTGCGTGAAGAACTAGAATATTTGAAAGGTGTGCGTCGCCCGAAAATCATTGCCGACATCGCCACCGCACGCGAACACGGTGACCTGAAAGAAAACGCCGAGTACCATGCCGCTCGTGAACAGCAGGGTTTCTGTGAAGGGCGTATCCAGGAAATCGAGGCCAAACTGTCCAATGCGCAGGTGATCGACATCACCAAAATGCCTCAGACTGGCCGCGTGATTTTTGGCGCTACCGTCTCGGTGATGAACCTGGATAGCGAAGATCAGGTGACTTACCGCATCGTGGGTGATGATGAAGCAGACTTTAAGAAAAATCTTATCTCTGTCAACTCACCGATGGCTCGTGGCCTGATTGGCAAAGAGCAGGATGATGTTGTTGTCATCAAAACCCCGGGTGGTGATGTAGAATACGAAATTCTGAAAGTGGAATATCTTTAATTTCGCCCGAGTTGGTTAAAAGTTCAGCAGGGTTTTGTAAAGAAAGGAAAAAGGCCGCAAGCGGCCTTTTATCTGAGCCCGGCGCATGGCACCGTCTCAGCAAACAGATTGCGGATTAGCGCGGCAAAGTGATCTTGCGCTCTTTCGCCGGGCGGTAAAGAATAAGCGTACTGCCGATCACTTGCACATTGCAGGCACCCGTTTCACGCACAATAGCGTCGGCGATCAGGGTTTTGGTTTCGCGATCTTCGGCAGCAATTTTTACTTTGATCAGCTCGTGATGCTCCAGAGCCAGCTCAATTTCAGCCAACACCCCTTCGGTGAGACCGTTATTACCCAGCATGACCACCGGTTTTAACGGATGTGCCAGGCCTTTCAGGTGTTGTTTTTGTTTATTATTCAGATTCATTGTCTTTTTTGCTTAAGTTGGGATTGAAAACGGTACATTCTACCGCCATCTCATGTGTATCACCAAATCGGTCTGCACCGAATTGAGTTTACGTGAGAAGCGAACCTGGCATGAGACTCTTTTTAGGATAGTTGGAATACTCGATGGCAAATAAAAAGCGTTCGGCCAGTTCCAGTCGCTGGCTCCAAGAACACTTTAGCGATAAATATGTGCTTCAGGCGCAGAAAAAAGGGCTGCGCTCGCGCGCCTGGTTTAAACTTGATGAAATACAGCAAAGTGACAAACTGTTCAAGCCGGGTATGACGGTCGTTGATTTGGGGGCTGCACCGGGCGGTTGGTCGCAATATGTGGTAACCCAGATTGGTGGTAACGGGCGTATCATTGCCTGTGATATTTTGCCAATGGATCCTATCGTTGGCGTCGATTTCCTTCAGGGCGATTTTCGTGATGAACTGGTCCTCAAAGCACTGTTGGAACGTGTAGGTGATAGTAAGGTTCAGGTAGTCATGTCTGACATGGCCCCGAATATGAGCGGCACCCCGGCGGTCGATATCCCAAAATCGATGTATCTGGTGGAATTAGCACTGGAAATGTGTCGTGATGTTCTCGCACCAGGCGGTAGTTTCCTGGTGAAGGTGTTCCAGGGAGATGGTTTTGACGAGTACCTACGGGAAATTCGCTCCCTGTTTACGAAGGTTAAGATTCGTAAGCCAGACGCTTCTCGCGCACGTTCGCGTGAAGTGTACATTGTAGCGACAGGGCGGAAACTGTAGTACCCTAACGCTGTTTGTTAACACAGTTGTAATATGAGGTTAATCCCTTGAGTGACATGGCGAAAAACCTAATTCTCTGGCTAGTCATCGCGGTCGTTTTGATGTCGGTATTCCAGAGCTTTGGGCCCAGCGAGTCTAATGGCCGTAGGGTAGATTACTCTACCTTCATGACCGAACTGACCCAAGATCAGATCCGTGAAGCGCGCATTAATGGGCGTGAAATCAACGTTGTCCGTAAAGACAGCAACAAGTACACCACTTACATTCCGGTCAACGATCCGAAGTTGCTGGATACGTTGTTAACCAAAAACGTGAAAGTTGTTGGTGAGCCACCGGAAGAGCCAAGTTTGCTGGCTTCCATCTTTATTTCCTGGTTCCCAATGCTGTTGTTGATTGGGGTCTGGATCTTCTTCATGCGGCAAATGCAGGGCGGCGGCGGCAAGGGCGCGATGTCCTTCGGCAAGAGCAAGGCCCGTATGCTGACGGAAGACCAGATTAAAACCACTTTTGCCGACGTTGCAGGCTGTGACGAAGCAAAAGAAGAAGTGAGTGAACTGGTAGACTACCTGCGCGAACCGAGCCGTTTCCAGAAGCTGGGCGGTAAGATCCCGAAAGGCGTGCTGATGGTTGGCCCTCCGGGTACCGGTAAAACCCTGCTGGCGAAAGCGATTGCCGGCGAGGCGAAAGTCCCGTTCTTCACCATTTCTGGTTCTGACTTCGTCGAAATGTTCGTCGGTGTGGGTGCATCCCGAGTCCGTGACATGTTCGAACAGGCCAAGAAAGCGGCACCGTGCATCATCTTTATTGATGAAATCGACGCCGTAGGTCGCCAACGTGGCGCAGGTCTGGGCGGTGGTCACGATGAACGTGAGCAAACGCTGAACCAGATGCTGGTTGAGATGGACGGCTTTGAAGGCAACGAAGGCATTATCGTCATCGCGGCAACCAACCGTCCTGACGTACTGGACCCTGCGTTACTGCGTCCAGGCCGTTTCGACCGCCAAGTGGTGGTTGGGCTGCCAGACGTGCGTGGCCGTGAGCAAATCCTGAAGGTGCACTCCCGTCGCGTGCCGTTGGCGCCAGATGTTGATGCTTCTGTGCTTGCACGTGGTACTCCGGGCTTCTCCGGTGCGGACTTGGCCAACCTGGTCAACGAAGCGGCCCTGTTCGCAGCACGTGGCAACAAGCGCGTGGTGTCGATGGTGGAATTCGAAAAAGCCAAAGACAAGATCATGATGGGTGCGGAACGTCGCTCCATGGTGATGACGGAAGCACAGAAAGAATCGACCGCCTATCACGAAGCGGGCCACGCCATCATTGGCCGCCTGGTTCCTGAGCATGACCCGGTGCATAAAGTCACGATTATTCCTCGTGGCCGTGCGCTCGGCGTGACCTTCTTCCTGCCGGAAGGGGATGCGATCAGCGCCAGCCGTCAGAAGCTGGAAAGCCAAATCTCCACCCTGTACGGTGGCCGTCTGGCAGAAGAAATTATTTACGGGCCGGAAAAAGTCTCTACCGGTGCATCGAACGACATTAAAGTCGCTACCTCGATCGCTCGCAATATGGTGACCCAATGGGGCTTCTCTGAGAAGCTGGGGCCATTGCTGTATGCGGAAGAAGAGGGCGAGGTGTTCCTGGGCCGTTCCGTGGCCAAGGCGAAACACATGTCGGACGAAACCGCACGTATCATCGACCAGGAAGTCAAATCCCTGATTGAGCGCAACTACATTCGCGCACGTGCGTTGCTGATGGAAAACATGGACATCCTGCATTCGATGAAAGATGCACTGATGAAATATGAAACCATCGATGCACCACAGATCGACGACCTGATGAACCGTAAAGATGTGCGTCCGCCAGCAGGTTGGGACGACGTGGCGAAAAGCAACAACTCCGACAACGGTGGCACACCAAAAGCACCAACGCCGGTAGATGAGCCGCGTACGCCAAACCCAGGCAACACCATGTCTGAACAGCTCGACAAGTAATATCGGCTGTAGCGTAAAATAAAACCCCGGCCAGCCGGGGTTTTTTATTGCTGGCTGAAAATTGCTACCTCTCCTTGGGTGAGAGGGGCGGGATCCACTCCAGGCAACAGTAGTAGTATTGACTCCAAGGTAGATTAATCATGCAGTTAACCGTGCGCGACCAAATCCTCGATCTCAACCATCCTCGGGTGATGGGGATCCTCAATGTTACGCCAGACTCCTTCTCTGACGGCGGGCGGCATAATTCGCTGAATGATGCTCTACTGCATGCGCATGCGCTGATTTCGGCGGGTGCAACGATGATCGATGTGGGTGGCGAGTCCACGCGCCCGGGCGCTGCTGAGGTTAGTGAAGAGGAAGAGATTGAGCGCGTTGTGCCGGTAGTGGAAGCCTTGGCGCAGCGGTTTGAGATTTTTATCTCGGTGGATACCTCAAAAGCTGGCGTGATCCGCGAATCCGCTAAAGCCGGTGCGCACCTGATCAACGACGTTCGCTCGTTGCAGGAGCCTGGTGCGCTGCAGGCTGCCGCCGAAAGCGGTCTGCCAGTCTGCCTGATGCATATGCAAGGCGAGCCGCGTACCATGCAACAGGCACCGCATTACGATGACCTGATGGCGGACGTAAATGCGTTTTTCCAGCACCATATCGACCGCTGTATTGCAGGCGGCATAGCAAAACAGAAATTGTTACTCGACCCAGGCTTCGGTTTCGGTAAGAATTTAGCGCATAATTATCAGCTTCTGGCCCGATTGGCGGAATTTCATCACTTTGGCTTGCCACTGTTGGTGGGGATGTCGCGTAAATCGATGATTGGGCAGCTATTGAATGTCCCACCCGAACAGCGGGTTATCGGCAGCGTTGCCTGTGCGGTGATTGCCGCGATGCAGGGGGCGCAGATAGTCAGAGTGCATGATGTCAAAGAAACCGTCGAGGCGATGCGTGTCGTCGAGGCAACACTTTCAGCTAAGGGATAGTAGAAACATGAGCGAACGCAAATACTTTGGTACCGACGGCATTCGTGGCAAGGTGGGTGACAGCCCGATAACCCCAGAGTTCGTCCTCAAGTTGGGCTGGGCGGCCGGCAAGGTATTGGCGCGCCATGGCTCCCGCAAAATCATCATCGGTAAAGATACCCGTATCTCAGGCTATATGCTGGAGTCAGCGCTGGAGGCCGGTTTAGCGGCTGCGGGGCTGTCTGCTTCGTTTACCGGCCCGATGCCAACCCCTGCGGTGGCTTATCTGACCAGAACTTTCCGTGCGGAAGCCGGGATCGTGATTTCTGCCTCACATAACCCGTTCTATGATAACGGCATCAAGTTCTTCTCCATCGATGGCGCCAAACTGCCAGACGATGTGGAAGAAGCGATTGAAGCGGAAATGGAAAAACCGCTGACCTGCGTCGAATCTGCCGAGTTGGGTAAAGCCAGCCGCATTGTCGATGCCGCTGGGCGCTATATCGAATTCTGTAAAGGCACCTTCCCGAGCGAACTGAGCCTGAACGGGCTGAAGATCGTGGTGGACTGCGCCAACGGCGCTACCTATCACATTGCCCCAAGCGTTTTGCGTGAGCTGGGCGCCACGGTGATCGCTATCGGCTGTGAGCCGGATGGCATGAACATCAACGAAGAGTGTGGCGCTACCGATGTACGTCAACTGCAGGCGCGCGTGCTGGAAGAACAGGCACACGTTGGCCTGGCCTTTGATGGCGATGGCGACCGCGTGATGATGGTGGATCACCTGGGTAACAAGGTCGACGGCGATCAGATCCTCTACATCATCGCTCGTGAAGGCCTGCGCCAAGGGCAGCTGCGCGGCGGTGCCGTGGGCACCCTGATGAGCAACATGGGTCTGGAGCTGGCACTGAAGCAACTCGGCATCCCGTTTGCCCGTGCCAAGGTGGGTGACCGCTACGTACTGGAAAAACTGCAAGAGTTGGGCTGGCGCATTGGGGCGGAAAACTCCGGCCACGTGATCCTGTTGGACAAAACCACCACCGGGGACGGTATCGTCGCTGGCCTGCAAGTGTTGACGGCAATCGTGCGGAATAACATGAGCCTGCACGACCTGTGCAGCGGTATGAAATTATTGCCACAGATCCTGGTCAACGTGCGCTTTGTCGGTGAGCATAACCCGCTGGAGTCAGAGGCGGTGTTGAAGGTCGCTGAGCAGGTCGAAGCCGAATTGGCGGGTCGTGGCCGCGTATTGCTGCGTAAATCGGGCACTGAACCGCTGATCCGCGTGATGGTGGAAGGCGAAGATGAACAGCAGGTTATCGCGTTGGCGCACCGTATCGCCGATGCGGTCAAGCTGGCAGGTTAACACGCTGTTTTTACGCAGGTACGCTGTCACTGCCTGCGTAATTTCCCGATTAACCCTGCTTTTGCTGTTTTTTTCCGCAAACGCATCGGCGGTTGCAAATTGCCCTTGCGCGCTCAGGCGGCTTTGGTTAGTATTCACACCCGCTTCAGTGGGCTGTTTTAGTGACACGCCACGCCTTCTTTAGTTTGGAAGCATCTGGGGTGAGAAGCATTTGGCACGCGGTGAACCCGCAAGGATACAGGTACCACTATGTACGAAGCTCTTCTGGTAATTTTCTTGCTGATATCGATCGGGCTAGTCGCTCTGATCATGCTACAGCAAGGTAAAGGCGCTGATATGGGAGCCTCATTCGGAGCAGGTGCTTCTGGCACATTCTTCGGATCGACCGGTTCAGGCAACTTTATGACCCGCATGACGGCTGTTCTGGCGACGCTGTTCTTCGTCATCAGTCTGATCCTGGGCAACCTGAGCACCAATCAGGGCAAGAAAGGCAGCGAGTGGGAAAACCTGGGTCAGCCAGCGCAAACTGAGCAGACCAGCACTCCGGCAGCACCAGCTAAACCGGTCAGTGATATCCCGCAGTAAGCCGCTGAAAAGTTTTAAAACGGTTGTTTTCGACCTCAATAGAAACAGCCGTTAGCAGTAAAAATCAGTACCGAGGTGGTGGAATTGGTAGACACGCTACCTTGAGGTGGTAGTGCCCTAACGGGCTTGTGGGTTCGAGTCCCATCCTCGGTACCAAATCCCAGAGATAACTTGCGTTTTTGCAATTATCGGCGTAATATTTGCCACGTTTTCGGACGCGGGGTGGAGCAGCCTGGTAGCTCGTCGGGCTCATAACCCGAAGGTCATCGGTTCAAATCCGGCCCCCGCAACCACTTTCCTTTAAGTGTCTATTTTCAAATACACTTTTCGATTGAATTCCGCTTTTCTCGATCAACATTTGAAAATGACACTTGCTAGAAAGTTGCACCGAAGCCGCTTTGCGGCAAACAGGGTCCAGTTGCATAAAGCCCCGAATTTTCGGGGTTTTTTGTTATTTGGCAACAGAATCACTGGGCTATTAGGCCCTTTTTTTATGTCTTGGGGGTGGGCTTGTCCACATTAGAGCAAAAATTAACAGAGATGCTTTCCGCACCGGTAGAGGCGTTGGGCTTTGAGCTCGTAGGCATCGAATTTATTCGGGCGCGCCAATCGACACTACGCATCTATATTGATAGTGACAACGGAATCAATGTTGATGATTGCGCTGATGTCAGCCACCAGGTCAGCGCTGTACTGGACGTCGAAGATCCGATCACGGTCGCTTACAACCTGGAAGTCTCCTCTCCTGGCCTTGAGCGCCCTATGTTTACCGCGGAACACTATCAACGTTTTCTCGGTGACGAAGTCAGCGTTGTTCTGCGTATGGCGATACAAAACCGCCGCAAATGGCAGGGCATCATCAAGTCTGTAGAAGGCGAGATGATCACGGTTACTGTGGATGGGAAAGATGAAGTGTTCGCGCTGAGTAATATTCAGAAAGCGAACCTGGTACCCCACTTTTAAAGTTTGGATGAGGCAACTAGGATGAACAAAGAGATTCTGGCTGTTGTTGAAGCAGTTTCCAATGAAAAATCCCTACCACGTGAGAAGATTTTCGAAGCCCTGGAAACCGCTTTAGCCACCGCCACCAAGAAAAAATATGAGCAGGAAATCGAGGTCCGTGTCAGCATTGACCGTAAGACTGGCGATTTCGACACCTTCCGCCGTTGGGTTGCCGTTGATGAAGTGACCCAGCCAACGCGTGAGATCACGCTGGAAGCTGCACAGTATGAAGATCCGTCTATGGAATTGGGCGGTTATATCGAAGATCAGATTGAATCTGTGACCTTCGACCGTATCACCACTCAGACCGCGAAGCAGGTCATCGTACAGAAAGTGCGTGAAGCCGAGCGTGCGATGGTGGTTGATGCCTTCCGCCAACACGAAGGTGAGATCGTCACCGGCGTGGTGAAAAAAGTTAACCGTGACAGCATAGCGCTGGATCTGGGTAGCAACGCCGAAGCGGTCATTGGCCGTGAAGACATGCTGCCACGCGAAAACTTCCGCCCGGGTGACCGTATCCGCGGTGTACTGTACGCAGTTCGTCCGGAAGCGCGCGGTGCGCAACTGTTCGTCAGCCGTTCCAGCCCGGATATGCTCAAAGAGCTGTTCCGCATCGAAGTGCCGGAAATTGGCGAAGAAGTGATTGAGATTAAAGCGGCAGCCCGTGATCCTGGCTCCCGTGCAAAAATTGCCGTGAAAACCAACGACAAGCGTATCGACCCGGTCGGTGCCTGTGTCGGTATGCGCGGTGCCCGCGTCCAGGCCGTTTCGAGCGAGCTTGGCGGGGAACGTATTGATATCATCCTGTGGGATGATAACCCTGCACAGTTCGTCATTAACGCCATGGCCCCGGCAGATGTTGCCTCGATCGTGGTGGATGAAGATCGGTGCACGATGGACATCGCCGTTGAAGCCAGCAACCTGGCACAGGCGATCGGCCGTAATGGCCAAAACGTGCGTTTAGCTTCCCAACTGTTGAAACAGCATCGTGATGATGATCGCTGGGAACTGAACGTGATGACGGCGGACGATCTGCAGGCCAAGCATCAGGCCGAGGCTCATGCCGCCATTGATACCTTCACCAAGTATCTTGATATCGACGAAGATTTCGCCACCGTTCTGGTCGAAGAAGGCTTCTCTACGCTGGAAGAACTGGCTTACGTGCCAATCAAAGAGCTGCTGGAAATCGACGGTCTGGATGAAGATATGGTTGAAGCGTTGCGCGATCGCGCCAAAGCTGCATTGACCACGCTGGCCCTGGCACAGGAAGAAAGCCTGGGCGACCAAAAACCTGCTGATGATTTGCTCAACCTTCCGGGTCTTGAGCGCAGCATGGCCTTTAAACTGGCCGCGCGTGGGGTTTGTACGCTGGAAGATCTTGCCGAGCAGGGTGTTGACGATCTGGCTGATATTGAAGGGCTTAGCGATGAGCAAGCCGGCGAGCTGATTATGGCCGCACGTAATATCTGTTGGTTTGGCGACAACGCGTAATAACTGTAGCAGGAAGGAACAGCATGACGACAGATGTAACCGTAAAATCGCTGGCAGCAGAGATACAGACACCGGTTGATCGCCTGGTACAGCAGTTTGCTGATGCAGGGATCAACAAGTCTGAGACCGACTCTGTGACACAGCATGAGAAAGAAACCTTATTGGCGCACCTGAACCGTGAACACGGTAGTGCGCCAAGCAAACTCACGTTGCAGCGCAAAACGCGCAGCACTTTGAATATTCCGAGCACCGGCGGTAAGAGTAAATCGGTGCAAATTGAGGTCCGCAAGAAACGCACTTATGTAAATCGCGATCCGCAGGAAGCCCAACAGGCTGAAGCGGCTGAGCAGGCACAGCGTGAAGCGGAAGAGCAGGCAAGGCGCGAAGCGGAAGAGCTAGCGAAACGCGAAGCAGAAGCTAAGCGCGCAGCCGAAGAGCAAGCCAAACGTGAGGCCGCGGAGATTGCTAAGCGTAATTCAGCGGAAAAAGAAAAAGTGACCAATCAACATACCGACGAAATGACCAAGCCAGCTCAGGCAGAAAAAGCACGCCGTGAAGCCGAAGCCGCCGAACTGAAACGTAAAGCGGAAGAAGAAGTACGCCGTAAGGTGGAAGAAGACGCCAAACGCGTAGCGGAAGAAGCGCGCCGTATGGCCGAAGAAAACGGTGAGAAGTGGGCCGAAGCCGAAGCAGCAAGCGCTGCGGTTGAAACAGCCGACTACCACGTAACCACCTCAGAGCACGCTCGTGCTGCCGAAGACGAAAACGACGCTAAAGTTGAAGGTGAGCGCCGTAGCCGTACTCGCGGTGGCAAAGCGACCAAACAGAAGAAAGGCAACAAGCTCTCCGAGTCTAAAGCAGACCGCGAAGAAGCTCGCACCATGACCCGTGGCGGTAAAGGCAAGCGTAAGCCAAGCACCCTGCAGCAGGGCTTTAACAAGCCAGCTCAGGTAGTGAACCGTGACGTGGTGATCGGCGAAACCATCACCGTTGCCGAACTGGCTAACAAGATGGCGGTAAAAGGTTCTCAGGTCATCAAAGCGATGATGAAGCTGGGCGCCATGGCCACCATCAACCAGGTCATCGACCAGGAAACCGCACAGCTGGTTGCCGAAGAGATGGGCCACAAAGTTATCCTGCGTCGTGAGAACGAGCTGGAAGAAGCGCTGATGAGCGACCGTGACACCGGCGCCGGTGCCGAGTCTCGTGCGCCAGTCGTGACCATCATGGGCCACGTTGACCATGGTAAAACCTCTCTGCTCGACTACATCCGCTCCACCAAGGTGGCAGTTGGCGAAGCCGGTGGTATTACCCAGCACATCGGTGCTTACCACGTAGAAACCGAAAACGGCATGATCACCTTCCTGGATACCCCAGGCCACGCAGCGTTTACCTCAATGCGTGCTCGTGGTGCTCAGGCGACCGATATCGTGGTTCTGGTAGTAGCAGCAGACGACGGCGTGATGCCACAAACCATCGAAGCCATTCAGCATGCTCAGGCGGCTAAAGTGCCATTGGTGGTTGCGGTTAACAAAATTGACAAGCCAGAAGCCGATCCAGACCGCGTCAAGCAAGAGCTGTCTCAGTATGGCGTTATGCCAGAAGAGTGGGGCGGTGAAGCTCAGTTCGTTCACGTATCTGCGAAAGCCGGTACCGGTATCGACGAACTGTTGAACGCTATCCTGCTGCAGGCCGAAGTTCTCGAACTGAAAGCGGTTCGTAGCGGCATGGCGAGCGGTGTGGTAATCGAATCCTTCCTGGATAAAGGCCGTGGCCCAGTGGCTACCGTACTGGTACAGGAAGGGACGCTGAACAAGGGCGATATCGTCCTGTGTGGCTTCGAGTATGGCCGTGTTCGTGCGATGCGTGACGAATTGGGTCGTGAAGTGACCTCTGCGGGTCCTTCTATCCCAGTTGAGATCCTGGGCCTGTCCAGCGTTCCTGCTGCGGGTGACGAAGCGACCGTAGTGCGTGACGAGAAGAAAGCGCGTGAAGTTGCGCTGTACCGTCAAGGCAAGTTCCGCGAAGTTAAACTGGCTCGCCAGCAGAAATCTAAACTGGAGAACATGTTCGCGAACATGACCGAAGGTGAAGTTTCTGAACTGAACATCGTGCTGAAAACCGACGTACAGGGTACCTGTGAAGCGATTTCCGATTCACTGCAGAAACTCTCCACCGACGAAGTGAAAGTGAAGATTGTGGGTTCTGGCGTAGGTGGTATCACCGAAACCGACGCGACCCTGGCTGCGGCATCCAACGCCATCATCCTGGGCTTCAACGTGCGTGCGGATGCTTCTGCCCGCCGCGTGATTGAGTCAGAAAGCCTGGATCTGCGTTACTACTCCGTGATCTATAACCTGATCGACGAAGTGAAGCAGGCGATGAGCGGTATGTTGGCGCCTGAGTACAAACAGCAGATCATCGGTCTGGCTGAAGTACGTGATGTGTTCAAATCACCTAAGTTCGGCGCTGTTGCCGGCTGTATGGTGACCGAAGGCAACATCAAGCGTCACAACCCAATCCGCGTGCTGCGTGACAACGTGGTTATCTATGAAGGCGAGCTGGAATCCCTGCGCCGCTTCAAAGATGACGTTAACGAAGTCCGTAACGGTATGGAATGTGGTATCGGCGTTAAGAACTACAACGACGTGCGCGTTGGCGACATGATCGAAGTGTTCGAAATCATCGAGATCCAGCGTACTATCGCTTAAGCCTCGAAAAACGCTTAAATCTGTTTTTAGGGGGGCCTTGTGCCCCCCGATTTGTCTGGAGGGTTTCCAAATGGCAAAAGAATTCAGCCGCGGTCAACGCGTGGCACAAGAAATGCAAAAAGAGATTGCGATGATCTTGCAGCGTGAAGTCAAAGATCCGCGTGTCGGCATGGCTACCGTTTCAGGTGTTGAAGTGTCTCGCGATCTGGCTTACGCCAAAGTTTACGTCACCTTCCTGAACGTGCTGACCGAAAACCACGATCCGGATCTGGTGACCAACGGCATTAAAGCGTTGCAGGATGCCTCTGGCTATATCCGTACGCTGCTGGGCAAAGCGATGCGCCTGCGCGTAGTGCCGGAACTGACCTTCTCCTACGATAACTCACTGGTTGAAGGCATGCGTATGTCCAACCTGGTGACCAACGTAGTGAAGAGCGATGCCGAACGTCGCAATGCATCAGGCGATGAAGAGGAGGCTTAATGAGTCGCCCTCGCCGTCGCGGCCGTGACATTCACGGCGTACTGCTGCTGGACAAACCGCAGGGCTTGTCGTCTAACGATGCCCTGCAAAAAGTAAAGCGTATCTACAATGCCAACCGCGCGGGCCACACCGGCGCGCTCGATCCACTGGCGACCGGTATGCTGCCAATCTGTCTGGGTGAGGCCACCAAGTTCTCCCAGTACCTGCTCGATTCCGATAAGCGTTACCGCGTGATTGCCCGTTTGGGCCAGCGCACGGACACCTCGGATGCCGATGGCCAGATCGTGCAGGAGCGGCCGGTAAACTTCACTCAAGCGCAGCTCGATACCGCGCTGGACACCTTCAGGGGTAACATCCAGCAGGTGCCTTCGATGTATTCCGCACTGAAATACCAGGGCAAAAAGCTGTACGAATATGCTCGCCAGGGTATCGAAGTCCCACGTGAAGCACGTAGTATCACCGTGTATGAGTTGCAGTTTATCCGCTGGGAAGGGGATGAGCTTGAGCTGGAAATTCACTGCTCAAAAGGCACCTACATCCGTACCATCACGGATGACCTCGGTGAACTACTGGGCTGTGGAGCGCACGTGATTTATCTGCGCCGTCTGCAGGTGGCGAAGTACCCGATCGCCCGCATGATCACGTTGGAACAGCTGAATGCGCTAGTGCAGCAGGCACAGGAGCAGAGCATTGCGCCGAGCGAACTGCTCGATCCGTTGCTGATGCCGATGGACAGCCCGGCCGAAGACTTCCCTGAAGTGAACCTACTGCCAGCGGTAGCGGGTTACGTCAAGCAAGGGCAGCCGGTGCAGGCCGCAGGGGCTCCGGCCTCGGGTCTGGTGCGCATTACCGAAGGCGAAGAACGTAAATTTATCGGCATTGGCGAGATTGCTGATGATGGCCGAGTCGCGCCGCGCCGCCTGGTTGTCGAATATTTCGACTGACCTGCCCGCCTTGCGATCGCCCTGCGCTAAGAGTAGAATGGCGCAGCTTATGCATTGGGTTGCTGAATTAGAGATCGGCGCCTGTATTTATTATCTATAATTTTGGAGTATGACAATGTCTCTAAGTGTTGAAGCTAAAGCTAAAATCGTAGCTGACTTCGGTCGTGGTACTAACGACAGCGGTTCTACCGAAGTTCAGGTTGCCCTGTTGACTGCGCAGATCAACCATCTGCAAGGCCACTTCTCAGAGCACAAAAAAGATCACCACAGCCGTCGTGGTCTGCTGCGTATGGTTTCTCAGCGTCGTAAGCTGCTGGACTACCTGAAGCGTAAAGATGTAGCACGTTACACCAGCCTGATCGAGCGTCTGGGTCTGCGTCGCTAATCGAGCAAGTTTCAGTAGAAAGGGGCCAAATGTGGCCCCTTTCTTCTAGGAAGCATAAGCAAATCAGGTTAATGTATTACTGAGGATCTTCCGTTACAGAGGTTCGCGCGGCTAATGAGAGGCTTTATCTCATGAGAGATAAGGATTGTCATTAGTCGCGAGGATGTAGTGAGAAGGTCAGTGAACCACAGGCGTGTCGAGTCGAAGAACGATTGCGCGCCACCAATTAAGGATTAAATTTTGCTGACTCCGATTATTCGCAAATTCCAGTATGGCCAACACACCGTGACGCTTGAGACCGGTATGATGGCACGTCAAGCCACTGCTGCCGTGATGGTGAGCATGGATGACACCGCAGTATTCGTCACCGTAGTAGGCCAGAAGAAAGCCAAACCAGGCCAGAGCTTCTTCCCTCTGACCGTGAACTATCAGGAGCGTACCTACGCTGCTGGCCGTATCCCGGGTAGCTTCTTCCGTCGTGAAGGCCGTCCGAGCGAAGGCGAAACCCTGACTTCCCGTCTGATTGACCGCCCGATCCGCCCACTGTTCCCAGATAGTTTCCTGAACGAAGTGCAAGTGATCGCCACCGTGGTTTCCGTGAACCCACAGGTAAACCCAGACATCGTAGCGATGATCGGTGCCTCTGCTGCCCTGAGCCTGTCCGGTATTCCGTTCAATGGCCCAATCGGTTCTGCTCGCGTGGGTTACATCAACAATCAGTACGTACTGAACCCAACCACTGACGAGCTGAAAGAAAGCAGCCTGGATCTGGTGGTTGCCGGTACCGCTGGTGCAGTACTGATGGTGGAATCCGAAGCTGACGTGCTGAGCGAAGATCAGATGCTGGGCGCAGTCGTGTTTGGCCATGACCAACAGCAAATCGTTATCGAAAACATTAACGCTCTGGTTGCTGAAGCAGGCAAGCCGAAGTGGGATTGGCAGGCACCAGCGGTTAACGAAGCGCTGCATGCGCGCGTAACCGAGCTGGCCGAAAGCCGTCTGGGCGATGCTTACCACATCACCGAAAAACAAGAGCGTTACGCTCAGGTTGATGCGATCAAAGACAGCGTAGTGGAAACTCTGCTGGCGCAAGACGAGACTCTGGACGCGTCTGAAATTCAGGACATCCTGGGCACCGTTGAGAAAAACGTCGTACGTAGCCGTGTGCTGCGTGGCGAGCCGCGTATCGATGGCCGCGAGAAAGACATGATCCGTGGTCTGGACGTGCGCACTGGCGTTCTGCCACGTACCCACGGTTCCGCACTGTTCACTCGTGGTGAAACTCAGGCGCTGGTTACTGCCACTCTGGGTACCGCGCGTGACGCACAGAACATCGACGAGCTGATGGGCGAGAAAACCGACAGCTTCCTGTTCCACTACAACTTCCCTCCGTACTCTGTTGGTGAAACCGGCATGGTTGGTTCGCCGAAGCGTCGTGAAATCGGTCATGGTCGTCTGGCAAAACGTGGCGTTTTAGCTATGATGCCTAAACCAGAAGATTTCCCGTACACCGTGCGTGTGGTGTCCGAAATCACCGAATCCAACGGTTCTTCTTCAATGGCTTCCGTTTGTGGTGCTTCTCTGGCACTGATGGATGCAGGTGTGCCAATCAAGGCAGCCGTTGCGGGTATCGCAATGGGCCTGGTGAAGGAAGACGAAAACTTTGTCGTACTGTCTGATATTCTGGGTGACGAAGATCACCTGGGCGACATGGACTTCAAAGTGGCCGGTAGCCGCGATGGTATCACCGCGCT
The DNA here is from genome assembly GCF_047530105.1 of Serratia sp. T13T92. Taxonomy (NCBI): domain Bacteria; kingdom Pseudomonadati; phylum Pseudomonadota; class Gammaproteobacteria; order Enterobacterales; family Yersiniaceae; genus Serratia; species Serratia sp. T13T92. The sequence continues at coordinate 113,709 of NZ_JBLJAK010000006.1, read as the reverse complement.
GCAGATGGACATTAAAATTGAAGGTATCACCCGCGAAATCATGCAGGTGGCTCTGAATCAGGCCAAAGGTGCTCGTCTGCACATTCTGGGCGTGATGGAACAGGCTATCAGCACGCCACGTGGCGATATCTCCGAGTTCGCACCGCGTATTCACACCATCAAGATCAATCCAGACAAGATCAAAGATGTGATCGGTAAAGGTGGTTCAGTCATCCGTGCGTTGACCGAAGAAACTGGCACCACCATCGAAATTGAAGATGACGGTACAGTGAAGATTGCTGCGACCGACGGCGACAAAGCGAAGTTCGCTATCCGCCGCATCGAAGAGATCACCGCTGAGATCGAAGTTGGCCGTGTGTATCAGGGTAAAGTGACCCGTATCGTTGATTTTGGTGCCTTCGTGGCCATCGGCGGCGGTAAAGAAGGCCTGGTGCATATCTCTCAAATCGCCGACAAGCGCGTTGAGAAAGTGACCGACTATCTGCAGATGGGTCAGGAAGTACCGGTTAAGGTAATGGAAGTTGATCGCCAGGGCCGTGTGCGCCTGAGCATCAAAGAAGCTACAGCGCCAGAATCCGCTGCGGCTCCAGCACCAGAAGCAGAATAACTGTATCAACAGTTTTACAGCTCCCTGCCGTAGGGCAGGGGCTGTTCTTATCACGTGGGTAGGATACTCGCGTATTAGCAAGCGGAGGACAGGACGTTCATCCAATGTTTGTCTTCGGGAGTGGGAAATGAAGCCTTTCTTGCGCTGGTGTTACGTTGCGACAGCACTATTGCTGGCAGGATGCAGCAACCATGATTGGCGTAAAGACGAAGTTCTGGCTATTCCGTTGCAGCCCACGCTGCAGCAGGAAGTGATCCTGGCGCGCATGGAACAAATACTTGCCAGCCGGGCATTAACGGACGATGAGCGAGCACAGCTTTTATATGAGCGCGGTGTGCTGTATGATAGTCTTGGTTTACGTGCTCTAGCGCGCAATGACTTTTCACAAGCGCTAGCGATACGTCCTGATATGCCAGAAGTTTTCAACTACCTGGGCATTTACTTAACGCAGGCAGGCAATTTTGATGCTGCCTATGAAGCGTTTGATTCTGTACTAGAGCTTGATCCAACTTACAATTACGCGCGTTTAAACCGGGGCATCGCACTGTATTATGGCGGCCGCTTCCCGTTGGCGCAGGATGATCTGCAGGCGTTTTATCAAGACGACCCAAACGATCCCTTCCGTTCGCTGTGGCTTTATCTGGTGGAGAGAGAAATCGATCCCAAGATGGCTACCGTATCGCTCCAGCAGCGCTATGACAAATCGGACAGAGGGCAATGGGGATGGAATATTGTCGAATTCTACCTGGGCAAAATCAGCGAAAAAACGCTGATGGAACGCCTCAAGGCAGATGCAACGGATAACACTTCGCTCGCTGAGCATCTCAGTGAAACTGACTTCTATTTAGGTAAGCACTACCTAAGTCTGGGGGACAAGGACACCGCTTCGGCGCTGTTCAAACTGACGGTGGCTAACAATGTTCATAACTTTGTTGAGCACCGCTATGCATTGTTGGAATTGGCGCTGTTGGGCCAAGAACAAGACGACCTATCGGAATCGGACCAGCAATAGCTGACGGACATTTATCAGCCTGATTTACATTGGTTTTTTGACCAAAGTAATCGCCTTAACGGGCGAGGGCTTTTTTGTCTGTTTTATAATCTAATTTGAGCCGGTTCACACTTTTCAATGAAAATGACTGAAAATTTTCTCGACGAGTTATGTAGACTGGCTGCCATTATTAATGAGGCACGTGTACATGACTACTGAGCTTGAAACCTCTTTTGCTGACCTGGGGCTGTCTGCTCCGATCATTGCTGCCCTGACCGATCTGGGCTACGAAAAACCATCACCGATCCAGGCTGAGTGTATTCCTCACCTGTTGAACGGCCGCGACGTGCTGGGCATGGCGCAGACCGGTAGTGGTAAAACTGCGGCGTTCTCGCTGCCCCTGCTGCACAACCTCGATGCAGCCCTGAAAGTACCACAAATCCTGGTATTGGCTCCAACCCGCGAACTGGCGGTTCAGGTCGCTGAAGCCATGACCGATTTCTCCAAGCACATGCATGGCGTTAACGTGGTGGCCCTGTACGGTGGCCAACGTTATGACGTGCAGCTGCGCGCTCTGCGTCAGGGCCCGCAAATCGTAGTAGGGACCCCGGGCCGTCTGCTGGACCACCTGAAACGTGGCACCCTGAACCTGTCTGGCCTGAAAGGCCTGGTTCTGGACGAAGCCGACGAAATGCTGCGCATGGGCTTTATCGAAGACGTAGAAACCATCATGGCGGAGATCCCGGCTGAACATCAGACCGCGCTGTTCTCTGCGACCATGCCGGAAGCGATCCGTCGTATTACCCGTCGCTTCATGAAAGATCCACAGGAAGTGCGCATTCAGTCCAGCATCACCACTCGTCCGGACATTAGCCAGAGCTACTGGACCGTACAGGGTATGCGTAAAAACGAAGCGCTGGTGCGTTTCCTGGAAGCTGAAGATTTTGACGCGGCGATCATCTTCGTACGTACCAAAAATGCGACCCTGGAAGTGGCCGAAGCGCTGGAGCGCAGCGGTTACAACAGCGCCGCACTGAACGGTGATATGAACCAGGCGCTGCGTGAGCAGACCCTGGAGCGTCTGAAAAATGGCCGTCTGGATATTCTGATCGCCACCGACGTTGCCGCTCGTGGTCTGGACGTTGAACGTATCAGCCTGGTAGTAAACTATGACATCCCTATGGATTCAGAGTCTTACGTTCACCGTATCGGCCGTACCGGTCGTGCTGGCCGTGCTGGCCGCGCGCTGCTGTTCGTCGAAAACCGCGAACGCCGCCTGCTGCGCAACATCGAACGCACCATGAAGCTGACCATCCCTGAAGTAGAGCTGCCAAACGCAGATCTGCTGGGTGAGCGCCGCCTGGCCAAGTTTGCCGCTAAAGTTCAGCAGCAGCTGGAAAGCAGCGATCTGGATATGTACCGTGCGCTGTTGGCTAAGCTGCAGCCGGGTGAAGATCTGGATATGGAAACGCTGGCCGCTGCACTGCTGAAAATGGCGCAGGGCGAACGTCCTCTGATCCTGCCACCAGATCCAGTGTTCAAACCGCGTCAACGTCGTGAGTTCAACGACCGTGATGATCGCGGTGGCGAGCGTAGCAACGACCGTCGTCGTGATGCACGTCCAGACAGCCGTGATGGTGGCGCTGAGCGTCCACGTCGCGAACGCCGTGACGTTGGTGAAATGCAGCTGTACCGCATTGAAGTAGGCCGTGATGACGGCGTGGAAGTTCGTCATATCGTTGGCGCGATCGCTAACGAAGGTGACATCAGCAGCCGTTACATCGGTAACATCAAGCTGTTTGCTTCCCACTCCACCATCGAGCTGCCAAAAGGCATGCCGGGCGAGATCCTGAATCACTTCACTCGCACTCGCATTCTGAACAAGCCGATGAACATGCAATTGCTGGGCGATGCGCAGCCGCATGAACGTCGTGAGCGTCCTGCCGGTGGTAACGGTGGTGAGCGCCGTGGCGGTGCCCGTCCATTCAACGGAGAGCGTCGCGAAGGTGCACCAGCACCACGCCGTTCTTTCGGTGAGCGTCGTGAAGGCGGTAATGCTGCCGGTGGCGAACGCCGTGGCGGTAACTTCAACCGTGACAAGCCAGCACCACGCCGTGACGATGCAGCAGCTCCTGCCGCACCACGTCGCCGTTTCGGTGATGCATAATTGCTGACAACCCCTTACGGGTTAACAGCGTAGGGGCGCCGCATGCTGCGCCCTGACATTGATACGTTGTCAGTATGATCAAACCAGTCTTCGGACTGGTTTTTTTTTGCCTGGCATCTCAGTTAATACCGCTAAAGGGCGTATCATTCGCAAGGTTTATCTTACGGATGCACAGGAGCTGCCGTGAACTGGCAACAATTCAAATCTCAATACCTGGTGCGCTTTTGGGCGCCCCTACCGGCGGTGATTGCCGCCGGGATCCTCTCGACCTACTATTTCGGCATGACCGGCACCTTCTGGGCGGTTACCGGCGAATTTACCCGCTGGGGTGGCCATATCTTGCAGTGGTTTGGCTTCCACCCCGAGCAGTGGGGCTACTTTAAGGTGATCGGCCTACAGGGCACACCACTCGACCGTATCGATGGGCGCATGATTATCGGCATGTTTGCGGGGTGCATCGCTGCTGCGCTGTGGGCCAACAACATCAAATTACGTATGCCGCAGCACCGTATCCGCATTGCACAGGCGTTGCTGGGCGGCATTATTGCCGGTTTTGGCGCGCGTTTGGCGATGGGGTGTAACCTGGCGGCCTTCTTTACCGGTATTCCACAGTTCTCTTTACATGCCTGGTTTTTTGCCCTGGCAACGGCGGCCGGTTCTTACTTCGGTGCCAAATTTACCTTGCTGCCGATGTTCCGTATTCCGGTCAAGCTGCAAAGAGTGAAAGCGGCCTCACCGTTGACGCAAAAACCCGAGCAGGCACGCCGTCGTTTCCGTTTGGGTATGGTGGTTTTCTGCCTCACGGTGGCCTGGTCATTATGGACGCTGTTTGATGCGCCGAAACTCGGCATCGCCATGCTGTTTGGTATCGGTTTTGGTCTGCTGATTGAACGGGCACAGATCTGCTTTACCTCGGCGTTCCGCGATCTGTGGATCACTGGCCGTACGCATATGGCCAAGGCCATTATTATCGGCATGGCGGTCAGCGCCATCGGCATCTTCAGCTATGTGCAACTGGGCGTCTCGCCGAAGATCATGTGGGCCGGGCCCAACGCGGTACTGGGCGGCCTGCTGTTTGGCTTCGGTATTGTGCTGGCGGGCGGCTGCGAAACCGGCTGGATGTATCGTGCGGTGGAAGGGCAGGTCCATTACTGGTGGGTGGGGTTGGGTAACATTATCGGCGCTACGCTGCTAGCCTACTACTGGGACGATCTGGCACCAGCCTTGGCGACCAATTACGACAAGATTAACCTGCTGGACACCTTCGGGCCGATCGGCGGTTTGCTGGTGACCTATCTGCTGCTGGCCATCGCCTTTGCCGCGATGCTGTGGTGGGAGAAACGTTTTTTCCGCGCCAAGCCAGATGCGCAGGTGGTGAACTTAAGGAGTGAAGTATGAAACAGACAGAGATCGTGCCGGATTACCGGTTGGATATGGTGGGAGAGCCTTGTCCTTATCCGGCGGTGGCCACGTTAGAGGCTATGCCGCAGTTGAAGCCGGGCGAAATACTGGAAGTGATCAGCGATTGCCCGCAGTCGATCAATAATATCCCGCTCGATGCCCGTAACCACGGCTACAAGGTGCTGGATATTCAGCAGGATGGGCCAACCATTCGTTACCTCATCCAGCGCTGAGCCCCCTCACCCCAACCCTCTCCCGAAGGGAGAGGGAGCTGATAGCCCCTGCTCGTTTGGCCGTAAAGAGATAATCCCAGCAAACTCGATCGTCTCCTCATTCAAGGTGAGTCAATACAATCTCAGCAAACCCGATCGCTTTCTCATCAAAGGTGAATCACACTAATTTCAAACATACTCGATCGGTTCCCTCTCCCTGTGGGAGAGGGTTAGGGTGAGGGGCGTCACCAATATGTAACCCCTATCCCTTCACTAAATCGCCTTTCACCCCGGCAACAATCTCAAACGACCGTAAACGCGCCTGATGATCGAAAATCTGGCCGTTAACCATGATCTCATCCGCATCCGTCTCGCGCAGCAGGCTTTGCAGGCCATGGCGGATGGTACTTTCGCTACCGACGATCGACATGCGTAGCGCCTGATCGACGCCATACTGCTCACCAGCGCTCCACAGCGCATGGATATTATCGACCGGCGGCGGCAGTGGGCCTGGTGAGCCACGGCGCAGGTTGATAAACTGCTGCTGCATAGAGGTGAACAGGAAGCGGGCGTTTTGGTCGCTGTCTGCGGCGACCACGTTGACACACACCATCGCGTGCGGCTGCTGGCACTGCTCAGACGGCTTAAAGTTCTCACGGTACACATTCAGTGCCTGGAACAGCATATCTGGCGCAAAGTGCGAGGCGAAGGCAAACGGCAAGCCGAGCTGTGCCGCCAACTGCGCACTGTACAGGCTGGAACCCAACAGCCAGATTGGCACATGTAACCCTTGGCCCGGTACGGCCTGTACCGCTTGCCCCGGCTGTACTTCGCCAAAGTAATGTTGCAGTTCCTGCACGTCACGCGGGAAGTTATCTACCTCGCCAGAAAGGTGGCGACGCAGCGCCATCATGGTGCGTTGGTCGGTACCCGGTGCACGGCCAAGCCCCAGATCGATACGCCCAGGATAGAGTGATTCCAAGGTGCCGAACTGTTCGGCGATCACCAGCGGCGCATGGTTTGGCAGCATCACGCCACCTGAACCGAGGCGAATGCTTTGGGTACCGGAGGCTAAATAACCCAGTAATACCGACGTCGCGGCACTGCCGATGCCGGTCATATTGTGGTGTTCCGCTAGCCAGTAGCGCTGATAGCCCCACTTTTCGGCATGTTGCGCCAAATCCAGCGAGCAGTGAAACGCATCGCGTGCCTTGGCTCCCTGAGGGATCGGGGATAAATCCAGTACCGAAAGCGGTACCCGTGTGTGTTCAGTCATTTCATCGTCCATTGTGCTTATCAGGTTGATCGCTTAAAGGGCGATTGCAGGGATCTGCAACTAAAAAAGCGATTATGCTTTTTGTGTTAAAAGCATAATCGAAAATACGGTTATAAAAGGGGATATATGTGCTCGCAATATCCTTATGAGAATAATGGTTTTTTTACAGCTATGATGGTTTTTGTTTGCACGCTGATGTTCAAGGGGCTGAAGTAATGAAAAAGAAGACGCTGTTTACCCTGCTGCTGATGGGGATAGCTATCGCCATGGCGGTGCTATTCCGCGCGCATAATCAGGATTTGTTGTTGCAGGGCGAAGTGGATGCCCCCGAAGTGATCGTCGCTTCCAAAGCCAAGGGCCGGGTGATAGAGCGCCTGGTAGAGCGTGGGGACGATGTGAAAACCGGGCAACTGCTGCTACGGTTGGAAAGTCCGGAGCTGATGGCCCAGCTACGTTCAGCGCAGGCGTCAAAGGATGAGGCCCAAGCGCAGTTGGACCAATCGCTGCATGGCACCCGTGAAGAAAGCATCCGTAACCTGCGCGCCAACCTGGCACAGGCCGAGGCGCAATACCAGAATGCCCAACACGATTACGACCGTAACCTGAGCGTCGCCAGCAAAGGCTACGTCTCCAAATCTGAATTGGACAGCTCGCGCCGTGCGCGTGATACCGCCTATCAACAGGTGCAGGCCGCCAAAGCCAATTTGGACGAAGGCATCAACGGCGATCGTATCGAACTGCGGCAGAAATATGAAGCAGCACTGAGGGCCTCCGAGCAAGACCTGCTAGAAATTCAGGCCCAGACCGACGACTTACTGGTTAAAGCTCCGGTTGATGGCGAAGTGGGGCCAATCCCGGCAGAAGTGGGTGAGCTGCTCAACGCCTCCAGCCCATTGATGACGCTGATCCGCGTACCTGACGCCTATTTCGTGTTTAACCTGCGGGAAGATATTCTGGCGCATGTCCGCAAGGGGGATAAGGTCCAACTGCGCGTCCCAGCGTTGAAAGACCAAACGATTGAGGCTGAAGTGCGCTATATCGCCCCTCTGGGTGATTACGCCACCAAGCGGGCCACGCGGGCCACCGGTGACTTTGATCTGAAAACCTTTGAAGTTCGTTTGTATCCGTCGCAGCCGATAGATGGCCTGCGCCCAGGGATGAGCACCTTATGGCAATGGAAAGAGTAAGGGCAGGTTGGCGCTGCTTCAGCCATGCGTTCAGCAACGAGTGCCGCATCGCTTTTCGCCGGCCGGTGGTGCACTGGCTGGGGTGGATCTTCCCATTGATCCTGTTTGGCCTGATCAGCAGTAACTTCTCGGAAGGGACCTTGCTCGATCTGCCGGTCTCGGTGGTGGATAACGATCATAGCCCGCTATCCAAAAACCTGATCCGCAAGCTGGATGCGGGTTCTCATGCCCATGTGCAAGCCTATGACGGCGGTCTTGATGAGTCGTTGCGCCGTCTGCGTAGCGCGCAGGACTACGCTTTGCTGTCTATCCCGGCCGATTTTGAGGCGGACGCGCTGGCGGGCAATCAGCCAAGCGTGGTGCTGTATTACAACGCGCTGTTTTACGGTGCTGGGCTGTATTCCACCCAGGATTTCAGCGGCCTGATGGCTGAGGCCAACGCCAATTACCGCTCGATCATTGCCGGGGCCATGGGCAAGTCGCTGCCACCGCTGGCGGATGTCACCCTCAACTACGGCAGCCTGTTCAATGCCAGCGGCAGCTATATCTATTATCAGCAGTTTGCCGCCACCATTCATATGCTGCAGCTGTTTGTGGTGACCTGCATGATTTACGTGATGGCGCGCAGTAAGTCCTTGCTGAAAGCCAAGCCCTTTAGCCTGGCGCTGCTGGGGAAACTGGCTCCCTACACCCTGTGTTTCACTACCTTGCTGATGGTGGAGATTGCCGCGCTGGTGGGCATTTTTGACGCTCGCGTCAGCGGCAACCCGCTGTTTATGCTGATGATTGGCTTCTTCTATGTGATGGCAGCACAAAGCATCGGCCTGTTGCTGTATACCTTTACCGGCAGCGCCATTACTGCCTACACCCTGATTGGCATGTTGGTGAGTATTGCACTGACTTTCTCTGGCATGGCTGTGCCTGAGCTTTCCATGCCGCTACCGGCGCGCATCATCTCTAATATCGAGCCTCTTACCCACGCGCTGTACGCCATGTTCGACGTCTTCCTGCGGCAGGTGCCCGCCAGCGCTATCCTCAGCGTGTGTGCGCTGTTGGTGGTTTACCCGTTGGTGACTGCACTGTTGGTGCGTAACCGGCTGCTGAAGCGGCTGGCAAAAGAGGAGACGGTAGGATGAAAAGCTATTGGCTCACTTTCCGCAAAGTATTGACGAGCATGTTGGAACGGCCGATGTGGCTGATGTTGATCCTGTCACTGTGCATCATGAGTATGGTTTATGCCAACCGCACGGTGTGGGATCTGCCGGTAGGGGTGATCGATCAGGATCACAGCACCGCCAGCCGCCAGCTTATCCGCCAGTTGGATGCCACCCCTAAGATCGCAATTCAAACCTACGACAACCTGGATGAGGCAAAACGCGATCTGGGTTGGCGCAAACTGTTTGCGGTGATCATCATGCCGGTAGATCTGGAGAAGAAGATCCTCAACGGTAAAAACATCGAGATCCCGGTGTTCGGTGATGCCACCAACCGGCTGGCGAACGGCCAGATCCAACAGGACGTGGTGGCGGCTTACCAGCAGTTGCTGGGCCAGTACAACACCTCGTTGCTAATGCGCAGTGGTTTCAGTGAACGGCAGGCTCAGGTGATCATGATGCCGATCCAGAGCCAAACGCTGGACGTTTTCAACCCCGGTATCAGCTTTGCGGCGATTATCTTCCCGGGTTTGTTGGTGATGTTATTGCAGCACTCGTTGCTGATTGCCTGCGTGCGCGTCAGCATTGTGTTGAAAGGAACTCCGGGCGGCAAGCCGTCGCTTCCTGTTTATCTGGGGGGACTGTCGGCCTTGCTGCCGATCTGGTTGTTCTTGTCGATTGTGTTATTTGTGCTGTGGCCCTGGGTCTTGGGCTATCGACAGACTGCGACGATCCCGGAGATCTTGCTGCTGACCTTCCCGTTCCTGCTTGCGGTGCTTGGGCTAGGCAAGCTGGTGACCGAATGCTTGCGCAGCGTGGAGATGATTTACCTGACGCTGTCGTTTATCACCACCCCGGTGTTTTACCTTTCTGGCACTATCTGGCCGCTGCAAGCGATGCCGCAGTGGGTCAGGGCGATTTCTTCGATGATCCCCTCAACATGGGCAACCAAAGCCATTGCCGGCGTGAATCAGATGGGGCTATCGCTGCGTGATGTCGGCGGGGACGTTGCCATGCTGCTGCTATTGGGGGCGATTTATACGCTGATTGGTATTGGCGTCGGAGCACTACGCAACCGAGTAGGGCTGCGTAATCTATTCCATAAACGTCAGGTGTAGGGAAGACGCTATGGCTACTCCTAAACCGATTTTACGTAGGGGCGCTGCATGCTGCGCCCGGCTTTGCTTTGTCAACAATCCGAATGAAATGTAGTGTTCTGCGATAGAGGATTTATTGCACCAACTCTAATCCGGCTACGCGCCGCCAGTAGCCATTGCATTCGGCATGGTCGGTTAACGTCAGTGGCTGCTTTCCTTGCTCATTAGCCCGGAAGCCGTCGAGCATCGCCAGTGTTTCAACCCCCTGTGGCGATAGACGTACAATATCCACCAACCCCTGCATGCTGGTCAGTTCGTTGCCCAGGTTGTAGCAGTAACCGCTCATGGTCTGGATACCGTTGAGCACAAACACCTGTTGGTTCTCTTGAGAATTGACGATGCGCCCCTGCGGATATTTGATGCAGCAGGTTTCACATTCATCCTTGCCCCGGTTTTCTGAGCGAGCAGTGAAACAGCGCGCCGAATAGGCAAGAGGTAAATGGCCGTAACTCAACACTTCCACTTCAAACCCCTGGCGGAACCCCAATTCATCACATTGCTGCAGTAAATTGGCCAGCCAGTCGCGCGAAAGCTCCACCGGCATGCACCAGCGCATCATGCCTTGCTTGTGCAGCAGGCGCAGAGTGTAGGCGTTGTAACAATTGAGGGCATGCCCGGCGACAAACGGCAAACCGCGATCGGCGGCCATATTCACCGTACCAAGGTCGTTGGCTTCGATCAGGAATTCGCCGTTCTCCACATAACGCTTCAGCTCATTCAGCTCTGAAGGTGCCTGTAGCAAAGCCAGGGTAGAGATCACCACCTGCTTACCCGATTTGGCGATCTCCTGTGCCAGCGCCAGCCAGTCACCTACTTTCATCTCACGCCGTTTGGTGCAGACGCTTTCGCCAAGATAGATGATATCGGCACTGCTGCTCATCGCCTGCTGATAAAAGGCCTCTATCTCGCTGTTTGGCCAGTAGTAGAGCACCGGGCCTAATGCATATTTCATGGTTTCTCCTACTGCCATTTGCGGTGGTACGCGCCAAGCGTGGTCTGGGTACCTTCGGACATTGCGCCGAGCGTTTCCATCCAGGCGGCGTCGGCTTGATAGCCAGCCGGGTTGGCCATACAGCGATCTATGGCCTGGCGCCAGACACGCGCAACTTGACTGACATAGGCAGGGCTGCGTTGGCGGCCTTCAATCTTCACCGAGGCAATATTGGCAGCCAGTAGCTCTGGCAGCAACTCCAGCGTATTAAGACTGGTGGGTTCTTCCAGCGGGTGATAGAGCACGTTATCCACCAGATAGCGGCCTTTGCACAGCGTTGGGTAACCAGCATTTTCGCCGTCCTGATAGCGATCGATCAGCACGTCATTCAGGCGCGATTCCATCCCCTGCGGCGTTTGTTGCCAGCGTACAAAGCGGGCAGGTGAGCAGGCGCCCACGGTGTTAGGCGATTCCCCGGTCAGATAGGAGGAGAGGTAACACCGCCCTTCGGCCATGATGCACAGGCTGCCAAAGGCGAACACTTCCAACGGCACCGGGCTGGTGCGTGATAATTGCTTCACCTGGTGCATCGACAGCACGCGCGGCAGCACTACTCGCGCAACGTCGAAGTGGCGCTGATAAAAACGGATGGCTTCTTCGTTGGTCGCAGAGGCTTGCACCGAAACATGGCGCTCCACCTGCGGATAACGTTCCGCTGCGTACTCCAGCATTGCTAAATCTGCCAGGATCAACGCGTCGGCACCCAACTGGGCGGCCATATCCACGGCGCGCTGCCAGCGGGCGTAGCCATCGGGGTGAGCAAAGGTGTTGATGGCGATATGCAGCTTGCGGCCATGCCGGTGCACATAGTCAGCCGCTTCCTGCAGCTTCTTCTCGGTAAAGTTCAGCCCGGCAAAATGGCGCGCATTGGTATCGTCTTTCAGGCCGATGTAAACGGCGTCTGCGCCATTATCTACCGCGGCTTTCAAGGCCGGCAGGTTGCCAGCGGGGCAAAGCAGCTCCATAGATCTATCCTGATTCCAGCCATATACCTGGCCAGGTATATGCTGTGATAAACGTTGCCGGGCCATTGATTCGCCTGGCAATGATGTAAATGGGGAGACAATTTTAGTGAACCCGAGGTTAACAAGCTTTGATTTGAGGCAGCTTCTGGCGTATTGATATTCAAGCGGTAACTTGAAATCTGTAGGGAAAGATGAGCGTTAATTGCACCATTTGTTGATATAGACCGGTTACGCGTAGCCGCAATGTGGCAAAATAACCTCAGACTGAGTAGAAAGGAGTGAATAACAGTGTTGGAAAAACTACGAGCACGCATTGTGCGTCAAGGGCCGTCGCTGTTGCGCGTACCGTTAAAATTCACGCCGTTTGCTCTGCAGCGTCAGGTTTTGCAACAGGTGCTGAGCTGGCAGTTCCGTCAGGCGCTGGCTGAGGGGGATCTGGAGTTTCTCGAATCGCGCTGGCTGAAGATTGAAGTGCGCGATCTGGCTCTGCAATGGTTTATGACGGTAGAAAACGATAGGCTGGTGGTGAGCCAACAGGCTGAGGCGGACGTCAGCTTCAGCGGCGAAGCCAACGATCTGATCTTGATTGCGGCACGTAAACAAGATCCCGACACGCTGTTTTTCCAGCGTCGGTTGCAGATTGAAGGAGATACCGAATTGGGCCTGTATGTAAAAAATCTGATGGACGCTATCGATCTGGATGCGATGCCTACGCCGTTACGCGTTGGGCTGCTGCGGTTAGCGGACTTTGTGGAAGCAGGTTTGCAGGAGGGCACGGCGCAAACTTCCCGTGTGCCGCAGCCATGCTGATCCGCGTTGAAATTCCGGTGGATGCCGCAGGCATTGATGCGCTGCTGCGTAACGCCTTTGGCCGTGATGACGAAGCCGAGTTGGTGCAACAACTGCGTGAAGACGGGTTGTTGACGCTGGGCATCGTTGCTACCGACGAAGAGGGTGGCGTGGTCGGTTATGCCGCATTCAGCCCGGTTGACGTTGCGGGCGAGGATCGCCAATGGGTTGGCCTTGCGCCGTTGGCGGTAGAGGAAAGCCTGCGTCGCCAAGGGCTGGCCGAAAAGCTGGTTTACGAAGGGTTGGATGCGCTGAATGAGTTCGGCTATGCCGCCGTAGTGGTGCTGGGCGAACCGGCTTACTACGGGCGCTTCGGCTTTAAAACGGCTGCCCAGTTCGATCTGCATTGCCGCTGGCCAGGAACGGAAGCCGCATTCCAGGTTTATCCGCTGGCGGAAGACGCGCTGAATGGTGTGAATGGGCTGGTGGAGTATTCGGCGCCCTTTAGTCGCTTTTAACTACCGGTAGCAGGTATTCCAATGAGAGGGGCGGATTCACTATCAGCTCCTCTTTTTGTTTTTTGCTCAACTGTTTCACCCGATACTCCAGCCGCAAAGCCATTGAGCGATCCCCAACCTGGCAGTGAAAAACCAGATCCAGCTCCCCTTTGCCACGTAGGGCTTTGGCCCCTTTACCGGCCTGATGCTGCGCCGCTCGCCGGGCGACGTCTGTCGTGATACCGGTGTACAGCATCCCGCTTGGCATTCGCAGCATATAGAGATGCCAGGTTGTTTCATTCATAACGGCCTGCGTAAATTTCCAGTGATCATTCTGGCGGATGGATTGCACTATTTTTCAGCGTTACCCACCAGAGTTCAACAGATAAATGACGAAGCTGTAGACCATCAGTTTACTCAAGGTTGAGATATCCAAGTTTGTCTAGCTGGCTCTTAAAGTCATCAAACTGTTGCACCAAAAATGTCAGAGCCTGTGAGATTGCGTCCGGGTTTGGCGCATTTTCGCGACACAGGATATCTAATTGATTACATATGCTCACAATGTCATCTTGATGAATAAAACTAAATGGGCCTTTGAGCCTATGTATGGTTTCGGATAGTAACAGCCAATCCCCATTCTGCTGGTGAAGTTGTGCTTCGCGCCGATCGGCCAACGTACTTTGCCAAAGTGACTGTAAGAATATCGCGACTGCAGATTGCTGATTTGCCAAAGCTTCCAGTAAACGTTGTTGTAAACCTTGGTCTAAACAAAGTTCAGTGCCGGGATTAAGTGGGGATAGACAAAACTGTGGCAATATCTCGGCCCATTTCACCAGACCGATAGGCTTACGTAAACAAAGATCCATCCCCGCAGTTATTGCCTCGTCAAATATTTCAGGTTCTACAAAAGCAGTTAAACCAACGATCGGGACTCTGGTTTCTCCCCGTGTGACTTCACGCTGGCGTATTTTTTCTGCCAACGTCATTCCTGACATTACTGGCATAGCGACATCTGTGATTATTAAGGAAAATTTATTATTAGCCATCAATTCCAGAGCGTGAATCCCGTCATTTGCAGTCGTGACGTTGGCACCGAGTTGCTGCAATTGAGTAGATAGCAATATTCTATTAGCAGAATGATCGTCAACGATGAGTATCGGGGGAGAATCCGGCAATGATTGCACTAAAGTGGCTGCGTCAATTGGCAAAGCGTTCTCAACGGGTTGCACCGCAGGAAATGTGACACAGACATGCAGTTGTGTACCTTTACCTAGTTCACTGTTCAACGTAATGTAGCCTGCCATCATCTCCAATAGGCGTCTGCTAATGGTTAACCCCAAACCGGTACCACCGGCATACCTTGCAGCTTCCTCAATCTGAGTGAATGGCGAGAACAATCTTGGAATATCCGCTGTTGCAATCCCTACGCCTGTATCACTAACTTCGAATGTAACTGTTATGGAATCGCTATCAGGTTTTCTATTGGCCGTGCATTGGAAGGTAATCTTTCCTTGCCGGGTAAATTTCACCGCATTGGACAGCAGATTGGCCAAAATCTGACGCAGTCGCAAAGGATCCGCCAGTAGCCAACAATCTGTCGCATCCCCGTTGAGCTGTAAAATAAAATCAAGACCTTTACTCTTGGCCATAGGAGAAAACATCCGCTCCAACAATCCAAGCTGTTCAGACAGACAGATAGGTTGTGGTTGTAAAACCATTTTATCCGCTTCAATCTTGGATAAATCCAGAAGGTCGTCAATAAGCATTAATAAATGTTGTGAAGACTCATTGGCAATCGTCAATTCATTGCGCTGTTGCAGCGCCAATTCATTACTGTGTAACTGCAATTCCAACATGCCAATGATCACGTTCAACGGGGTACGAATTTCGTGACTTATCGTAGACAGGAATGTTGACTTGGCACGATTCGCCTTGTCTGCGAGTTCCTTAGCCTGGCGCAGCGCTGTCTCAAGACGTGTGCGTTCGCTGATATCCAGCCAACCACTTAGCATACCCGCAATTTCGCCAAGGCTGTTATAGAAAGGAATGCTCCAGGTATATAAATGACTGGTTTCATGTTCGGTAGTAAAACTCAAGTCTTTAAAACAGGCTCTTCCGGCATCCCTCGATTGATGATAGATCTCTCTGAGTTGAGTGAAAAAATGTGGATACTCATGAAGTAAAAATCGAGTGGGGTCATCAGCATCAGAGGCTGGGATCTGCAATAAATCCATAAAAGCAGGGTTGCCCGATTCTATTTTAAAATCAGTTTTCACGACAAACATTGCTAATGGTAAGTTATCAAAAAGCACTCGTTGAAAAGACAGTTCATTCAGTAATTTTATTTCCGTATTCTTTCTTTTTGCTATCTGTATCCACAACAGCTTAACCCAGATGAAAGAGAATAAGATAATAATGAAAACAATAGCGGCACCTACAAGGAGTTTATTTTCATACCTAAGGAATGATGTGTCAGGGAAAGGTGAGTTGGCATCATACTGCTGTTTAAATTCAAAGTAATTACTTGGCAAGCTAAGGATCACTTTGTTCATTATACTCAGAAACTCAGGTTGGTTTTTAGCTACTCCGACACTGTAAGGAACATAACTCGGGGGAGGTAGTGCCGGCCCATCAATCACCAGTTCATTCTGGTAGTTATGTGAAATCTCGTAACTTGCCAGAGTGAAATCGGCGATAACCGCATCGACATTACCTTGGGTTAAAAGCTTTAAGGCATCTGATGTTTTTGCTTGCAACGTCATATTAAAAGGTGACCCCTTGAGTTCCCCTAGTAACACGTGCTTAGGTGATGCTGTTAACGCAATAACCTTTCCTTTTAATGCTGCTATATTCTCAAAGTGTGGCCCTTCTTTACGTGATATGATGACTAGCAATGAATAGTTATAAGGGATAGTGAGCGACAATAAGTCAGATTTATCTTTAGGCAGTTTATATACATAAGGTATAAATGTGCTATTCCCTTGTTGAATATCAGCGAACAACTCTTGCTGTGTGCGCCTTGACCTGCCCTGAAAAACGACACCAATACGTTGACCTAGGTCATTAAGTTTTTCAGCAACAAAGCCTGCGGGCGAGCCTGCAGTTGAGGAAAAAGATAACGGTGTTTCATCATTAGTGATACTATAAAATATTATCGGGTGAGATTTTATCCAATCTTGTTCATCCTGATTGAAAATGATTTCTGACTTCGTTTTTTGCGTATCTCTGAATAGGTAACTCTCAGATTTTAGAAGGGAAGGTGAATAGCTTGATAAACAACATTCTTGTATCAATGTGGATACTGGAAAGGAGGAGGTTACCGTTACAATTGTAGTCAATGGAGGTTTTTTTAGAGGGGCGAAAGCAGTGACACTAAAAGAAGCACTAAGACTAAAAACAACTAAAAAAATAAAATTTATTTTAGCGTTGTTCATAAAACACCCTCCATCTGAAATTCTATAAAAAATCAACCTCCATTGATTAAACCATGAAGTATGGCGAATGAAGCTATCTCTACTGAGCTATTAAGGTTGAGTTTTTTCTTTATATTTAGTTTGTGAGTGCTAACCGTTTTCTCACTTATATTTAACGTCTTCGCAATGCCTATATTGCTCTGCCCTTTAGCGAGAGCAATAAAAATAGTGAGTTCTCGATGTGTCAACCTATTCACTATGTCGCCAGTGTCAGAGTTCTTAACTTCTTTAGTCCATTGAGAATTCGACGGGAAGCAGTTATATCCAGCAAGTACTGAACGCACCATGCTCAATATTTCCTCCGTGGTACAACTCTTACTGATATATCCATTACACCCTATTGCAGCTAGCTTTTCAGCATAAATACGTGGGTCATGACTTGAAAAAATTAAAATCTTTGAGTTTGCTGCATGATTTTTAATGTTGAAAACAAGCTCGAGACCATTGGTGTCAGGTAAGATTAAGTCAAGTATAATTAGGTCGGGCTTTAGCTTTTTGACAGCTAATATGCCTTCTTGGCCATTGCTTGCCTCACCAATGACATCAATATTATTTTCTGTTGATAAGATAGTTCTAAGTGCAAAACGTACTGATGGGTGATCCTCAATAATAACGACTGACTTATTCATCTGAACGTCAAGGGCCATGATACTACTCCAAAACCATATATAATAAAACCGACTTACTAACCCAATTTAAGCATTGTAATTTCTAATGGCTATTATCATTATAGTTCATTTATAGAATTATGCTGTTTTTTAATTAAATGATATCATTTAGGTCCAGTGTGCCAAAAATCTAATACGATTAGCAGCATTCAATAGCTGCTTAACCTATTACCACGCTCGTTTTGTAACAAGAAATGTAGAGCGGATGTACAGAATATGCTCCGCTCTTCTTCCACAAAAACTAATTTTAATGGGCTAGTGAAAAATATGTGAATGATTTCAGTAAGATCATTGATTTATTTCAAATTACATCTTATTAACCATTTAAATCATGTTTTACCTTCTGGCTGACTTGTTTAATATGAAAAAAGCCAACAATTCAGATCATATGTAAATGTGAGAGTGTTCTAACACCTAGTTTTTTTAGAGCATTTTCTTGCTGAGTGTAAACTGTTTTTATGCTCACTGCTAACAGTCGGCTCAGATTGTAGACATCTATTCCCTGAAGTCTATAGCTTAAAACGCTTGCCTCTTTATAGCTCAATTTACACATTTTAGGAAGGTTTGATATAACGTGTCCTTTAACTATGCTTTTAATGTAATTTTCGTCTACCTTGCAGGATAAGAATGAAGAAAATAAATTCGTATTTAGCAATCCATTTTTATCATAGGGAAGTATATATGCGCGACAACAAAAATAATCTAGCATCACTAATATAGACATTGTAAAGTTAAAGCCACCAGCGGCTATCATAAATACATCATCTTCCATTATGAAACCATTTTTATGTGAATTCATCATCATTCTAATGGTAATGAGTTTAACTGAAATTCCGTATTCCTTTTCTACTAAATCATTTAAACCAGCATGGAAATACATATCTTCTGAAAATAAATAAATATTCAAGTTACCCACCTAAAATTACAAATTAAAATTACCCGATTATTGACTCTCATTGATTTCTTATTTTATCCAAGGTACCTCAGAGCAAGATTTCACATTAAAAATCAATAAGTTTAAAATTATAACTCGTTAAACACATAGGTAAGTTTGTTGGTTCCACACCTTAACATAATAAAATCTATTCACATTTATTTTTTGCAGTGCTAAATACCTCAACAAACATCCATTTAAAGTGATTTTTAAAATCATGTATGGATGGATTGAAAATTGGAACCGATAAAAAACTCTTCAACGTCCCCTGGAGGGGAGGCTCAAGAGAAAGATTAGATAAAATATACTAATGGTACCGAAAATAGTGTTGTCTATTGTATAATTAACGCCTGTTTCATGTGGGGGCCTCAAGCTACAATGTGCTCTCATACGACTCTCGTTATGTCTGACTTGCAGTCGTGAGATAATAGCCGTAAAGACCATTTAGGTAGTCGTCATCTTACCTACATAGTGACCCAATCACCCTTTCCTACAGTACAACTACTGAACTTAGGAAGTTCCCAGTAATTTATCAAACTATTGCTTCTGACTATGACTGATAACCCAGTGTTTTACGTTCAATTTTTATTATCATCAAATCATAATCGATTCTTAGTATCCTTACTTATGATACTTAGGTAAATATCAATTGGGTATATATTTTATTATTTAACAAAAAAGAGCACTTTAGTCCTGCAAAACAATTAAGGTGTAGCAATTAATGTTTTTGATTTAATTAAAACAGCATAATATATCAATCGGCATAGGACAAAGCAAATGTTGATAGGTACTCGCTGCAAGTATATGAAATTAGATTTAATTGTAAGTAGTATGTTAAAAATAGGCCGTAATAGCCAAATTAGTCTCTCGTTAAGCTATAACGAGCGGTTCAATATATATAGTCGTGAAAATAGATAGGTAGTAGACGGAGGGGGTTAGCCGCTGACATGAAAGTGCATATCACTCTTATGAGGGTGATATCACGTGGTCATTAGGTTGGGGGGGAACATGAAGAAAATCAAACGGCTGTTTGTGCCGCTATCAGCAATACTCGCTCAACCGATGTGAGAGCTCAGACTTCGACTACCTGGCCTGCGATTGCTACAAAAGACACTACCCACCAATAGGTTGTTACTCCGTTTGGCTGTTTTCAGGTCTACTACGTTGGCTGCATCAAGGGTTTTAGCCACCGGAAAAATCAGCTTGATTGTGTCTATAGCAGGGGATAAAACATTTACCGTCTTGAAATAAACTGACCGTTAAGACGGGGGGATTGGCACCGTTGCCCAATTAAGAGACTTCTCTACCCTGATCGACTGGCAATACCGACAATGGCCCGGTTTAGATACGGAGACTGAAACTACCATGATTTATAACGCCTAAACTTACCTCACCATCTGTATCGGAGTAGATAAATACTCCTATTTTCAGTCAGCGTCAGGTAAAACCGGCGTTGCAATGACATCTGTATCCTATATCGAACGGATGCACGGTATAAATTGGAACATGATATAGCTTTATTTACAAATACGAATGCTTATCAATTAATATAAATACAACGGATATTTCGTTATAAATATAACAAAAACAATAGGATGGTATATTTAACAACGTTGTTCTGAGTAAAAAATAAGTAAAATCCTAGAAAAATTCAGGAAAAGGCTTACCCCAAAATGGGGGATTCATATCTATACACAAATAGGAAAAGATAACTATTATAGTCAGGCATTCAAGGCTAAGTGTGTTCTGCTTTGTCGGGGTGTTGAGTTATTAATATTCCGTAGTTCGCTAGGGAATGACTCAAATGATATGATCTAGTCATAGATTATAGGGAAACTTACTTCTTAAATGGTATTTTAAATGAAAAAAATTGCATTAGCATTATCATTCCTCTTGGCTGGTGCCTCCCATTTAGCAAGTGCTGCGGATGGCCAAGTTAATTTCACCGGTAATATCACTGCAAGCACCTGTTCAATTAATGGTGGCGTTGCGGCTCCGCAATTAGTCAATCTGGGCAGTGTTCCGGCATCATCCCTGATGACTTCTGGACAGACTGCAGGCGCGAAAAACTTCGCAATAGAATTGACAGGCTGTACTGGTGGTAACACCGCGGTTGCCGCTCATTTCGAGTCTCTGACGTTGGGTAACCCGGCTGGCCGCTTGAATCTGGATGCTACCTCAGAAGCCAGTAATGTTGAAATCGCGCTCTATGACAGCATGGGTGCTTTGCAGCCTGTCAACGGTGTCATTCCGGCACAAACCTTCGTTACGCTGACTGGCGGTAATGCGACACTGAACTATGTTGCAGCCTATTACGCTACTGGTGAGGCTGAGGTAGGGACTGCAAATTCTGAAGTATCTTACACTCTGTCATACCAGTAAGTTAGCTAAATTATTATATAGAGGGGGGTACCCCTCTATTCATTTTTAATTTTCACAAGACGAATATGAATAAATTAAAGCCCTATATCATCTTGGCATTGGCATTAAGTAACTATGTCAGTTATGCGTCCGCTAGCGTTATTATACACGGCACGCGTGTGGTTTTTCCTAGCGATAAACAGGAGGTTTCTCTGCGCATTGAAAATGACAATTCATTGCCAGTGCTAGTACAAGCATGGGTTGATGATGGTCATTCAGCCATGTCGGCAAAAATGCCTAAAACACCGTTTGCTATTACACCGCCAATGTTTCGTATGGAACCTAAGCAGGGACAGTCATTACGTATAATTTATAATGGTAGCATATCGGTAAAAGATAGAGAGTCTGTATTTTGGGTTAATGTCTTTGAAATACCGCCAACAGACGCCAATAATAAAGAAAATAGTTTACAGCTGGCATTCAGAAGTAGGATAAAACTATTTTATCGCCCTGCAGAACTGGCAACACCAAAAACGGATGAACTGGCTAAACAGATTAGTTGTACTGGCAACAAAGAGACACCGCAGATGCTGACGCTCAGTTGTAAAAATACATCGCCTTACTATCTGTCTTTTTCTCAGGTTGATGTCATGGTGAATAATAAGCCCGTGTCGGTTTCATTACAACGTTTTGGCATGATCGCACCATTCGGGTCCTTGAGTACCAAGGTTAAAGTGCCAGAAAGTACATTGCCTATGAAACTGAACTACCTTCTCATTAACGATCAAGGTGGTGCAAAGGAATACACTGAAACACTTTTATAACCTGCTTTGAATTATATAAGGACGACATTCTCTCTATGGACCAGATAAATGAAGAAAATACCAGAAATTTAACGTCTAAAGTTGCTCTGGTATTATTGTTAGCCAATATAACTCTGGTGGGGGCAGCCTGGGGTGCTGATGCATCTGTGATACCGCAGGATAGTTCCAAGGGGCAGGCGTACTTATATAACACTAGTTTCTTAGTGGGATCAGAAAAGGTCGATGTTGCTCGTTTTGCATATGGTAATGATATTACACCAGGTAGTTACAGCATGTCTATTCTGGTTAATAAAAAGCTTGTGGGTAAGGTTAACCTACTCATAAAAGATATTGAAAATAAAAAAGTTGTCTGTCTGAGTAAAGAGCTAATAAGATTGCTGGATCTTAAGGTTGAAAATGTGCCGCTTGATTCAGACCCCGGCAGTTGTGTGTTACTCAACTCACTGATACCTACTGCCAGTTATATCATAAACATGCCAGACTTGGCTGTGGATTTTTCGATCCCGCAGGTTTACTTGCAACGTGAATCTCAAGGGGACGTTAGTCAAGAGTTGTGGGATGCGGGTATTAATGCGGGCTTTATTAATTATAATGCAAACTATTATGAGTCCCGTATTAATGGTAATCAACAGGCACTTACTAATTCTAACTTTTTCACCTTACTCAATAGTGGCGTGAACTTGGGTTTGTGGCAACTGAGAAATAATTCCAACTATAGCAGCAGCAATAACGGTATTAGTAAATGGACAACGCTGAACAGTTATCTGCAACGCCCATTACCAGCCTTTAAGGGTATGTTGGTAGCCGGTGAATACAATACATCCGGACAATACTTCGATAGCTTAAGCTTTCGTGGCATCCAACTTGCTTCCGATGACCGTATGCTGCCTGCTTCACAGCAGGGCTTTGCACCGGTAGTACGTGGTGTAGCGCGTACCAATGCACTGGTACAAGTAAGCCAGCGAGGAGTTTTGCTAAATAAAACTACCGTTGCTCCTGGCGCTTTTGCGATCGATGATCTTTATCCTACTGGATATGGCGGTGAACTGGATGTGGTTGTTACTGAAACGGATGGGACGGTACAGACATTTTCAGTACCTTACTCTTCGGTAGCATCATTATTACGCGACAATAGCTCCCGTTATGCTGTGACCTTTGGGCAGTTGAATAACCAAATTTTACGTAGCAAACCTACATTTTTGCAAGCACTCTATTCCCGTGGGGTATCTAATAATGTAACGGCCTATGCAGGGAGTCAGTTCTCAGAAAATTATCAGTCTGCTGTAGTAGGTTCTGCATTCAATACTCGTCTTGGAGCTCTGGGGGTTGATATTACAGGCTCATCGGCAGACCTGCCATCGGGTAACAGCCGAGGTTGGAGTGTTAAAGCCTCTCATAGCAAGTATTTGGAAATTAGCCAAACGTTTTTATCATTAGCGACCTATCGCTATTCTGATAAGGGTTATTATGGTTTCAATGAGGCAGCACAGCAGCGTGAGCTGGATTATAGTCATGTTCTGCGCCAGAAAGGGCGCTTTGAACTGGCAATCAGTCAACAAGTTTTAGATTACGGTAGCCTGTTTATTTCTGGTTCTATCCTATCCTATTGGGATAGGCCTGGCTCATCGAGCAATTATCAGGCAGGATATTCATTTTTAGTTAAGAATATTAATGTCGGCACTTCTATTTCGCGAGTAAGCAATAATTCAGGTGAAAGCGAAAATCAATATATGCTGACATTAAGTATCCCCTTTGGTAGTGAACGTTATGGATATCATAGTGTTACCACCAGCCTTAACACGAATAGTGAAGGCTTGTCGCAAACCACGCTGGGTCTTAATGGCTCACTGGGGCATGATAACTCTCTGTCTTATGGAATGTCAGGCAGTACTGATTCCCACAATCAAAGCTCTGTGTCTGGCAATATGGCTAAAAATCACTCCATGGGGCAGGCATCAGTGTCAGCCAGCCAGGGAAAAAATTTCCGGCAATATGCCTTGGGGATGTCCGGCTCTGCGGTTGTTCATTCAGGTGGGCTGACTTTGGGGCAATATGCTGCAGATGCCATGGCGTTGGTAGAGGCAAAAGATGCCTCAGGTGCCAGAGTGGAAAATATTTCAGGCGTCACTATTGACCGTTTCGGTTATGCGATTGTGCCTTATCTCAGTGCTTATCGCAATAATACTATTAATATCGATCCACAAGGCATGCCTGAAAATACGGAACTTTTAAGCAGTGGTAGCAAAGTTGTGCCCTATAGTGGCGCAATCGTCAAAGTTAAATTCGATACCCGTTCGGGAAATAAGGCGTTCATCGAAAGTACGACACCTGATGGTGAACCTTTACCTATGGGAGCAATGGTTGTGGATGAGAAGGGCAATAATGTCGGTATGGTTGGTCAGGGTGGCGTACTGTATGCCAGTGGCTTGAATGATGATGGACTGCTGCTTGTTTCTTGGCGCTCCGATTTAACCGGACAGTGCCGTATTCGCTATCATTTTGCCAAAGAGAAAGCGACTGACAAAACTCATGGGATGCGCCAATTATCCCTGCCATGTACACCTATGAAATAAGCTGCCAGAGAACAAAAATGAAACTCTTTCTAGTAAATATTATACGTAATGAGCGGGCGATAGGAGCATTCCTTATCACCCTATTATCTGGCCTGCTACCGCAACAGGCACTGGCCGTTCGTGCCTGCGTCTGGACTCCTGGTATTCCGGTACTGAGTCCCTACGTAGAAATACCCTCAGCAAATGGTATTGTCGCTGTAAATGATGGTAAATATCCCAGCCCGACGAATACCACTTATGCCACGCCATCATCGAACAGCGGCAGTGCTGCATGGAGCTTGACCTGTACAGCACCCGTGCAGGTTACTCCGGTGTTACAAACACACTTGATTCCAGATACCCGGTTTACCAATAAGGGTTATCCGAATATGCAGCAGACCACCGCCTATGGTAGTGGCAACTATTACTATTCTGCAGAAATGTGGTACAACAGCCCGGCCGGGGATAAGGTCTGGTTTACCGGTGCTGCAGGTACTAATACTCTGGGCGCACCTTTTATCCTGGCTGCCAACGCAACACCCACTAATCCAGTGGTGATCCGTATGCAGGATTTTGGGATCCAGAATGTGGGCTTTCAGGGGTATCAAACGGCTAACGCCGTAGCTGGTTCGTTTCCTTGGGGAACCGGTGGTCTCCTGCACTATATGCGATTTCGGATGGTTAATTATACCAGTTCGGACAAAACCGCTTATGATGACTTTTATTTTAACTTATACGTTGACCATGTGAATTTTTCGGTCCGTACCTGCGGCATTGTTTCCAGCGATCTGTATAAAACAGTAAATATGGGTAACCGGATTTCCTCTGAATTTTCCAGTCAGAATGTGGGAGCGACCACGACACCGGTATCATTCCAAATTGGCCTGCGTTGCTTGCCGAAAACCGCAGTCATTTATCGAGTTAACGCCAGTCAGGCTGATACCATCAATGATCCTAGCAATACGCGTGGCTTGATTGCATTCAGTGGCAGTAATGTGGCAAAAGGGTTTGCACTTCAGCTTAAATCATTACCTTTTGGGCAGTCTGGTGCGCAATACCAACCCGTTAAATTTGGTGTGGCAAATACCTCTTCCGCACTTGCCGTAGGTGATGCGGTGGGTAGCGTGACTTCAGATGTTATTCGGTTCACGGCTAACTATTACAGGACAGCAAATGCGCAGAGTTCCAGCAGTGGAACTGCGAATGCAACGGCAACTATTGATATCAATTATCAATAGAGGATTTCAGTTAATTTGCTGACCCTTAAAAAGTGGCTATTAAAAATTAATTAGTCCTTTCTTCAAGTAGTGGTTTCTTTATGGATACTATAAATAAAGTCATTAGGCCATCAGTTTATATTATTGATGAGCATCCTATAGTTCGTGATTCTCTAGCGACATTAATCAGTAGCCGTTTGGATATGCGAGTTATTGGCAGTCCTGAAAATAACTTAGATCTCCTTGTGGAGATAGTAAAAGAAAAGCCGGGGTTAATTATTCTGGATGTCAATATGTCAACCATGAAGGTGATTTCCAGTATAAAAAGAGAGTGCAAGAATACTAAAATATTAGTTTATTCTGGAAGTAATGAGGGGGTTTATTCGCGTAGGGTTTCTCAGATGGGGGCTAATGGTTTCATTTCCAGAAAACACTCATTTGAAGTGTTGTTGAATGCAATTAATTTAATTGTTAACGACATTAACTGCTTTCCAAGCTACAGTGATCATAGTGATGGCGTTCAGCTTGGTGTTTTTAGTCAGCTTTCAAAACGAGAGGTTTCTATTGCTATTGCCTTGGCCAAAGGTCTTAAAAACCATGAGATTTCAAAGTTTTTTAATATCAGTGCAAAAACAGTAAGTTCTCACAAGAGAAATATATTAGAAAAGTTGAATATTCATAGCGTAATCGACCTTGTTGGTTTGCTTGAAGTAAATAATATTATCGACTGAATGCTGACTTTTTTAAGTATATACTTCATGGTCAACATGTTTATTATCTTTGGTTTTCCTATTTCATTTTAGCTATTTTTGTAATGATTACGTTGTAAAGATGTCTGTTATGGATAACACGTAAAAACTTAAGGATTTAAAAATGAGTATCACGCATGCTACTATTTTACACCCGTGCCAATTTACCCGACTGGGGTTAAGCGAGCTTCTGCCATCTAGTTGTAGAGTACTCAGTTCTGAAAAAATACATCAATGCCATTTACATCTGCTTTCGGTAAATAAAGCTAATCTTTTTATTATATCCTTGCAAGGTTCAGACTATACCGTAATGGATATTCTGTCTTTTATAGAAATTATTTTCCAAGAAAGTCATCAGCACCGAGTGATAATAATTTTGGATGTATACAGAAGTTCCGGGTTGATAGATTACTTGCTGGAGACTTGTGCACGGATAGGTTTTATTGATACACAAAACTCTCTTTCATCTATCACGCGACAGATTAATGAACTCATGAGTAATGATTTGTCGGAATTTTCAGAGTATTTTAAGAAGGTAGCCAAACCTTTGTCATTACGTGAGAGGCAAGTGTTAAATGGCATTTTAATGGAGTTTGATTATAAAAAGATATCTCAAGTTCTCTCTATTAGCCCTAAATTAGTGGGGCATTATAAACGAAAAGCGTTAAAAAAGTTAGGCGTTAGGACTATTCAGTCACTCTTAATTCCTACTAACCAATTGTTTAGGATCTCCCCTGTTCTGGCGTGCACTCAAATTTGCGCGCGGTTATAACTCGTATTGCTATGAGAGTAATGATATATCCTTAAGGATAAACCTGGCGCTCGCAAAATTCTAACGAATCAACAGTTATTTCAATGATTTGTGTAATTCTCGGCAACGTGACTGGTACATGAAATTACAGTTACTTTATACTTTCCAGTCCTCGCCCGCCTGATTCCAGGCTGGCGAGTCATCGTAAGGATGGAATTTACATCCTTGATGGGGTGAGTGATTTTACTGACTAATAACTCATCAAAAAGAATGGGGTAGCATATCGTTACTTTTCTGGTAACTCTGGGTTAACTCACCTGCACGCATAGCAATGACCATTAAGTCTCTAGTCATCCAAGGGGTTCCCACTGTTAATTATCTCACCATAATCACCAATCGTTGAAATAAACACCATCATCGTCTTGTCAACGCTCCCTTTTATTTTTAATAGTGGATAGTCTTTTGTCGAGTAGGGGGGGATCATGCTTTCCTCAGGATGAAAACTGAAGATTGTTTTTTTTATATCATGCCCAATCGATATGGAGATCAGCGTCTGATTTATAGGCGTAGGATTCTCGATGCGTAGCATCTTCCCACCTTGATTGATTAAGCTAAAGTGTAGTTTTTCCTCTACATGGGAAATGTCCATAGCGTTGACTTTCTTCGGTCGATAAAAAATTTTTATTCGGGTTATAAATGCCAGCTGAACTTCATTCACTGGTACAATGCCTGATGGTTTAGGGGGGATCTCCAAAACATTCAACCAATAGACCGATTCTTTGTCAGCTGGAACGTCGGCATCGCTACCTGTAAACATCACCCGTAACCTTTGCGTCTTTTTCCCATCCAGACGTACGATCGGTGGGGTAATCACAAAAGGAACCGCAATTTTCTCGGGTGAAATACTATTGTCACCGAGGTCTATCCACATTTGCAACAGTACTGGCTGTGCCCCTTCATTACTTACGTTTAATGTGGATTCTTTATCCTTAGCACTGATAATCAGTCGTGTTTGGCCCAGAGAAATAGCCGCCCACGACGGATGAACAGATAACAGAGCCAGGGCTATAATCAGCCCGCGTAACAAAACGGGCACGGTATACAGGTTTCGGCTTAACATTGTCATAGTGGTTACTTATAACTTGCGGTAAAGGTTATCGAGCTCTTGACCAAGCCTGGTGTCACTCCGGCTCCTGTTTGATACAAACCTGCATACAACGGCAGCGTATAATTTCCGTTGCTCACCGCTGGATTGTAACTGGTGAGTGGATAAGTGGTGCCAAAAGTCACCGGTGTCGTCGGATTCAACAATAGTTGCATTCCAACCCCAGTGGCTGTCGAACTACTATCGAGCACCACCACACCATTCGCCGCATTTGCCACAGAGGTGGTTGGCGTAAAGCTGTACTGCACAAGATTCATCCCACTAGAACAATTATTAAATTTCAAAACAAAGGGTGTTAATCCTCCGGACGTCCCGATACCGGTAAACTGGTTTCGCCCGACCTCTGGTAGATTTACGGGCACATTTGGCGTGGTACAGGTTCCTCCAGTTAAGGTAATCAAATTCCCTGGCTGAAAATCGGCGATCATATAGGTGCCGCTACCAACTTGGGTGCCGACGGCGGTTGAAGAGACTTGCTTCCAGCGAACATATATCGGGTCGAACGCACTGGTGGTACCCGCTGTCAACGCCGTGGTGGTCTTGACAAAGAGAACTTGCACATCAACGCCGAAAGTAAAAGACCCATTGGTGTTGGATGTGGTGACTGAAGTAGTTGAATCCTGCTGCCCGCCTTGGGCGATCGTCAGCGGTTGCCAGGCACTGGTGGTGCCATTAATGGTATAGCGCCAACGGACTACATAGCCTAAACCTGCTTTAACGGTAGTGTTGTAGACGGTGTACGTCGATCCGTCCACATTCTTGCTTCCCCAGACGGTATAAGGCGGATAGCCCTGCGTGCTCATTTGTACTACCGCATTGGGATAGCTGGCCACCACTGGCGTACAGTTCCAGGCGACAGGGTCCGATGAATTTATCCAAGTCCCCAGTAAATCCCCTACTTGAGCATTATTACCGATCTGAATTCTTGTAGTATTGAAGAACTGGTAATAGTTGCCCCCATTCCGGAGGCAGTCTACCACGTAACCCTCAGCTTTCGCTGGCGAGTGTATTCCTACCAGGATGGTAGCCAACAGAAAAAGCAGAACCATCCTTGCTCTGTCAATTACCTGTACCGTCAACTGTGGTACAACGCAGTTGGTGACAGCTCGCATAGTCATCATCTTCATTTATTCCTTAATTACTTACAAATAGCATCAAGGCGACGGAAGTCGGCCGCTGTTTTAGCGATAAATTGCGGTAGATTGTACTTAAATTTACAACGTGCCCCAGCCTCATCGCCCCACTGCACGGTTAATTCCCCCTGCTGCTGTTTGACCCTTAATAATCCTTGACCCGACTGTGCGATATAACCGACGTTTCTGTGCTCTGTATCAAATACCGTAGCACCGAAGTGGAGCGGCAATCCACGGATATCTTTAGTATTAATCAGCACGGAATAACCCTCTGCCGTTTCATAGCGCAACAGAGTGACTGCCCCTGCCGTTGGCGCTACGTTCTGGCTAGTGCTTTTGAGTTCGATATCGTGGGAGATCCCTTTGGGGTCAATTTCAACTCCGTTCTGGCGATATGGCGTCAGGTAAGGCACCACGGCGCGACCCCATTTATCCAGCCGCAAGCCGTTATAGTTGGTGACGCGCGCCCCTTGGGCATTTTTGGCTTCAACAATTGCAGCGGTATCCCCCAACAGGGGGGTAAACACCACACCACCACTGTAAGCTACGATGCCCCCAGAAATATCGGCACCGTACTGCTGGTAATTTCGACTGGTAGAGAAACTGCTGCCCAAGGTGGCATAAGGCGCTGACCAGGAAACACTACCTCCTCCTGTGGTGGTATTATGCATATTCTCACCGGAATAGCGGTCGCCATTAGCAAACATATTGTACCCATATTGCCGATCTTCCCCGACATTGCCGGCAACAGAGTTCTGTATACCTCGGTGCTCTTTCTCTTGCGTGTAACTGGTGGTTAAGTAGGGAGTCTTATCGCTGAGACCCAATGGGAGTGATACGGTGAACATCACTTTATTATCCCAGCTATTGGTGTTCAGATCGCGGATACGCCCGACGTTAACTCCATAGTTTATTCTCTTATAATAGTTATTATAACTCATCTGATATTCAGTATCGGTGCCGCTCTGATCCCAATAGTTCTGAATACTGGCATTGACCGAAATACTTCCCCACCCTTCAGGTAAAGCTTGTGACGCATTGATCTGTAGGCGGTTTCGGCGATTTACAGTGTTGTAGTTATAACTGCGATAAGTATCTTTTTGATACCTTTCACGTGTGACCATTGCATCATCCATGCCGTAATAACCAGAGCTCGAGTATTGGTAGCTGGCCAGGGTGATGTTAGTATCGATTATCGGCAATATTTTAGCGTAGGTCAGCCTTATACTTTGACCTTGGTTTGTCTCATCATTTTTTAATTGACTTCTTGATTGAGTAATATCGGCAGAAATAGCGCCAATACCTGTATTGAATGCTAGTCCGGCGGAGAACGACTGATAATTGGTTGAACCAATAGCCCCGGAATAGCCGGTAATAATGTTCGAGAATCCTCGCCTTACGGTTCCCAACAATAAGGGGGGAGCCGAGGAAACCGCAGAGTTGTGATAGGTTCCGGAAACCACCGAATAGTGTGTTACCCCTGGGCGTAACAACTCGGGGATAGATGAATAAACCACCGTAAAACTATGCTCATTACCGTTCGCCTCTTTTACGGTGATCAGCAGGTCCCCTCCAGCACCAGAAGGATAGAGATCATCTATCTGGAATGGGCCTGGGGGAACGGTAATTTCGTAAATCTGGTTACCACGCTGAGAAACCTTTACCAGGGCCGTGGTATTAGCAACGCCACGGATCACCGGGGCAAACCCACGCTGCGAGTCGGTATACATACGATCATCGGAAGCAACCTGAGCACCAATATAACCAATGCTGTCAAAAACCTGTCCATCGGTAGTTGACTGACCAAGCACCAGTTTGCTGCGCCAGTCAACTAACGCACGCTCTGTATATAATTCCGATCCCCGATAACTTGAGCCTTGCCCATTACCCCAGTTTGCTGTCGCACGGTAGCGCAAGCGCCAAACATCCCAGTTCAGTCCACCCCGTAAGCTCAAATACTGTGACGTCTGAGCCGATGCCCTTGATTGCTCCGCATGATAGGCATTATAACTGTACTGTAACATCGCGGCAGTGATGCCTTTATCCCATAATGCCGGGTTGACATAGCCTCTGGCGTGACGTTTGAGGATAATTTGTGGGGCTGAAACATTAAATTGTTGGCTACCGCTATCATAAGCCGCAGAAGTACCAGGTACTAACTCATTCAATGCAACGCACTGCTCAGTAGAAGCCAGCTTGGCCTGAATCTCCTTGTCGACCTTATCCAGATCAAAGCCCAGCAGATCCATCAGCTTCAGCGTATAACAAGGTTGAGCAACCGTTGATGTAGCAACAGGCATCGCAAAGTTGATATCTTCACGGCCCACCCATTGGTCATTTAAATAAATATCGACGCGGTGCATACCCGCAGATACCGGGTTACCCTGTTCAAATAAACGGACATTGACTGGTGACCGGAGGAATGAATCATTAAATTCCACTGTCTCTGCTGCGGATACAAATGAGCTAAAAAAAAGCGCTAGCGGTGTTAGCGTGAACATACCTGCAAGTTGAGTCAACTTTGGTCGGTTTAAGCGGCCACTATTGGCTGATTTTGTTATCGAGCTTCCATTCATTATGTCTATCTCCACCAAAATCATCAATTACACTGTAAAAAATTGCGGCGCCAGCCTGCGGTTGGCCTTTTAAGCCCTCTAGTGTAAATTTCAACTCATTGAACGGTGATATCATCCGTGGCTGTTTACCTATGGTCCCAAGAGTTGGCGATTCCTTTTTGTTTTTGAGTTCTAGACCACGTAGGGTAATAAAATAGGGCGAGGGATTTTTTACCCAAACCACGTAGTTTATTCCTTCCTTCTTTACGTTGAATGATAGCTTTTCATAGGCTTGAGTTGGTGTCAGAGCCAAATTGGCGGGGCGATAAAACACTTTTATCCTGCTGCGAAAGGAGAATTGCATCAGATTAACGCCCGCAGCTATTTGCTGTGTCGGTTTTGGCGGGACTTCAAGTACATTAAACCAGTATAGAGTTTCGCGATCTGCTACTGTAATTGGCTTGGTACGAGCAATTCTCAGTGCCTGTCCCTTACCCGGGTCAATACGTGCAATTGGCGGCATTATCGTAAAAGGACTTTGTGCCGTGTTTGGCGTTGATTTTAAATCACCATCATCAATCCAGGATTGGATCAACAGTGGGTCCTTTCCTTTATTTTGCAATTGCAAAACGGACTCACTATCTTGTTGGTTATAAATAACACGAGTCGCGTTAATCACCACCGCCGCTTGAGCAAGAGGGTAATTAAAAAATGAAAATAAGCTGATTATGATAAAAGCTGTTTTGCGGAGCATACTCCACCCCTTATAGAAAGGTGGGGAAAACCCCCACCTGATACTAGTTATTATTATAGATAAATGATGGTGTAATCGACCTGGGTATTAACTGAACCTGCTTCGGCAGCCGCTGTTGCATAGTAACGGGCAAAGTAATTCAACGTGGTAGTGCCAGCAGTGTTATTAACCTCGATATCGCCTTGCAGAGCGTCTGTTGCCCCAGCTTTAATCGGGCTTAATGCGGAGTTCAGCAGTTCAACTTGCACGTTAGTAGCGCCGCCAGAGCTGTCCGAATTGTTCAGACGGCCTGTAGTCATATCAACCATAGAGCCAGCTTCAAAGAAGGTATGTGCAGTAGTAAAGGTAGTACCTGAACAGTCTGACAAAGCAATACTGAAAGGCGTGGTACCCGCAGTATTACCCGCCTGAAGTAACGCACTTGCAGGTACCGTCGGCAGAGTGATCGTAGCGATGTTACTCTGACCATTTACACTGATATTACAGGTGGTATCGGTAATTTTACCGATAATACTGATGGTGCCACTAGTCGCTAAAGCAGAACCAGCAAATGCCAAGCCGATTGCGCCAAGTAACAACGTGGATTTATTAAATTTCATAATGATTGCCATTCCATTTACATTATTTAAATTGGTTAGCGAGAACGGATTGAACCAATTTCATTTGCAGAAGAAATCAATTTCTTCACCAGTTTACTTTTGAATCCATCACAACAGAGACTCCCTAACCTGTCGTTGGCCTGGTACTTTAGTCATTTATTAAAAAACCTTGACGCTAGAGCTGGTGTTGGCG
Organism: Serratia sp. T13T92; assembly: GCF_047530105.1. Classification (NCBI taxonomy): domain Bacteria; kingdom Pseudomonadati; phylum Pseudomonadota; class Gammaproteobacteria; order Enterobacterales; family Yersiniaceae; genus Serratia; species Serratia sp. T13T92. The sequence continues at coordinate 80,387 of NZ_JBLJAK010000006.1, read as the reverse complement.
AATAGGTTAATAATAAATGACCATTGAGTACCAAGCTTGGAGCATAAGATAGAGGGGGCGCTTAATTCTGTCAATTATCTTGCTAATGCGTAGCCTTCTCTATTTTATTGTTTTTTTTAAAAGTCCTTAATTTATCCTGGGAAAGTAAGTTATTAATGGTGAGAAAATTCTCATTTATAAACATGAAAAACCTTAATTTAAACCAAGGGAATTCTTGTTTATATAAGTAAGTTATACAGGATGCCATGAACCTAGAGTTTTATACCTGCGTTTATACTTATTTTGTTTTTTTTTATATAAATACAGTGAGTGGTAGTCATTTATACTGACACAGTCAATTTATAGTGGTTTTTTTCGTAAAAAAACCGAGTGTTGCTAAAGTTCTATTTTTAACCAATTGAAAAATATGAGATTTATTTGGTGAGCGTTATGTAATGTCAAAGTTTGTTGATTTATGAATATATTTTTCAAAATACCTTGTTCTGGAAGCTTATTGTTGCATTGTTTTTAATAGATATATTTCCAATCTCCGTAGTGTTGGTCTGGCCGAAATGAAGCTGAAAATGTAGCTTGATGTCGCTTAGGCGCTGTTGAATCAATAGGGGGGCCATCAAAATTAAAACCTCTATCAATTAAAAATCAATAAGTTATGCTAAGAGCAATTCGAGTTTCTTGAGGAAAAGATGGTAATACGCGTGGAAATCACACTGTGTGTGGAGGGCAGGGCAGAAGTAGCCTGCGTGCGGGCACCGAATGTTGCCCCGCGAGCTCACTGCTCCCAAAAAGGACCCGGAACCACCGAATCCCTAACCAGCAGCTCAGAAACAAAAACGTTGTCCTTCGACAGATAGCCACCGTCTAGCATAGCGATCAGCCGGTCGATTACTTCGCTCATCATATCGCTCACCGGGTCTTTAACGCTGGATAACGCCGGGGATAGATACGGAGCCGTAGGGATATTATCGAAGCCGATAACCGAGACGTCATTGGGGACGGCAATACTCGCCTCGTTCAATTTCTTGATGGCACCAACGGCCATATCATCGTTGCTGGAGAGTACTGCGCTAAAGGTGATTTTATCCTTGAGCAAGGACTCCATCGCTGCCGCACCGCTGGCTGGCGTCCACTTTCCCTTGATGATGAGTTTATCATCCAACTCAATATCATATTGATTTAAGGCTTCTTTATAGCCGGATAGTCGCTCAATCGCCGTTGGTGAATCCAGTGAGCCGGTAATAAAGGCGATATTCCGGTGGCCCTGCTCAATCAGGTATTTTGTTGCCTTAAAGCTGGCCCCTTTGTGGTCGCAGCAGATGCAATGGCTTTGGTGTTTTCTCAGCCTGCGATTCACCACCATGATGGGTTGCTTGTGCTGCTCGATGATGTCGTCCATCGCTTCGATGGTTAAGAAACGCGGGTAGATGATGATGGCGTCGCAGCGTAAATCGAGCAGGAATCGGATCGCCTCTTGCTCTTCTGCGGCGCTGTGCTTGCCGTCCACCAGGATCAACTGGCGACCGTTGTCTTCCAGCTTTTGCGCGGCCTGAGAAAGTATCTCGCTGAAATAACTGCCGTTATAGAGGGTGTTGGTGACTACCAGGCCAATGCACTGGGATTTATTGGTGGCCAGATTTCTCGCCAGCAGATTGGGACGATAACCCGCCTCTTCTATGGCTTTAAACACCTGATCTTTGGTGGCTTCGCTGACGTACCCTTTGCCGGAAAGAACGCGCGAAACAGTGGCTTTTGAGACGCCTGCTTTTTTTGCCACTTCCTGCATGGTAGACATAGGGTTTTCCCGGCTTTTAACAATTATCCCCATTCTACACATTCAATCGCATTAGAGCAGACCCTTTGCAGCTTCTCGAACCCATTCATGTCGATCACAATCACAAAATAGACAATAAAAAAAATTATAGATTGATCTTCGATATGAATATCAACAATCCTGTGTGGAACCGGTTACCTATCAATGAGAGTTGTCCTCATGTCTAAGAATTATGCGGCGGTATCAAGATCGATAGTGGATGCAGTTGGGGGAGCGAGTAACGTCGCGGCGGTGACTCATTGCATGACGCGTTTACGCTTTGTGCTCAACGACGACACCCTCGTCGATGCCGTCAGGCTGAAGGCAATTGGTGGCGTACTGGGTGTGGTAAGAAGTGAAAATCAGTGTCAGGTGATCATTGGCAACACCGTTTCACAGGCCTATGCCGAAGTGTTGAAACTGTTGCCCGAAGGGGCGGTAGCCCAGCAACCGGCGCCGCAAAAGAACAAGATCACTCTCAAACGTATCGGTGCGGGGATCCTGGACGCGCTGATTGGCACCATGTCACCGCTGATCCCGGCCATTATCGGCGGCTCGATGGTGAAACTGCTCGCCATGATCCTGGATATGACCGGCGTGTTCGGCAAAGGCTCCTCGACGCTGATTATCCTCAACGTCATTGGCGACGGGGCGTTCTTCTTCCTGCCGGTGATGGTTGCCGCTTCCGCAGCGGTAAAATTCAAAACCAATATGTCACTGGCGATTGCGATTGCTGGGGTACTGGTTCATCCCGCATTTATCGATCTGATGGCGAAAGCCGCGCAGGGCCAACAGGTTGAATTTATGGGTATCCCGGTCACGGCGGTGAAATACACCTACACGGTGATCCCGGCGTTGTTCATGACCTGGTTGCTCTCATACATTGAAAGATGGGTCGATCGCATCACGCCAGCCGTGACGAAAAACTTCCTCAAACCGATGCTGATCGTGCTGATCTCTGCGCCGATCGCCATCTTGTTGATTGGCCCGCTGGGCATCTGGATTGGTAGCGGTATTTCCGCGCTGGTGTACACCATTCACAGCTATCTGGGGTGGTTATCCGTAGCGATTATGGGCGGGCTATGGCCGCTGCTGGTGATGACCGGGATGCACCGCGTCTTTACGCCAACCATCATTCAGACCATCGCGGAAACCGGCAAAGAAGGCATGGTGATGCCCTCTGAAATTGGTGCCAACCTCTCGCTGGGCGGTTCATCGTTGGCGGTAGCCTGGCGGACCAAAAACCCGGAGCTGCGTCAGACGGCGCTGGCCGCTGCGGCATCGGCGATTGTTGCCGGGATTTCAGAACCCGCGCTTTATGGTGTGGCAATACGCTTGAAGCGCCCGCTTATCGCAGCGCTGATCAGTGGTTTTGTCTGCGGCGGCGTGGCCGGAATTGCCGGATTGGCGAGCCACTCGATGGCCTCACCAGGCCTATTTACCAGCGTGCAGTTCTTTGATCCGGCCAACCCAATGACCATTGTCTGGGTGTTTGGCGTGATGATTTTGGCGGTGGTGCTTTCCTTCATCCTTACGCTGTTGCTGGGCTTTGAAGATATCCCGGTCACCGAAGATGCGGAAAGTGAAAAAGCCAAATCGGCGCCCGCGTTATCCGTATAACCTGTTGTAAAAATGTATATTTGAGAAGAGGTATCTTATGCCAGCATCTGTTTTCCCCGCAGACTTTTTATGGGGTGGTGCACTAGCGGCTAACCAGGCCGAAGGCGCTTATCTTGAGGGCGGCAAAGGGCTGACCACGGTTGATATGATCCCTCATGGTAAAGATCGGCTGGCGGTAAAACTGGGCCAGGAAAAGCGCTTTGAGCTGCGGGAAGGCGAGTTCTATCCCAGCCATGTTGGCATTGATTTTTATCATCGCTATAAAGATGACATTGCCCTGATGGCAGAGATGGGGTTCAGCGTATTCCGTACTTCGATCGCCTGGAGCCGTCTTTTCCCTAACGGGGATGAAACGGTGCCGAATGCGGAAGGGATTGCTTTCTACCGCGACGTTTTCACCGAGTGCAAAAAGCACGGCATCGAACCGCTGGTCACGCTGTGCCATTTTGATGTGCCGATGCATCTGGTGCGGGAATACGGTTCGTGGCGCAACCGGAAAATGGTGGAGTTCTTCACCCACTACGCCCGCACCTGTTTTGAGGCCTTTGATGGGCTGGTGAAATACTGGCTGACGTTTAATGAAATCAATATCCTGCTGCACAGCCCGTTCTCCGGCGCGGGGCTGGTGTTCGAGCCAGGCGATAATCAGGAGCAGGTGAAATATCAGGCTGCGCATCATGAACTGTTGGCCAGTGCGTTAGCGACCAAAATCGCCCATGAGGTTAACCCGCACAATCAAGTTGGCTGCATGCTGGCTGGGGGCAATTTCTACCCTTGGTCCTGTAAACCTGAAGACGTCTGGGCTGCGCTGGAGAAAGATCGCGAGAACCTGTTCTTCATCGACGTTCAGGCTCGCGGCGCTTACCCGTCATACACCAAGCGTCTGTTTAAGGAAAAGGGTATCACTATAGCAATGGAGCCAGGCGACGGTGAGATCCTCAAAAACAGCGTCGATTTTGTCTCCTTCAGCTATTACGCCTCCCGTTGTGCCTCGGCTGAAATGAACGAGCACAACAGCAGCGCAGCCAACATCGTCAAATCGCTGAAAAACCCACATATCCAAGCCAGTGAGTGGGGCTGGGGTATCGATCCGTTGGGCCTGCGCATCACCATGAACATGATGTATGACCGTTATCAGAAGCCGCTGTTCCTGGTGGAGAACGGGTTGGGGGCGAAGGACGAAATCAATCCGCAGGGCGAGATCGACGACGAATACCGCATCAGCTATTTACGTGAGCATATCAAAGCCATGGCAGACGCTATCGAAGATGGCATCCCGGTGATGGGTTACACCTCCTGGGGCTGCATCGATTTGGTTTCTGCCTCTACCGGGGAAATGAGTAAGCGCTATGGTTTTGTCTATGTGGACCGCGATGATCAGGGCAATGGCACCTTGGCCAGAACCAGAAAGAAATCGTTTTACTGGTATAAGAAGGTGATCGCCAGCAATGGGGCGGATTTGAGTTAGTCAAATGTCCCCTCTCTCAAATTAAGAGGGGATTTTAACGTGCTACAAATTATCTCCTGCGCCTGACAGCGGCTCTGGAGCAGCTCCCTCTCCCCAGACAAGTGTTCATGAGGCACTCGATCTGTACGGTGGGAGAGGGTTGGGGTGAGGGGAAATTGCTGGCCATAATTGACCAGCATTGCGCCGAAGCACTCTTCACTCAGCTATGTTTTTCAGTCATCTCAAAGCGAGGTGAAACCAACCCATACAACGTCCAGCCGAAGAATGTAGCAATAGCGCCCCACATCATCGCCTCTTCACCGGAACTGTACAGCGCATAGAAGCTATACAGTGCCCCAATCACGGCAATCACGTTGGCAATACGCGCCTTGTTCTCCGGTACTTTGGCTACTTTCTGGATAATAATCAGCGCGGCCATCGACAGGATATACGGAATAATATTGGTCACTACGGCCAGGTTAACCAGCACGTTAAACTGCTTATTCAGCGACGGGCTGATGGTCATCAGCGACATCACGCTCTGAATAATCACGATGGTCAGCATGCCCTTCACTGGCGCACCTGATTTACTGACTTTAGAGAAAATTTTCGGGAAGAAACCGCTGTCGGCAGAGGATTTGAATACCTGCGCGATAGTGAACTGCCAGCCCAGCAGCGAACCCACGCAGGACATGATCATCAATGCCATGATGATTTTACCGACCGTTGGGTTGAACATATGTGAGAACGCCAGGCCAAACGGCGCGGTGGAGTTAGCCAGTTCCATATTTGGCACGATACCGGCGATCACGTTGGTAGAAACAATGTAGATCACTGCGGCACCCAGTGTGCCCCCGAGTACGGCGATAGGCACGTTACGTTCCGGGTTTTCTACCACATCGGTATTGGCACAGGCAGATTCAAGACCCAGGAAGGCCCACAGAGTCATCGAGATAGAAGACCCGATGGCTTCAAAGGTAGGCACTGCATGCGGGTTCCAGGCTGCTAGATAAGCGGTACCGCTGAACCAATACCAACCGATAATCGAGATGCCGACCACTGGGATAATTACTCCCCAGACGGTGATCCCGCTGATCTGCCCGGTGATGCGTGCGCCACCGAAGTTGGCAACGGTAGCCAGCCACAGCACGGCGATAGTGGCTATACAGATGCCCAATGGAGGCAGGGCAACGCCGAACAGTTCGGTGCCATAACCCACGGCAGAAATGGCGATGGCGATATTGGCGATCAGCAGCGAAACGCCGTAGGTGTAGTTGGCCATAAAGTTGCCGGATTTCCCGAAGGCATACTCGGCATAGCCACCCATCCCGCCGGATTTACGGCTGAACATGCCGCATTTGGCAAACGCATAGGCCAAGGCCATCGAGCCTACGGCGGTCACCAGCCAGGAAACGATGGAAATTGTCCCCACTTCGGCCAGCTTGGTTGGCAGCATAATTATGCCGGATCCCATCATATTGACTGCTGTCAGGATCGTTAATTGCACAACCCCCATCTTATTATTGGATTTGCTCATGATTATTCTCACTTTTATATCCCTAGAATTTCGTGCAGCCGTATGATCTCGGATTGAAATTCGAGGAATATCTAAATATGTCTGGCGGCAAGAATATGCCGCCTCCCTGAAGTTAATTATGCTTTCATGACATAACCGTAAGCCCGGTTCCAGCCATCTTCATCCTGCTGGATATAAACGCCTTGTAATTCAGGAGCAAATCCGGGTAATAAATTAATCCCTTCTTCCAACGCCAGGAAATAGCGTTGAGCAGACCCCCCCCAGATTTCCCCTGGGACTACGCACAGCACACCCGGTGGGTAAGGCAACGCGCCTTCAGCGGCAATGCGGCCTTCGGCTTTAGCGAGAGAAACCAGTTCCACCTTGCCACGGACAAATTCGGTATTGGCGGTTTGTGGATCCATGGCGACGCGTGGGAAATGGCTTTTACGGAACATTTCCTTCTGCAATTCTTTCACGTTGTAGCTGACGTACAGATCGTGCATCTCTTGGCACAGCTGGCGCAGGGTGTAGTTCTGGTAACGTTTTTCGTTGTTCTTGTACACGGTTGGCAGGACTTCACTCAGCAAAGAGTCTTGTTCAACGTGTTTTTCGAAGCGGGCAATCAGCGCCACCAGATGCTGCATTTTGGCGATATCTTCCGCCGGGGTGAGCAGGAACAGGATGGAGTTCAGGTCACACTTCTCCGGCACAATACCGTTTTCGCGCAGGTAGTTAGCCAGAATGGTGGCCGGGATACCAAAGCTGCTGTACTCGCCGCTGGCGGTATCGATGCCCGGCGTGGTCAACAGCAGTTTGCAGGGATCCACAAAGTATTGTGACTCTTCATAGCCTTCGAAGGCATGCCATTTTTCGCCAGGGATAAAGTTAAAGAAGCGCAGATCGTTGGCCATGGCTTCGGTGCTGTAGGACTGCCAAGGTTTACCGTCGATTTGCTCCGGTACGAAAGGTTTGATCATGGTGCAGGTGTCCAACAGCATTTTGCGCGACTCAATGCCGATGCGCACACACTCTTTCCACAGGCGTTGGCCGCTCTTGCCTTCGTGCATTTTGGCGTTCACATCCAGTGCGGCAAACAGTGGGTAGAACGGGCTGGTGGACGCGTGCAGCATAAAGGCGTTATTGAAACGCTTATGGTTGCAGTAACGATCTTGTCCTTTGATGTGTTTGTCTTTTTTATGGATCTGCGAGGTCTGTGAGAAACCGGCCTGCTGTTTGTGTACCGATTGGGTAACGATGATCCCCGGATCGTTTTCGTTCAGCTCCAGCAACAGCGGCGAGCAGTCTTTCATCATTGGGATGAACTGCTCATAGCCGACCCAGGCGGAGTCAAACAGGATGTAATCACACAGGTGGCCAATCTTGTCGACGACCTGGCGGGCGTTATAGATCGTGCCGTCGTAAGTCCCTAGTTGGATAATCGCCAGGCGGAATGGCCGAGCATCGTTGGCGCGTTCCGGTGCGGTCTCACGGATTTGCTGGCGCAGGTAGCCTTCTTCAAAGCAGTGAGCGTCGATGCCACCGATAAAGCCGAACGGGTTACGTGCCGTTTCCAGATATACCGGCGTTGCTCCGGCCTGGATCAGCGCGCCATGGTGGTTGGACTTATGGTTGTTACGGTCGAATAGCACCAGATCGCCACGGCTCAGCAGGGCGTTGGTTACCACTTTATTGGAAGCTGAAGTCCCGTTCAGCACGAAATAGGTTTTATCGGCGTTGAACACCTTGGCGGCGTGTTTTTGGGCGTCACAAGGCGCGCCTTCGTGGATTAGCAGATCGCCCAGCTTAACGTCGGCGTTGCACATATCGGAGCGGAACAGCGTTTCACCATAGAAATCAAAGAACTGGCGGCCTGCGGGGTGTTTACGGAAGAACTCACCGCCCTGATGGCCTGGGCAGGCGAAGGTGGCATTACCCATCTCTACATATTGGGTCAGGGTATTAAAGAACGGCGGTAGCAGCTCGCTTTCATATTTTACCGCTGCGGCTTCCAGCTGTTTGCCGTAAAACTGAGTGTTCTTGCCGCAGAGTTCAAATACGCCGTTCAGCGCCGGTAATACGGCATTATCCAACTCTTCTTCACAGCAGACAGCGACAAAGATCGGAATGTTTAAACCGGTTTCTTCCAACTGTGCTACCAGGCCTTGCTGTACGTCTTCCACGGAAAGCACGATAGCGGCTACGTCATTAAAGTCGCTGTGGTGCACGTCGCTAATTTCGCGTGTGGTTTCAAAGCAAGAGAGAGTTTTTTGGTTCGCTGCAATTTTTAATTTGTTCATTTTGTCATTCTTCAGGCGAAAATATCCCGCCGGCAAATAAGACCTTTGCCAGAAAATATTTTCGTTAAAATAAAGGTATGCGTGAGCGTAATCATGTTCATCGAACATAATTAGGTTACGAGTTTATTTTGACGAAATTTCTATTTGGTTCTTAAACGAAGTTGCAATTATGCCGCTCCGCGCTGTTTTTAATCAAAACAGAGCGATACCGTCGCCATCAGGCGCAAGGAGGATCGTTGGCATAGGTCTAGCTGCAAGACGCAATAAGAACGCAGAGGAGGGAGTTTATCTGAAGTTAAAAAAGGCAAAGCTAAAGCAGCTGCGGTGAGCCATCATCATAATATGTGTAGTTCGTCGGATGTGAGCCATCTTTCTGTTGTTGTTTTCCATTTTCCATTTACCTATGGGTTTCGGACTTGGCGCTATTTTATCCCCTAAACACGGAAATAAAGTGATGCAGATCACGTTAATTGAGCGATTTCTACTTAACTATTCATTTTCTATGCACCAGAGTGAATAGCTATGAACTCTGCAGCGAGGGTATATGTGAAGTAATTGCTACAAATGGAACCAGCGGACTGGATAAATTTGGCTTAGGCTAACCCAACCCCTGAAAATCGCTTTCAATATAAACAGGTAATAGCAGAAATAGAGCTAGGATGTTTTTTATTTGTTATTACTACGCTCAGGCTTATCTTGCATAAAGATGCATGGATTGCTAATTAATATGCTATTTTTATGTTGAGCATAATTTGTCGCTAATTGTGACTGCCTTCAAATCTGCGGGTAAGATAGCGGAGGTGAAAAGGAGAACTTACGTTGAATCAGAGCGAAGATCGGCTGCACATTATCCGTTTTCTCAGTAAGCAGCATGTGCTCACGCTGTGTGCCGGTGATGGCACGGCGATGTGGTGCGCCAACTGCTTTTACGTATTCGATGCCGAGCGCATGGCGCTATGGCTGATGACCGAGCCGCACACTCGCCACGGCGAACTGATGCAACGCAACAATCGGATAGTGGGCACTATTGCGCCGCAGCCCAAGACCGTTGCGCTGATCAAAGGGGTACAATACGCGGGTGAAATCACGCTGTTGGCCGGGGACGAGGCGGAACTGGCCCGTACGCGTTACTGCAAACGCTTCCCGGTGGCCAAGGTGATGAAAGCGCCTATTTGGCAGATCGCGTTGCAGGAAGTGAAGATGACAGATAACACCCTGGGCTTTGGCAAAAAGCTGCACTGGGCACGTTGATTATCGAGCTGAATATTAAGGATAGATGGATTGAAAAACAACGAGATAGCCGCATTATCGCTACTGGCGGCATTGGTTTCTCCTGCGATGGCGCAAGACAGCGGCGTTTCCTTCGGCCATAAGAACTGGGAGCTGGCTTGTGACAACACCAATACCTGTCGCGCGGCGGGCTACGCTAATGAAGATGAGCCAAGCGCTTCGAACGGTTCGGTGCTGCTCACGCGCATTGCAGGCCCTGGCACCGTCCCAACGGGGGAAGTGACCTTGGCGGATTACGAAGAGGGTGATGCAGCCGCGGTGGCAAAGCTGACGTTGTGGATCAACGGCAAGGCGGCTGGTGCGCTCAAACCGACCAAGTATGGAAACTGGAACCTGTCAGCAAGCCAGACTCTGGCACTGATCGGCGCAATCAAAGGCAGTGGCACGGTTGAATTTAAAGGCGGCCCCGCACCTTTCGTGCTGTCAGGAGAGGGGGCTTCGGCCACCTTATTGAAGATGGACGATGTGCAGGGGCGTATCGGCACGTCCGGTGCTTTGACTAAAAAAGGCGACAAGCCGGAAAGCAGCGTGCCAGCAGCCATTCCTGCCCCGGTGATCCAGGCAGTGAAGGTGCCCAAGGCGGTAGAACGCCCGCTTACGGCCCCTGAAATCGCTGCGCTGACCCCCAAACTGCTGGCAACGCTGCAACCGGATGATTGCGACCGCATGCAGTCCCCACAGGATAATGACGGTGCAAGCGAGGATGGCATCACGCTGACCCCGCTCGGCAATGGCCATGCCCTGATCACCGCCGTGTGTTGGCGGGCGGCCTATAACGAAGGTTACGGTTATTGGGTGATCGACAGCGCCCTGAAGCAGGCCCCGGTATTGGTGACCAATTCCGGCTCTGGCTATGATGAAGGGATAATCTCAATGGGGCAAAAGGGGCGAGGATTGGGCGATTGCTGGTCCACCGCCAGTTGGGTATGGGATGGCACGGCGTTCCGTCAAAGTAATGAGGCCACCACCGGCCTGTGCCGTTTAATCCATGCGGGCGGAACCTGGGATTTACCGACGTACGTCGCCGAGGTGAAGGCGGCGCAGTAAAGGAACTAGAGAGTCTCCACGGGCGGTTCTGTGCCTTGGGTAAACAGAGGGTGAGGAGGAAAACATATGGCACGGGTACTGATCACAGGCGCCAGCGGGCTGGTGGGGAGTGAACTGCTGCGTCTGCTGTTGGCAGATAGGCAGGTCACTTCGGTAATTGCCCCTACGCGTAAGGCGCTCCCGCCACACGCCAAATTGCATAACCCGGTCGGGGGTGATCTGCACGAGTTGTTGACGCAGTTGGCACAGCCGGTCGATGCGGTATTCTGCTGCCTGGGCACCACGCGCAGTCAGGCTGGGAGCGCAGAGGCATTCCGCCATGTTGACTATCAGTTGGTGGTTGAAACGGCCCTTACCGGGCAGCGCCTTGGCGCGCAGCATTGCCTGGTGGTGAGCGCAATTGGGGCCAATTCGAAATCCTTATTTCTGTATAACCGCACCAAAGGGCAGATGGAGCAGGCGCTACGTGCACAGAACTGGCCGCGCCTGACGTTGGTTCGTCCTTCAATGTTGTTCGGTTCCCGTGCTGAGCCGCGTTTGTTGGAGCGACTCAGCCAGCCGTTGTTTGGCCTGCTGCCTGGCAAATGGAAGGGCGTTGCTGCCAAAGACGTGGCGCAAACGCTGCTGACACAGGCCTTCAGCCCAGGCAGCGGGGTCAAGATTTTAGAATCCGACCAGTTGCACTGCTCGCACCGTTTATAGCTCGACGCAGAGATTATCGAATGCCAGCTCCATGCCGGGCGGCAGTTCGTTGGCCATCAACCATAAATCGAGGTGATGGCTGATGTGCGTCAGCAGCGTACGCCGTGTCTGCAAGCGTTGCTGGATCTCCTGCGCGCGGGGCAGATCGTTATGATTACGCGGCGTCTGTGGCTGCGGCGGCAGGCTGCAATCCAACACCAGTAAATCGAGGGTGACCTGTTGCAGATAGCGTGTGGTTTCTGGCGGCAGGCCGACGGTGTCGGTCAGATAGGCTAGGGCTTTGCCTGGGGCCTGGACCAGATAGCCGTGGGTGAGTTTGGAGTGGATCAACGGCAACGGCGTGACGTGCAGCCCGCCTAATTCCACCGTTTCAAAGGGGGGTAGCGGGGGTTGGAACGCCAGAATCCCAGGATGTTTGAACAGGTCGTCGCAACCCTGTTCATCGGCCGGGCCATAGACCGGGATCGCATTTCCGCACCCCCAGCGTAAAGGAAATAACCCCTGAACGTGATCCATGTGATAATGTGTCAGTAAAAAACGTTGAATTTCCCCCGCCGCAAAACGCCTTTCCAATGAGCTCAATCCCGCATCCAGTAACGTTGTTTCCCCCTGAAATTTGATCATTGCGCTGCATGGCCGCCGCCGGAACGCCGGTTCACGCCGCGCCCGTTGGCACACCAAGCAGTCGCAGCCAAAGGCGGGCACCTGTTGTGCCCCGCCGGTACCAAGAAAGGTCAGTTGCATGTTGGTTTCCTCTTGTTGACGGTATGGATCTCCCCTCACCCCAACCCTCTCCCAAAGGGAGAGGGAGCTGGTACGGTGCCGTTTTGGTGCATTGAGCTCTCCATCAATCCCAACCGATACGGAGCTGAAGACAGGTTCGGAAGCGAATTTGTGGCGCGTTCTGTCCCCTCCCAAAGGGAGAGGGAGCTGGTACGGTGCCGTTTTGGTGCATTGAGCTCTCCATCAATCCCAACCGATACGGAGTTGAATACAGGTTCGGAAGTCAATTTGTGGCACGTTCTGTCCCCTCTCCCTTTGGGAGAGGGCTAGGGTGAGGGGCGTCACTGTGCTCAAACTTGACTGCTCACCTCATGACAGAGTGTCCTGTGGTTGTTTTTCGGTTAAGGCCAGTAGTGCGTCAAGGGTATGCCCGAGATCGCCATTGTTATCCAGCAGGTGGCAGCCAACCGGCAGGGTTTGCTGATAGCTGGCCGCCCGCGCCAGCCGTTGCTCGATCTGGATCGCGTTCTCCCGCCCGCGCTGTTCTAGCCTTTGGCGCAGCACCGCCGGGGAAACCTGCAAACAGACCGGCAGCAGTTGGGCACCGTAGCGTTGTAGCGCCTGTGGTAGATGAGCGCGGGATCCGTTGACCACCACGTCGATGCCTTGCAATAACCACAGATCGACCTCAATACCAAAGGCGTAATGGTGCTCATGCGCCTGCCAGTCCAGGGCGAACAACCCTTTGGCACGGCGGCGGAGAAACTCCTGTTCGCTCAGGGCGATATGGTTCTCGCAGCCAGCATTGGCCGGGCGGGTGATGTAACGGTGCGCCACCAGCGGCCCGGCACCGGTGGCTGCCCGCAGCCGTTCGAGCAGGCTGTCCTTGCCTGCTCCGGATGGGCCCATCAGGTAGATGAGATAGTCCATCAGAACACCTGCTTGCCCTGGCGCCAGACGTTTTGCACGTAGATATGCTCGCCGTGCGGCTTGGCCAATACCAGATCTGCGCGCAACCCCTCGGCGATCAGGCCACGATCCTGCAAGCCCAACGCCCGTGCCGGGTTGCGGGTGATCAGCTGTACCGCCTGCGGCAGGCTGAAAGCATTGCGATCGTCGTTTGCCAGACGAAACGCCGCATCCAACAGGCTGGCCGGGTAATAATCGGAAGATAGGATATCCAGCACGCCAAGAGCCGCCAGATGATGTGCCGCCACGTTGCCGGAGTGTGAACCCCCGCGCACAATATTCGGCGCCCCCATCAGCACCTGCAAACCTTGCTGATGTGAGGCCCGAGCTGCTGCTTCGGTGGTCGGGAATTCGGCAATTACACTGCCCAGCGCACTGGATTCGCTGACGTGTTCGGCGGTGGCATCGTCGTGGCTGGCCAGGGCGATATTACGCGCCCGGCAGTGGGCGGCGATCGCCTCACGGTTTGGCGTAGCCCAGCGTTCTGACAGACCTATCTGCTCCACCTCAAATTCGCTCATCTGCTGGTCATTGAGGTGATATTTGCCCTGGTAGTATTCACGGTATTTCTCACGCGAGGCGAACTGCCGCTGACCCGGTGAATGATCCATCAGCGACACCAAAGACACGCCCGGTTTATCCATCAACTGTTCGAACAGCGGCAGGGTGCTGCTATGGGGCAGCTCACAGCGCAGGTGCAGACGGTGTTCGGCCCGGTTCACTCCGGCTCGCTGGCTGTAGATCACCGCGTCGATCATTTTTTGCAGGTTTTCCAGCCGGTGCCCGCCGTCGCGCACGTCACCGATCGCCACCGCATCCAGCACCGTGGTGATGCCGTTGGCGACCATCAGCGCGTCGTGACTGCTCATGGCCGAATGTGCTGGCCAGTCCACGTTGGGGCGCGGGGTGAAAAACTTGTCCAGATTGTCGGTATGCAGTTCAATCAACCCGGGCAGCAACCAACCGCCTTCGCCATCCAGCGCCTGCGGTAACTGGCTTGGGGTATCGGCAAAGCTGCGGATCACGCCGTCGGTCATTTCCAGTGAACCTGCAACGATCTGGTGTTCCAGCACCAGCTTGACGTTATTGATAATCATGGCGTCTCCAGAACCTGTGGGGCCTGCATGGTATGTAAACGGTCTGCCACCTGCTGACGGGTGCCTGCGTCGTGGAAAATACCGACGATGGCTGCGCCACGCTGTTTGGCCTGTTCGATCAGGTTCACCACCGCCGCGCTGTTGCGGCTGTCGAGGGAGGCGGTCGGCTCGTCCAGCAGCAGGATGGGGTAATCCTTGATAAAGCCACGGGCGATATTCACCCGCTGTTGCTCACCACCGGAGAAGGTCGAAGGGGCCAACTGCCACAGGCGCTGCGGCACGTTGAGCTGGTTAAGTAGGGCTTCGGCACGTTCACGGCATTCGCTACGCTCAACGCCGGATTCCAGCAACGGCTGCATCACCACTTCCAGCGCGCTGATACGCGGTATCACCCGTAGAAACTGGCTGACCCAGCCGATGGTGTGGCGGCGCACAGCCAGGATCTGACGAGCCTCGGCCTGAACCAGCTCCAGCCAGTCGTTTTGGTGATGGATCCAGATTTTTCCGCTGTCTGGCAGATAGTTGGCATACAGCGAGCGCAGCAGGGTGGATTTCCCGCTGCCGGAGTGACCATGCAGCACCACGCATTCGCCGCTGCTGACGGTCAGGTTGGCATCCTGCAACACTGGCAGGCGGGTGCCGTGCTGTTGGTGCAGGACAAAGGTCTTACTCAGGTGTTCAACCCGGATTTTAATTGTCATGATTTCACCTGTGTTACGACAGAACCGAAGAGACCAGCAGTTGGGTGTACGGATGGTGCGGGTCGTCTAGCACCCGATCGGTCAGACCACTTTCCACCACTTCACCTTCCTTCATCACCAGCAAACGGTGGGCCAGCAGGCGTGCGACCCCCAGATCGTGAGTGACGATCACCGCCGCCAACTGCATTTCCACCACCAGATTGCGCAGCAGATCCAGCAGGCGCGCCTGCACGGAAACGTCCAGCCCGCCGGTCGGCTCATCCATAAACACCAGCTTGGGGTGGGTCACCAGATTGCGGGCGATCTGCAAGCGCTGCTGCATACCGCCGGAGAAGGTGGTGGGCAGATCATCCAGACGAGAAACCGGGATCTCCACGTCTTCCAGCCATTGTTTGGCCTGCTGGCGAATATCACCGTAATGACGCTGGCCGATGGCCATCAGGCGCTCACCGATGTTGCCACCGGCAGACACCTGTGGCCGCAGACCGTCGAGCGGATGCTGATGGACCACGCCCCAGTCGGTGCGCAGCAGGCGGCGGCGATCGCTTTCTGCCATGGCGTACAGATCCTGTTGTTGCCCCGGTTGTGGGCGGTAAAGGATCTGCCCCTGTTGCGGGGCCAGCCGGGCAGAGATCGACTTGAGCAGCGTGGTTTTACCCGAGCCGGATTCGCCGACGATGCCCAGCACTTCACCGGGATAGATATCGAATGACACGTTGCTGAAACCCTTGCCCGGCGCGTAAAGGTGGGTGAGGTTGTCGACCGTCAGCAACGGCGTGGCACTCAATGGAGCGGAAGTCATCAGTGCGGTACCTCTTGGTTGAGTTGTTGCTGGCAGAAATCGGTGTCTGAGCAGACGAACATCCGGCTGCCTTGGTCGTCGAGCACCACTTCATCCAGATAGCTGTGGCGCGAACCGCATAGGGCGCATGGCTCCTCCCATTGCTGCACGCTGAACGGATGGTCGTCAAAGTCCAGGCTTTCCACCTTGGTAAACGGCGGCAGGGCGTAAATGCGTTTTTCACGCCCGGCCCCGAACAACTGCAATGCGGGCATCATGTGCATCTTCGGGTTATCGAATTTAGGGATCGGCGAGGGGTCCATCACATAGCGATCGTTAACCTTCACCGGATAGGCATAGGTGGTGGCGATATGGCCGTAGCGGGCGATATCTTCATACAGCTTCACTTGCATCACGCCGTACTCTTCCAGCGCGTGCATCTTGCGCGTCTCGGTCTCACGCGGTTCGATAAAGCGCAGTGGCTCGGGGATGGGCACCTGATAAATCAGGATTTGATCCGCCTGCAATGGCGTTTCCGGAATACGGTGGCGGGTCTGGATCAGTGTGGCCTCTGGCGTGCGCTCGGTGGTAGCAACACCGGCTACGCGCTGGAAGAAGCGGCGGATGGAGACCGCGTTGGTGGTGTCGTCGGCGCCCTGGTCGATTACCTTCAGCACGTCGGTGCGGCCAATGATGCTGGCGGTGATCTGGATGCCGCCGGTGCCCCAGCCATAAGGCATCGGCATCTCACGGCCACCAAACGGCACCTGATAGCCGGGGATCGCCACCGCCTTGAGGATGGCGCGGCGGATCATGCGCTTGGTTTGTTCATCCAGATAACCGAGGTTATAGCCGGTCAATACTTCACTCATGGCGGTTCTCCTGAAGAGCGGCAAATTCCTGCTGCAGGCGTTTGAGCAACTCCAGTTCGGCCTGGAAATCGACGTAGTGCGGCAGCTTGAGGTGGGAGACAAAACCGGCGGCCTCCACATTATCGGCGTGCGCCAGCACAAACTCTTCGTCCTGCGCCGGGCCTGCTACGTCCTCGCCGTACTCGGCGGTTTGCAGGGCGCGGTCCACCAGTGCCATCGCCATGGCTTTACGTTCCGAGCGGCCAAACACCAGCCCATAGCCACGGGTGAAGTGCGGTGGCCGGTCCTGCGGGTCGACAAAACCGTTCACCATCTCGCACTCAGTCAGTAGGATCTCGCCGATATCGATGGCGAAACCCAACTCTTCCGGCACGATCTCCACGGTAACGTAACCGCTGCGGATCTCTCCGGCGAACGGATGATTACGGCCATAGCCGCGCTGGGTGGAGTAGCTCAATGCAAGCAGAAAGCCCTCATCGCCACGCACCAATTGCTGCAAGCGCGCCGAGCGGGAGCAGGGGTAAACCGGTGGGTTGCGGGTAATATCGTCCGGAGTGCTGCCGTCATCTTCTTCTGCCAGCGCCAGCCGTTGCTGGTTAAGCAGGTCGAACACGTGGGCGCAGCTCTCTGGCAGCGGCTCATCCGCCTGTGGTGCCGGAGGTGTTTCACCGTTGGCCAACAGCGTAAAATCCAGCAGGCGGTGGGTATAGTCGTAGGTCGGGCCAAGCACCTGCCCGCCGGGCAAGTCTTTGTAAACCGCCGAGATGCGCCGCTCCAGCCGCATGTTCTCGCTAGCCAGCGGTTCGCTGACGGCCAGGCGCGGCAGGGTGGTGCGATAGGCGCGCAGCAGGAAAATAGCCTCTACCAGATCGCCGCTGGCCTGCTTGATGGCGAGTGCCGCCAGTTGGCGATCGTAAATACCGCCCTCCGTCATTACCCGGTCAACCGCCAAGCCAAGTTGTTCACCGATTTGCTCTGCGCTGAGCGCTGGGACAGCTTCGTCACCCCGGCGCAGATTTTCCTGTAGTTGATGGGCAGCCTCGATGGCCTTTTCGCCCCCTTTCACCGCAACGTACATCAGCACTCCTCCACGCGGGTGGTTCTTGGCAGCGCCATCAGGCGCTCACCGCAGGTCAAGATAATGTCCAGACCTAGCGGGAAGCGCTGAGGCCGTTCGAGTAGATAAGCCCGTAGCGCAGCTGGCAACGGCGGGGCGATTTCCCGTTGTTTTTCAATGCCGGGGCCGGAAAGGCGCAGTGTGTGGCTGCCTGCCAATGCTGCAACCTGCACTACCAGCGTGGCACCGAACTCCGGTGAGTCTTCATTGCCGTGTGGCAATGCGCTCAGCTCGGCAGGCTGTAACTGGTCATCCCATACCGCCAGATGGATATCTTTCTGCCGGGTCGCCAGCGGAGCACCGGTATGAAAACGGATGTTAGTTAGCACTTGCTCACTTTTAAGGTCGGCACAGAGCTGGAGCGGGGTTTCCTGATCCGCCAGCGTCAGTATCACGGCGGTGCTGGCGGCGTTCAGTGCACCCCATGCCGGGCAATTTGGCAGTTCAACAATCACGCCAGGTTCACTCAACGCCTTTAAAATCAAACGGAAAGCAGACTGGGATTGCTCAATCGGCTGGTCAAAACCGGCTAATAACGTCATGGCTTAATCCCCTCGCACCAGCGTAAAGAAGTCCACCCGGCTGGCTGCTACGGCACGGGCGCGCAGTTGGCGCTGCTCCTGTTGTAGTGCGGCCAGGGGTTCGATTAGTTGAAGCTGTAGCAATTCATGGTTGGCGGGTTGTTGTAGCAGGGCGTCGATCAGCGCACAGAGTTCGGCATGTTCCTTGTCACGCCCGGTTATGTAGCTGTAGCCCTGGCCGCCGTTTTCCAACTGCACCACGGCGCGGGTTACGGTCATATCGCCCAACACAAAGCGGCGGCCGGTCGCTCCCATCCGTCCTAGCAGCTGTGTCAGGCCAATCTCAGGGGCGCGTAGGCGCTGGTAGCTTGGGTTGAGGCTCAGCGCCTGCCAGTGGCTGCGCAGCTGGGCGGGTTGGCTATGCGCCAGGACCGACATCCAGCGTTGTCTCTGCTGTAAGGATTGCATTCAGTGCTCCATCGTCAGTTCGATCATGTCGGCGCGCGCCAGGCTGACGGAGTATTCCGCCACCAAATCGCTGCCGATACAGGTATTTAGGGTGCGCACGCATAGCAAGGGGGCATGGGTGGCGATCTCCAGCAGGCGGCTCTCTTTGGCCTGGGCACGCCGTGCGCTGATGCGGGTCTGGCGGCGGGTCAGCGGCTGGTGGATCTGCTGTTGGATAAACTCATGCAGGGAGCCGCTGCGGAACTGTTGTAAGGCGGGCCACCAGTCGAGATCGGGCAGATAGTGGTCGATCACGCTGAGAGGAACGCCGTTCACCCGGCGCAGGGTGCGCAGGTGGATGATGGTTTCCCCCTCTTCGCGGCTGAGCGCGCTGGCGATATGCCCATTACACGGGCGTAAAACAGCAAGTAAGCGCTCACTGGTGGGATGACTGCCCTGCTCGAACAGGTTCTGGCTGAAGCGGGTGTTGGCGTGCAGCGGATAGTTATACGGGCGTAGCAGCACCAGAATGCCGATGCCGTGGCGGCGTTGCAGCCAACCGCGTTCAACCAGCTCGTCTACGGCGCGGCGCAGCGTATGGCGATTGACCTCAAAACGCTCGGCAAGCTGTTGTTCTGAAGGCAGATAATCTCCACAGCGGTATTGATTGGACAGTTCCTGCTCTAGCTGGGCGGCGATCTGCTGATATCGAGTGGGGTAACTGGTCGGATGTCTAGATAAGTGCGTCATAGCCAATACCTCGGCACTTCGGTTGGGGGAGAAAGCGAAAAAGCGGCGATAGAATTCATGATCGGCACTCGGTAACAAAGTTGGGCTAATGTTGCCGGGGGCAGATGACAATCAGGTGACGCGTAGGTGGCGAACTGATGAACAATTTGGGACAGGGAGATGATGATCTAAAGAAATGGAATTGGCTTATTTGCTAGAAAATAAGGCATTTCAGATGATTTTGAAGTCACAAATGAGCTAACTTTAGTGAATCAAAGTGTCGGGTAAATAGGAGCTTTGCAAATGGCAAACCATAATCAGTTTTGCACGAAGAACGAGACCAAACTGTTAGCGCAGAAAACGGTAGGTGAACACGAAGGCTGGTTGAAGGAAAAGGTGGATGCAGCCTTTGCTCGCTTACATGGAGAAGAGAGTGCTTATCTTACTCTCCGGCAAGCTGAAGAACGGATGGACGAGTTTAAAGCCAAAATCAGAGCAAAAAATCACTTCGAATGAGGTAATAAAGGTTTTAGCCGTCGCCCATCAGCGTGAAAAATTCCCCAATTAACGCAGTTTATGCACCATCTGGTTAGCGCTACCGCGCCAAATCAGCGCCGGGTCTTTTAAATCCTGCACAAACTTACCATCTATCAACACGTTAATCCGATCGACGATCTGCATCTGCTCGCTATCCAGTTCATCCAGCTTATAGCCGGTCCACAGCCAGATATCTTTGCCGGGACATTCGGCATGCACTCGTTTGACCAACTGCAGCACGGCGGCGACGTTTGCCGGGTGCAGCGGATCGCCACCGGACAGCGACAACCCTTGGCGTGGAATACGCGTGTCGTTGAGATCGGCTATGACCTGATCTTCCATCTGCTGGGTAAACGGCAGGCCAGAGTTCAGCCGCCAGGTGCTTTTGTTATAGCAACCGGGGCATTGGTGCACACAGCCTGCGACAAACAGCGTACAGCGGGTGCCGGGGCCGTTGACCACGTCGATAGGATAATACTGGTGAAAATTCATAGTATTGCGATCTTTTATATGGCCCCTCACCCCAACCCTCTCCCACGGGGAGAGGGAGCTGGTACGGTGCGGTGGTCAGGTGCAGAAGTTACTCTGCAACATTGTTACCAAGGGCGAGTGCAGTAATTAAGTTGTGGCACTTTCTGTCCCCCCTCTCTGTGGGAGAAGGAGCAGGTACAGTGCGGCAGTCAGGTATGGAAGTCACCTGTGACGTATTTGGCCCCATCCTCTCACTTGTTACCAAGGACGAGTGCAGTAATTAAGTTGTGGCACATTCGGTCCCCTCTCCCTGTGGGAGAGGGTTAGGGTGAGGGGTCACTAGCTAAAGTTAACCGATCTGCCCATTGCCCAGATGTTTCACCCGGCGTTTCACTTCTTCCTGCTTACCGGCGTTGAACGGCCGGGCATCCGGGCTGCCCAGATAGCCACACACGCGGCGGGTCACCGACACTTTTGCCGAATCGTGGTTGCCACATTTCGGGCAGGTGAAGCCCTTGCTGGTACAGGAGAACTCACCGGTGTAGCCACACTCGTAGCACTCATCGATCGGCGTGTTGGTGCCGTAATAAGGCACGCGGGTGTAGCTGTAATCCCACACGTCTTCCAGCGCCTTCAGGTTGTGCTGCAGGTTCGGGTATTCGCCGTAACAGATAAAACCACCGTTGGCCAAAGGTGGGTATGGCGCTTCGAAGTCCAGCTTGTCGTACGGATTAACCTTTTTCTCCACGTCGAGGTGGAAACTGTTGGTGTAATAACCCTTGTCAGTCACCCCGGCGACCACGCCAAACTCGCTGGTATCCAGGCGGCAGAAGCGATCGCACAGGTTCTCACTTGGCGTGCTGTACAGGCTGAAGCCGTAGCCGGTTTCTTCCTTCCAGCTTTCGGTGGCGTTTTTCAGACGCTCAACGATGGCGATGGCTTTGGCACGCAGTTGCTCGTCGTCGTACACGTGTTTTTCTGAGCCAAACAGTGCGTTGATGGTTTCATGCACGCCGATGTAGCCCAACGAAATCGAGGCGCGACCGTTCTTGAAGATCTCCGCAATATTGTCGTCGGCTTTCAACCGCACGCCGCAGGCTCCTTCCATATACAGGATCGGTGCCACGCGGGCCTTGATGCCTTCCAGGCGGGCAATGCGGGTCATCAGGGCTTTCTTGGCCAGCAGCAGACGCTCATCCAGCAACTGCCAGAAGCGGTCTTCGTTACCCTGGGCTTCCAGAGCAATACGTGGCAGGTTCAGGCTGATCACGCCGATATTGTTGCGGCCATCGTGGATCTGCTCGCCGTTTTCTTCATAGGTGCCGAGGAAGCTGCGGCAACCCATCGGCGTTTTAAACGAACCTGTGACCTTGACCACCTGATCGTAATTGAGAATGTCCGGATACATGCGTTTGCTGGCACATTCCAGCGCCAGCTGTTTGATGTCGTAGTTAGCGTCACCAAACTTGTGGTTCAGGCCGTCGCGGATAGCGAAGACCAGTTTCGGGAACACGGCGGTTTTACGATTTTTACCCAGCCCGGCGATACGATTTTTCAGGATCGACTGCTGGATCATGCGCGATTCCCAACTGGTGCCCAAACCGAAACCGAAGGTGACAAACGGCGTCTGGCCGTTGGCGGTATGCAGAGTGTTGACTTCATATTCCAGCGACTGGAAGGCGTCGTAACACTCTTTCTCGGTGCGGGTCATCGCATAGCCTGCCACGTCTGGGATCTGCCACTGCTGCGCTACCTGCTGGTGCTTGTGGAAGCTCTCGGTGACGAAGGGGGCCAGGATCTCATCAATGCGGTTGATGGTGGTACCGCCATAAATATGGCTGGCGACCTGAGCGATGATCTGCGCGGTCACGGCAGTGGCGGTGGAGATCGACTTCGGCGGCTCGATCTCGGCGTTACCCATCTTGAAGCCGTTGGTCAGCATGCCTTTCAGATCTATCAGCATACAGTTGAACATCGGGAAGAACGGTGAGTAGTCGAGATCGTGATAGTGGATTTCGCCGCGCTCATGCGCCAGCACCACATCGCGCGGCAGGATATGCTGTTTGGCGTAGTGCTTGGCGACGATACCGGCCAGCAGATCGCGCTGGGTAGGGATCACCTTGCTGTCTTTATTGGCGTTCTCATTGAGCAGCGCGACGTTGCTTTGTTCCACCAGACCACGAATTTCCTGGTTCAGCCGCCCGCGCAGCTCACGCGAGACGTCACGATCGTGGCGATATTCGATGTAGGTACGTGCCAGTTGCTTATACGGGCCAGACATCAGCTGGTTTTCTACCGCCTGCTGGATTTCGTGGATGTCGACACGCGGTCGATTTTCCATCTGTTGAGCGACCACGCGGGCGACGGTAGCACAGTAGTCAGCATCGACAACTTCAGCGGCCAAAGCGGCCCGCTCGATGGCCTGCTTGATCAGCATCTCGTCAAAAGATACTTGGCAACCGTCCCGTTTAATCACTACTGGTTTCACGTTGTAACTCCTGTCCCCATGGGGGAGCGTCGGCTTATCCACAGGGCAAAACCGCAGGGCGCAAGGGCTGCGGAGGGTGTGGATGATATTGTGGATAACTACTACATATAGGTGATTGAATCTCTATGGGCACTATATATGGGTGTGGTGCCGCTTTTTTTGACGTGGGTCAAAGAATGGGGGGAGCAGTTTGAACGCTGTACAGTTACCCGTTACAGGAATATTTGTAACCCTTGCTATCAGCGGCTTGAATGGAAAATGCCGATTATCCGAAAGATCGTTAAAGCGTGATTGCGATCGCATCATGCCGATTAGCGGCGAAAATGCGCCAGTAAAAAATCGACCCAGACGCGCACCCGCGGCGGCAGATCTGCCGAGGCATAGTAAAGCCAGATTTGCGTGGGTTTAGGCCAGTGATCTTGCAGCACTGGCAACAAGGTTCCTTGGGCAAAATGCTGTTCCACATGCCAGCGCGACAGGCAAGCGATGCCCAGCCCGGCCAGCGCGGAATCTAGCAACATCTCCGGGCTGCTGGCCGTCAGGCGGCCATGCAGATCCAGCGTTTTGTGTGCCAGTGGCCATTTTACATTACGCCCGGTGTCCGGATTGCGGTGCAGCAGGCAACTGTGTTGCAGCAGATCTTCCGGCACCTGCGGTGTGCCATGCTGGGCAAGGTAACCGGGGGCGGCGACCAATAGCATCTGCATTGGGTAGAGCGGGCGTGCTACCAGCCGGCTATCGGGATCGACCTGGCTACCGATACCCACATCAAAGCCTTCACCTACCAGGTTCACCACCCGGGCATCCAGTGACAGATCCAGATCGATCATCGGATAGCGTTGTAAAAATTCAGGGATCAGCGGCATCAGTACCTGACGGCCAAAGCCTGGGATCATGCTGACGCGCACGCTACCGGCTGGAGGGAGTTGTGCACCCCCGGCCAGCTCCAGCGTGGCGGTCAGCGCTTGCCATAGCGGTGCTACCTGTTCCAGCAGGGCTTTGCCTTCGTCAGTCAGCACCACGCTGTGGGTGTTGCGTTGGAACAACCGCAGCGCCAGCTTCTCTTCCAGCACGCGGATATTTTTGCTGATCGCTGCCGGGGTCACGCCCAGCTGGCGTGCAGCGGCGGAGAAGTTTTGTGTCTGAGCGGCGCTGAGAAACGCCGGTAACAGGCGGTGCACGTCAATGGGCAGCGACATAATGGTTGATACTTTAGGTTGAAGTTAATGTGACCGTTTACAGACTACACCGGAAACGGAGGAAATGAAAAAATGGCTTACTTTCGATAAACAAGGATTTCCCCATGTCGCGTATTTTAGTGTTGGCCGCCCACCGTTTCCCCGACGACTCCCGCATCAATAAGGCGCTGATCGAGGCGCTGCGTCCTTTACCTAACGTCACCGTGCATGAACTGATGCGCGTTTACCCGGACTACCAGATTGACGTGGCCCGGGAACAGGAACTGCTGCAAGCGCACGATGTAGTGGTGATGCTGTTTCCGTTCTATTGGTACAGCTCACCGGCGATCCTCAGCGAATGGCAGGATGCGGTATTAACCCACGGTTTCGCCTATGGCAGCGAAGGTACCCAATTACAGGGTAAGCCTTTGCAATTGGTGGTCAGCACCGGGGGCAACGCGCAGGCCTATTCACCGGCAGGGTATAACCGCTATCCGGTAGCAGACCTGCTGCGGCCGTTTAACGCCGTCGCCAACCTGACCGGCATGGATTATTTGCCGCCGCATCTGGTGCAGGGCGTATTTGATATGAGCGATGAGAAGCTGGTAGAGGAAGCGACGGGAGTAGTGAAGCTGGTGAAAAGTTTTTAAGTGGTGACGTTCTGCATCCCTCTTCCACACGGGAAGAGGGATGAGGAGAGGGCCGTATTACAGAATACCCGCGCCGATTGGGAACAGAGGATCGACAGAATCGTGCGCCACGTCCTCTTTCTGATCCAGCACCGCCTGCCAGCTGGATGGCAGCTCAAACGGTAACTTACCCTGTGCCTTGCTCTTGCCGGTGATCACATCCAGCACCGCCTCATCGGATGCGCCAAAGTTGGCCAGCAGTACGTCGGTTTTATCCACGATGTTGGTCAGGATCGCCGGACGATCGAGGTAAACGGAAATCACCGTTGGAATGTTGAGCGCCTTCACCTGTTTGATCAACTGATAGTCTTCACTGCCGCTGTAAGTGCCCGCTTTCTGATCCAGCACCACGGTTTCGGCATCGTCAAAGCCCAGTTGGCCAAAGTTGACAGAAACGCCAAACGGGTAGTGCGGATCGTTCTGATGCGGCGTATCGACTCGCAGGATGGCGATCTCCGCCTCTTGCGGCGTAGCGACGACTTCCAACCCATAGCGTGCCGCCACGGTAGCGTTGACGTTATGCAGGAACACCTTCTTGCCGCTCAGCGCCAATGGCAGCAGGGAATTATTATTCTGCAACAGGATCTGCGCACGGCGCTGTGCATCATCCCCTTTCTGCTGGAACTCCGCATTGCCGACAATTTTCACCGCTTTGGCTTCATCCACGTAAGGTTTCTCAAACAGCCCCAGCTCAAACTTCTGCTGTAAAATGCGTGTGACGGAAGCGTCGATGGTGGCGATCGGCAGCTGTTGCTGGTTGATGGCTTCTATCAGATCGCTAGGATCGCTGGTACCGCCGAACTGATCGATCCCGGCTTCCACCGCTTTCACTACGCGTTCCTGGCGGGTGAGGTTCTCAACGCCCCACGACATGCCGATCCCTGCAGTCCAAGGCGAGACTCCGGCGGCGATGTCGGCATCGCTGATGCCGGTGGCGCATTTACCTTCGCAGCTTTCCAGGATGCCCCAGTCACTCAGCACTACGCCGGTGAAACCAAAGCGGCCACGCAGCATCTCGGTCAACACCTGCTTGTTAAAGCCAAAGCCTACTTCTTCAATCAGCTGATCCTTGTACCACAGGTTGATCGGTTGGCCGTAATAGGGCATCACCGAGGCCACATTGGCGGCAAACGCTCCTTCGAACGGTACCAGGTGGTATTCCAGATTATCGCCCGGATAGACCTGCTCTTTGCCAAAGATATTGTGCGGATCCAACCCGCCAAGCTGTGGACCGCCACCGGCAAAGTGTTTGACCACGGTGATGACGCTATCTTGGGTCAGGCCTTTGTCACCATGCTGGAAGCCTTCGATATAAGCTTGTACCTGACGTTTGGCGAGTTGGTTATCCTCGCCGAAGGTACCGTTGATGCGGCCCCAGCGCGGTTCGGTGGCAAGGTCGGCCTGCGGTGATAACGCCATATGGATCCCAACGGCCCGGTACTCCTGACGGGCGATGTCACCAAAGGTTTTGGATAATGCCGTATCATCGATTGCCGCCAAGCCGAGCGGTTCTGGCCATTGTGAGAAGCTGCCCGCCGCGACGCTGGTGGCATTAGGATCGTTAACGAAGTGGTTGCGCGGATCGGTACTGATGGTTACCGGTATACCGAGGCGAGACTTCTCGGCCATTTCCTGCAGCGCATTGTTATCGGCGGAAATATGCTGTGGATCGCCCGCCATGCGGGTAATGAAGGTGTTGACGAAGCGTTGGTTCACATCTTCTTCGGCGGCGCTAATATCGACGCGGCCAGCACCATCGAGGCCAATGGTACCGTGCATCATGGCACCGGCTTTTTCTTCCACGTTCATGCGGGCGGTCAGATCGCGGGCGCGGGTGGCGCTATCAAGACGCCAGTCTTCATAAGGATCTAGCTGGCCGTTTTTATTCAGATCTTTAAATTTCAGCCCGTCGACGGTAAGCGTGGGAATATTTCTGCTCTCCAGCTCCGCCTGATTACTCGGAGTAATCTGGGTATCATTATTGTCACAGCCGGTCAATCCGGCGGCTAATAAACCACTGACTATAAATATCGACTTCCTTTTGATGGTCATAAAGAGTGCTCCATTTCGCGAGAGGTAAAAAGGCCGATGGGAAAAATCAGTCTGGTGGTTTAATTAAAATAGTTATATTTATTATGAATTTATGTTTTTAATCTGGTTTTTACCTATTATTGCATGTTTTTTTTACAGCGTGAAATAAATCTATTTACAATTTGGGATATCCTTCACAATTTGATCTTCGGCGCAGTTCTTTTAGCGCCTGAAATAGCGTGGTAATGATTTAGGAAGAAATTTAGGCAAGTTAAGTGAAAGTAAAAATAATTGCGCTGGGTGACTTATTTATACGGGGAATAATAAAGGTCAATTACTTGGTGTTAAATATATGATTCAACGGCAGGGCGTCGCTGTGAAATCCGCTGCCTTTTGGCCCCTGCCTGGCGCTTGCTGGCAGGCGCTGAGTAACTGAGGAAGTGCTCCCAGCGCCAATTTCATTGTTCGAGCCATACAAAATCAATGTTTTTCCGACAATTATGTATGGATTGTAGCAAACAACTCCCGGTGACCAATCAGGACTCCAGCAGCCACCAACTCGCTTCGAAAGGCCGCAAAACACCGGCCCGTGGCTGCTCTGCAGCATCCATATAGTTGCTTATCAGTGGCCGCCACAGTTCAGAAAATTCAACGCCAGCGGCATCCCATGCCAACGGTTCGCGGCTCAGGTTCGCAACTACCAGCAACCGTTGCCCATTCCAGCTACGTTGATAGCACCATAATGCCGGGTGAGCCGGGGCCAGATCCAGATAGTCGCCGTGAGTCAGCAGCGGATACTGCTTACGCAGGGCGATCAGATGGCGATAAGCGTAAAACACCGAATCCCGATCGGCCAATGCTGCCGTGGCATTAATCTGGGGGTAGTTCTCTGCACAGGCTATCCAAGGCGTACCGGTGGTGAAGCCTGCGTGGGGTGTCGCGTCCCACTGCATCGGCGTGCGGCCATTGTCCCGTGATTTGCTGGCCAGAATAGCCAACAGTTCGCCTTCGTTTCTTCCCTGAGCCTGCAGTTCGGCGTACATATTCAGACTTTCCACATCGCGATAGCTTCCGATCTGCTGGAAGCCTGGATTGGTCATGCCGATCTCTTCACCCTGATAGATATACGGCGTGCCCTGCATACCGTGCAGCACCATCGCCAGCATCTTGGCGGCGGTGACTCGCAGCTCGCCCTCGTCGCCAAAGCGCGAAACGATGCGTGGCTGGTCGTGATTACACCAGAACAGCGCGTTCCAGGCGCGGTTATGCATGCCTTGCTGCCAGTGGTGGAAAATCTGCTTCAACTCGACGTAATCTGGCGCGGCCAGTGTCCACTTCTGCCCGTTGGCATAGTCTACTTTCAGGTGGTGGAAGTTGAAGGTCATCGACAGCTCGGCACCGCTTTGCGCCGCATACTGCTGGCAATGCTCCAGCGAGGTTGAAGACATCTCGCCCACGGTCATCAGGCCGCGCGGCTGGAACACGTCGCGGCTCATCTCCTGCAAAAACTCGTGAATGCGCGGGCCGTCGGTGTAGAAACGGCGGCCATCGCCCTGGCTATCGCTTGGGAAGTCCTGCTGCTTGGACACCAGGTTGATTACATCAAGGCGCAGCCCATCCACGCCTTTATCTGCCCAGAACTGGCACACTTTCTTCAGCTCTTCGCGCACCGGCGGGTGTTCCCAGTTCAGGTCGGCCTGCTCGGTAGCAAACAGGTGCAGGTAATATTGGCCGCTGTCGGCGTGCCATTGCCAGGCATTACCGCCAAATTTGGAGCGCCAGTTATTGGGCAGGGCGTCACCTTCGCCATCGCGCCAGATGTAGAACTGACGCAGCGGGCTGGCAGGATCCTGCGAAGCCTTAAACCACGGATGCTCGGTGGAGGTGTGGTTAAACACCATATCCATCACGATACGGATGCTGCGCTGGTGGGCTTGTGCCACCAGGTGTTCGAAGTCGGCCATGGTGCCGTAGGCCGGATCGATGGCGCAGTAATCGGCGACGTCGTAGCCATTATCGACCTGGGGCGAGACATAGACCGGCGTCAGCCAGATGGCATCGACGCCCAGCTCCTGCAAATAGTCCAGCCGTTGAGTTACCCCTGCCAGATCGCCATAGCCGTTACCGGTGCTGTCCTGGAAGCTCTTCGGATAGATTTGATAAATAACGCCGTTCTGCCACCAGGGAATTACATTGCTCATAAAAAAATACCTTTCAGTTTAAACCGGTAACTCGCCGCGGCTGGCTTTGCGTTTGTAAACCATCATGGTCAGCAGCAGTGGGATCACTACGGCCACCAGGATAGCTACGGAGTAGATCAGCCAGAACTGCGGTTGGATAGACAGGATGCCCGGCAGGCCACCTACGCCGATGCCGTTGGCCATCACGCCGGTCAGGCCACAAATCAAGCCTGCGAAGGCGGAGCCGATCATCGCGCACAGCATAGGGAAGCGATATTTCAGGTTAATGCCGTACATAGCCGGTTCGGTCACGCCGAGATAGGCGGAGATGGCGGCCGGTACGGAAATCTCACGTTCGTTGGCCTTGCGGCTGACGATGATGATGCCCAGCACCGCCGAGGCTTGCGCGATATTAGACAGGGCAATCAACGGCCAGACTGGCGTACCGCCCATGCTTTGGATCATCTGCATATCGATGGCCAGCGTGGTCTGATGCACCCCGGTGATCACCAACGGTGCATACAGGAAGCCAAACAGTGCCGCGCCGATCGGGGCGAAACTACCGGTCATTACCCACTTCACTGCCCAAGCTACGCCATCGCCAATCATGCGACCAAATGGACCGATCAGCGTGTGAGCCAAGAACACGGCCAGCAGCAGAGAAACCACCGGCACCACCACCAGATATAGATAATCTGGCACGATCTTTTTCAGACGGGTTTCGATCCAGCCCAACGCCATACCGGCGAGGATCGACGGGATCACCTGCGCCTGATAGCCCACTTTCTCAATGGTGAACCAGCCAAAGTTCCACACTTCCGGCACTTGCTGGCCGAGCAGGTAGGAGTTCATCAACTGCGGGGAGACCAGGGTGATCCCCATCACGATGCCGAGCACCGGGGTACCGCCCATCTTCTTCACCGTTGACCAACAGATAGCCACCGGCAGGAACATAAAGATGGCCTCGCCCAATAACCACAGGAAGTCATAAATGGTTTTCCAGGCTGGGTGCATCTGTGCCAGCGTTTGTCCGCCGGACATCGGGATATCGCCGATCACGTTGCGGAAACCCAGGATCAAACCGCCGCTGATCAGGGCTGGCAGCAGTGGGAAGAAGATCTCGGCGAAGTGGGAGATACCGCGTTCGAACCAGGTCATGTTCTGGCGAGCGGCCAGCTTGGCCTGTTCCTTATCGGCTTCGTTGATGCCGGTGGTGGCAATTAACGCCTGATAGTAATCACCAACTTCAGGGCCAATCACCACCTGGAACTGCCCGGCGTTGGTGAAGCAGCCTTTGACCATGCGCAACTGCTCAATCTCTTTCGGCTTGGCCTTGGCGGGATCGTTAAGGACGAAACGCAGGCGGGTAATGCAGTGGCTGACGGTGGCGATATTCTCGCGGCCACCCACCAGCACGATCAGGCGATCGATGTCCTGCTGCTGAACTTTGCTCATTATGGCACCTTTGTTATCAGTGAGGCTCAGAGGTATTGATGTTTTTAAGCTTAGCCACTAGGCCGTTTTTATTAAATGGGAACGTTCCCAACTTGCGGTGAGGATCACAAAATGAACAATAAAGCCGCAAATAGCGTCAAAATGAACTCTGGCTACGATATGTAGGGGCGCAGCATGCTGCGCCCGCTATTAGGCAAGTTTGCAGGGGATAATGATTTGGCGGATGCTCAGTTCACCACTCAACTGGCCCAGCAGCTGAAGGGCCGCCTGCTGCCCTGCGGTGCCATAGCCCAACTCAACGGAAAACGTCTCTGGGAACAAGAAGTTGAGCATTGGCGTATTACCGATGGCGCACACCTGGATTGGCGTAATCTGTTGCTGTTGCAGGTACTTCATCGCACCTAGCGCGATAGTATCGGAGGCGCACACCAGCGCGGTGGTTTGCGGTTCAATCACGTTGGCGGCCAGTTGGAAACCGCTCTGATAGTTCAGTTCACCCAACGCCACCAGCGGCGAGATTTTTTGCGCGCGACAGGTATCCAGATAGGCCTGATGGCGACGCATCCCGGTGGTGGCATCGGACTCCTGCACGCCAAGGTAGCTGATATGGCTGTGACCCTGCTTGCGTAAGCGCTGCATCAGCAGTTTCACGGCACCTTCATCGTCATAACAAACGGAGGAGATACCCGGATATTCGCGGGCGACCACCACCATCTTTTCCTGCCACGGTTTGAGCATGTCAGCGGTCAGGCCGGTAAAGCCGAACAGGACCACGCCGTCGACGTTGCGCTGGCGCAGTACGTTGAGGTGCTCCTCGACCAACCGGGTTTCAAACTGGCTTTCCATCACGATCGGATCGAAGCCCTGCTGATACAGCAGCGGCAGCATGGTGCGCACGGCCTGATTTTCCGAAGGGGAATCCAGACGGGAAACGATAATGGCGACCACTTTGTCGCTCTGGCCACGCATGGCGCGGGCCGATTTTGACGGGGTAAAACCCTGGCTACGGATCACCGCCTCCACCCGTTCACGGGTTTGCGGGCTTACGCTGCCTTCGTTATTCATCACGCGTGAGACGGTAGACTTGCCTACCCCGCTCAGGCGGGCGATATCCTTGATTGTCAGCCGGTTTTGCATGGTTTACTTTTCATTTAGGTTATGAGGCTTAAACTTATACCCGTCGCCTTTCAAGTTGCAGCGTTGTTACCTGTACTTATACACCCCAGTCACTTACTAAAGTAAGCTCCTGGGGATGAGTCAGTTTGTCGCCTAGCTGCAACTTGAAATTCATAGGGTATACAACATCCCACTTATGCTCGCTACCATAGCGCATTTTAACGCGCGGATCTTGGTGCGCGGCCCATAGTGTTGCAAAACGGAATGGCCGCCTTTGCCGTTCTCACTTTTTCTTTACCGGAGGTAAATCCCTGAATGGATCCTGATCCGAACCCTGACACTACTCATTCGGTTCCCCGGTAAAACCTCTCCGCTCTGCGTTGCTGTTTTACCGGTTTAGGTAAGCAGCGGCACTTGCTCGATAGTTCGCCTCTGTTGTGATTGAAAATAATAGGATCTGTTCCGGCGGAGGATTTTTGGCGCGTCAGAAAATCAAGCCAGCGGGCCGATCCGCCGTTCACCCACTGCCGTGAGGCGCTGGGCGATGAGGTGCGAACGATGAAATTTAAATATATCCCCCGTCGGCTGCTGGGTTTGCTCAGCCGCAATTTGCCACGCCGCTTGGTGCGGCGTGATGCGCTGTTGGAAAGCATCAGTGGATCGGCGCAAGAATTGCCTGCCGGTTTGGCGCAACAACGCCTGGAATGTGCCGCCGCCAGCGCGATGCAACTGTATGAGCGTTTCAACAGTCACCCGGAAGGCATCACCGCGCATGAAGCAGAAACTGCCCGCGGACTGTTTGGCAGCAACACCATCGAAAACCAGCTGGCCGAAAGCTGGTGGAAGCATCTGTGGCACTGTTACAGCAACCCGTTCAACCTGCTGCTGACCGTACTGGGGCTGATTTCCTACGCCACCGAGGATCTAATCGCTGCGCTGGTGATTGGCCTGATGGTGCTAATTTCCACGCTGCTGCACTTTATTCAGGAGGCTCGCTCCAACAAGGCGGCGGATGCGCTGAAGGCGATGGTCAGCAACACCGCGACGGTGTACCGCAGCGATGCGCATACCGGTAAAAGCGAACATAGCGAACTGCCGATTTCACAGTTGGTGCCGGGCGACATCATCAAGCTGTCGGCTGGGGATATGATCCCAGCGGATCTGCGGTTGCTTTCTGCCAAGGATCTGTTTATCAGCCAGGCAGCGCTGACCGGTGAATCGCTGCCGGTAGAAAAAGTGGCGGATCGCCGTGGCCAGGTGAGCGATCCGTTGGAGTGCCAAAACCTGTGCTTCATGGGCACTAACGTCGTCAGCGGCACCGCGCTGGCCATAGTGATCGGTACTGGCAGCGAAACCTACTTCGGCCAGTTGGCGCAGCGGGTGACCAGCCAGGATGAGCAGCCCAACGCCTTCCAGGCCGGTATCAGCAAAGTAAGCTGGCTATTGATCCGCTTCATGCTGGTGATGACGCCAATCGTGTTGCTCATTAACGGCTTCACTAAAGGCGACTGGTGGGAAGCGGCACTGTTTGCGCTTTCTGTGGCAGTGGGGCTGACGCCGGAAATGCTGCCGATGATCGTCACCTCTACCCTGGCTAAAGGGGCGGTCAAGCTGTCGCGCCAGAAGGTGATCGTCAAACGTCTGGACGCGATCCAGAACTTTGGCGCGATGGATATTCTGTGCACCGATAAAACCGGCACGCTGACTCAGGACAAAATTGTGCTGGAGCGCCATACCGATGTGTTTGGAGCCAACAGCGAGCGGGTGCTGCGTTACGCCTGGCTGAACAGCTTCTACCAGACCGGACTGAAAAACCTGCTGGATGTGGCGGTGCTGACCTGTGCCGACGAAAGCCAACAGCCGGACGCGTTGCAGCATTACCGCAAAGTGGACGAGATCCCGTTCGATTTCGAACGCCGCCGCATGTCGGTAGTCGTTGCCAAAGAGGCGCAATACCACGAGCTAATCTGCAAAGGTGCACTGGAAGAGATGCTGTCGATCTGTAGCCATGTGCGTCAGGAAGATGAGGTGATCCCGCTCAGCGAAGCGCTGCTGGCGCGCATCCGCCGTGTTACCGACGAGCTCAACCAGCAAGGGCTGCGTGTGGTGGCGGTGGCCAACAAGATCCTGCCAGCGACGGATCATGAGTATGGCGTGGCGGATGAATCGGATCTGATCCTCGAAGGCTATATCGCCTTCCTCGATCCACCGAAGGAGAGCACCGCACCGGCATTGGCCGCGCTGAAAAAGAATGGCGTAACCGTCAAGATCCTCACCGGCGACAACGAACTGGTCGCCGGTAAGGTGTGTAAGGACGTGGGTCTGGATGCGGAGCATATCCTGCGTGGCAGCGAGATCGAACTGATGGATGATGCCACGCTGGTCACAGCGGCGGCACGTACCACGGTGTTTGCCAAGTTGACGCCGCTGCACAAGGAACGCATCGTCCAACTGCTGCGTAAGCAGGGCCACGTGGTGGGCTTTATGGGCGACGGTATCAACGATGCCCCGGCGCTACGCGCGGCGGATATCGGCATATCGGTAGATTCTGCGGTGGATATCGCCAAGGAAGCTGCAGATATTATCCTGTTGGAAAAAAGCCTGATGGTGCTGGAGCAGGGGGTGATAGAGGGCCGCCGCACGTTTGCCAACATGCTGAAATACATCAAGATGACCGCCAGCTCCAACTTCGGTAACGTCTTCAGCGTGCTGATCGCCAGTGCCTTTTTACCTTTCCTACCGATGTTACCGCTGCATCTGTTGATCCAGAACCTGCTGTACGATATTTCACAGATTGCCATTCCGTTCGATAACGTCGATGACGATCAGATCACCAAGCCACAGCGTTGGAACTCTGGCGATCTGGGCCGCTTTATGGTGTTCTTCGGGCCGATAAGCTCGATCTTTGACGTGCTGACCTTTGCCCTGATGTGGTACGTGTTCCAGGCCAATACGCCGGAAATGCAGACGCTGTTCCAGTCCGGCTGGTTTGTGGAAGGGCTGCTGTCGCAGACGCTGATCGTCCATATGATCCGTACGCGCAAAATTCCGTTTATCCAGAGCCGCCCATCCTGGCCGCTGTGTGTGATGACGCTGGCGGTGATCGCCATCGGTATCGGCCTGACCTTCTCGCCGCTGGCGGGCTTCCTGCAACTGCAGGCGTTGCCGCTGGGCTACTTCCCGTGGCTGGTGCTGATCCTCGCTGGTTACATGGTGCTGACCCAGTGCGTGAAAGGCTGGTTTGTCCGCCGGTATGGCTGGCAGTAAATTTTCTGATGGTCCCCTCACCCTAACCCTCTCCCACAGGGAGAGGGGACCGACCGAGTACGCCATCTGTTGCAGAAAATTACCTGATCACGGTACTAACTAGCTTCCTTTTGCGGCGAAATAGCTTGATCGCGGTACTTGACTGCAATGCTGAACTAGCTTCCTTTTGCGTTGAAGTAGATTGATCGCGGACGTGATGACAACGCCAAACCAGCTCCCTCTCCCCGTGGGAGAGGGTTGGGGTGAGGGGCATCTCCAGAGCCAATCTGTGATCCATCGCACCGTTTTGCCCCTGCGGTTGGACATCTCTCTCCGGCTCAGTCTTTATCTACTTCCTTGGCTAGATTGATTTTTTCCTCTGAGGAATTTCCGATGCACAAACCTTTCAGTTATACGCTACTGGCTTCTTCGCTGTTATTTTCCCTTAATGCGCTGGCTAAACCGGCTGGCGATCTGCCGCTGATGCCCTGGCCAAAGCAGGTTGAGTTAGCTCAGCCGCAAGGCAAGCTGGTGCTGGATTACCGCTTATCATTCAACGTTCAGGGCGATGACTTGAGCGAAGCGCAGGCTCGCTGGCGCGATCGCCTGGAACGGCAAACCGGCTGGACGCTGGCCCCACAGGGCGAGAAAAACCAGGCGGCAACGATCAACATCATCATCAAACACCAGGTTGCAGCCCAGCCGCTGCCGGATAGCGATGAGAGCTACCAGCTCAAGGTGACGCTGCAGGGCGCGACGCTGACGGCCAACACCCGCTTCGGTGCGCTACGCGGCATGGAAACTCTACTGCAATTGGTGCAGACCGACGGCGAAAACACCTTTATGCCGTTGGTGAACATTACCGACGTCCCACGCTTCCCTTGGCGTGGAGTACTGCTAGATTCGGCGCGTCATTTCCTGCCGCTCGAGGATATTCTGCGCCAGCTTGATGGCATGGCGGCGGCCAAACTCAACGTATTCCACTGGCATCTGACCGACGATCAGGGCTGGCGCTTTGCTTCCGAGCACTATCCAAAGCTACAGCAACTGGCCAGTGACGGACATTTCTACAGCCGTGAACAGATGCAGCAAGTGGTCGCCTACGCCACGGCGCGTGGCATTCGGGTGGTGCCCGAAATCGACCTGCCGGGCCATGCTTCTACCATTGCCGTGGCGTATCCTGAGCTGCTTAGTGCGCCAGGGCCGTATCAAATGGAACGCCATTGGGGCGTCCACAAGCCGACGCTCGATCCTTCGAATGACAAGGTTTATCAGTTTGTCGATAGCATCATCGGCGAACTGGTGGCGATCTTCCCCGATCCTTACTTGCATATCGGCGGGGATGAGGTGGATGCCACCCAGTGGAAAGAGTCCAAAACCATCCAGGCGTTTATGCAGCAGAACCAGCTGGCGGATGCCCATGCGCTGCAGGCTTTCTTCAACCAGAAGCTGGAAAAGATCCTCGAACAACATCAGCGCCGCATGGTGGGTTGGGATGAGATTTACCATCCGACCTTGCCGCGCACCATTGTGATCCAATCCTGGCGTGGGCCAGATTCTTTGGGGGCCAGCGCCCAGGATGGCTATCAAGGCATCCTCTCTACCGGTTTCTATCTCGATCAGCCGCATAGCACCGCCTATCACTATCGCAATGAAATTTTGCCGCAGCCATTGGGAGTAGATACCAACGTACAGGCAGGGGAGCAGGCGCAGAGCTGGCAATTCAGCATGCCGCGTTTCAAGGGGAGCCCGGTAGAAGGCACCTTCACGCTGATCGAAGGCAAGCAGGGATGGCGTGGCTTTATCGATTTCAAAGACAAATCGCGCCGTGCAGTGCGGGATATCGAGTGGCGTACGCCAGAACAAGTGACCTTCCGCATTGATACCTGGATGGGTGACACGCGTCCGGTATTTACTCTGCAGCAGGACCAACTGAGTGGTTACACGCTGGTGGGCAACGTGCGCTACCCAACCACCGGCAGTAAATTGACGGCGATCCCGGCGGGCGTGATGCCAGTGGTACCGGATGAACAGCATCAGGCCAATATTCTGGGGGGCGAAGCCGCCTTCTGGGCGGAAAACATCCGCGCACCGGTGCTCGATCTCAAGCTGTGGCCAAGAACCTTTGCCGTGGCGGAGCGTATGTGGTCGGCCAAGGATGTGACCAATGAGGACAATATGTACCAACGCCTGGCGGCGATAGATGCCTGGTCGGTGGTGTCTGTCGGCCTGCAACAGCACGCCGAAACGGCGCGTGAGTTTACCCGTTTGGCTAACAGCGTCGATATCACCCCATTGCAGGTCTCGGCCGAAGCGGTGGAGCCGGGGCAGTATTACACCCGTCAGCACCTGAAGTTCAAGGCAGGTAATTACCATCAATTTGAGCCGCTAAACCGCTTTGCCGATGCCATCCCACCGGAAAGTTCGGCAGTGCGCGATCTCGATAAGCAAGTGGCGTTGCTGCTCAAAGACAAGAACCATCGCGCAGCGGCAGAGGCGATCCGTGAACGTCTACAACGCTGGCAACGTAACGGTGCACCGGTGAAGCAGGTGATAGCCGGTAACGTGGTGATGAAGGACTTGGCACCGGTGGTACAGGATGTCAGCGCGTTGGCCGATCTGGGCTTGATGCTGTTGGAACGCTATCAGCAAGGGAAGCCTTTGAGTAACGCGGAGGCGGAACAGGCCCAGCAACAGCTGGACGCGGCAGCACAGATCCGGGATGAAGTGGTGATTGCGGCGGTGTACCCGCTGGAAACGCTGTTGCGCGCAGTTGCGGTGCGCTAACCGGGCAGGGGATGGCGTGGTTAAGACTGCGCCAACCAGCTATCCCAGATGGGCACCGGCTGTAGCTGCTCCAGCAGAAAATCGATAAAGGCACGTACCTTGGGGTTGCTGTAGCGGCTGGGGAAATACAGGGCATACAGGCCGTGGGTCGGGTGGGTCAGTGTGCCGTCCAGCGCTAGCGGAACCAAGGCGCCTTGCTCAATTAAATCGCCCAACAGGTAGGTTGGCAGATAGGCAATGCCTTGATTTTCCAGCACCGATTTCAATAACACCAGGCTGCTGTTGGCCTGGATCGGGGTGCGTGTCTTCAAGTGGTGGGCGACGCCCTGCTCATCAAGGGTTTTCCACACCGGGGTCAAGCCAGGGTAAATCAGGCACTGATGATGGCTTAAATCCTGAATGGAATGCGGCGTACCGTACTTTTCGAGATATTTTGGGCTGGCGCAATAGGCCCAATTCACCGTGGCTAATTTACGCATTGCGTAATTAACAGGCGGTTCCGAAGAAATGCGCAATGCGATATCAAAGTTGGTTTCATTAAGATTAACAAAGTTGTCATTAAGGTTAATATATAAATCAACATCGGGACAACGCTCACGAAAATGATTCGCCAACGTTGCCAAATGGGAATAACCAAAAGCCATCGAGCAGGTTATCCGTAATTCACCGTTGGGGTGATTATAGTAACCGGCGGTGGTATTGAGCGATTCATTAAAATCCAGCAACAGTTGTGTCGCACGATTGTATAAGTATTGGCCAGGTTCGGTGAGCGTAAAGCTGCGGGTAGTTCTCTTGATTAAGGTGGTGCCCAACTGACTTTCCAGCTGCGACAGGCTCTTGCTGATCGCAGAGGGTGAGACGTTGAGGTGTGCGGCAGCCTCCGACAGCCCACCACATTCCACAATTTTGACCAGGACTTCGAGTTGCTTTAACGACGCTGGGCTGCTCATTTTTTCCTTTAATTCACGAGTGATTTCTTTAAACGGTACGAATGCGCTATTACATCGCTGGAAACAAGATGCCATTATTAATCGCAGAATACGCTGTACCGTACCAGATCACAACCAAACACCAAGGGGTGACCTGTCTCACACAAGTCACATACTATTGTTGAGAAAAATAAAAAAGTGACATAAGTCACATGAACAAAAAAGATAATAATAAGGAACTGAATATGTGGAAACGTCTAGAACCCTACAAGTCATCTTTTATTCTGTTATTTGCCTTAACGCTCGGGGGGATCGTCGGTATATACGCCCCCGATATTGCGTTGAAATTACAGGCAATCGGTAAGATATTCCTTAACCTGTTGTTTATGATCATCGTGCCTTTGGTCAGTGTCAGCGTGATGTCCTCAATCGCCGGCATGACCGACCTGAAAAAGCTCGGGCGCATCATGGGGGTGATTTTTGCCGTTTCCATTGTGATGGCGCTGATACCTGCAGCCGGTATCGTCGGCCTGGCCACCTTATTCAACCCTGCGCAGGGCGTCACCATTGAATTGGCTGAAAAGTTTAATGCTGGTGGCGGAGGCATGGACTTTGTCAGTATGGTGACCACCAACGACTTCGTCGGGCTGCTGTCCAAATCCAACATTCTGGCGCTGATTATCATGTCCGTGATTGCCGGCATCGCCATCGGCCAGTCGGGTGAGCAGGGCAAGCGGGTGTCAAACTCGCTCAACGATCTCAACACCATCATCATGAAGATTGTCTCTATCATCATGAAGGGCGCGCCAGTCGGGCTGGGCTGCTATTTTGCCTCCACCATGGCCAGCCAAGACTCGCAGTTGCTGGTCACCTTTGCCAGAGCGATTGGTCTGTTCTTTGCCGCTACGCTGCTGTACTACGTTTTTGGTTCCATCTTCTACTCCTGGATTGGTGGCGGCGTGCCTGCGATACGTGCCTTCTGGCGTAACGCCATCGAGCCTTCGGCCACCGCATTGGGCACCTGCTCCTCTCTGGGCACCTTGCCTGCCAATATCCGCGCTGCCAAAGCGATGGGGATTAATCCGGAAATCGTGGACATCTCCCTGCCGCTGCTGGTAAACCTGAATAAGGGCGGCGTGGCAATGATTGCGGCCCTGAAGATCGTGTTTATCTTCGCGGTGCTGGGGTTGGACTTCACGATGGAGACCTTCTTCCTGACGATGCTGATTTCCGTACTGTCAGCAATTATCGTCGGTGGCGTACCCGGCGGGGCTTTCCTGGGCGAGATCTTCATTGTCACCACGTTGGGGCTGCCGTTGGAAACCATCCCGATGCTGGTGGTGCTGGGCACTATAACCGACGCTCCGGCCACGCTGATCAACGTGATCCACGATCTGAACGCCGCACAAATTGTTGAACGCTTTGCGGGCAAAAAGCCGCAACCGGTCTCTGAAAACGCAAGTCTTACGGATGTAGCAGAAAAAATCGCGTAAGGGCCGCTGCATAGCCCTATTATTTTTGATTAACGATAAAAGCAGGCAAATTGTTATGACAGCTAAAAAAATAGAAACCGCCCTGGTCACCGCTGGCCGTAAGCCTCGATTCACCCAAGGATCGGTCAACCCGGTGATCCAACGCGCCTCTTCCTTAACCTTTGATACGGTGAAGGCCAAAAAGTTTGCCACCGCCAACCGTGCTAAAGGTGAGCTATTCTACGGGCGTCGC
This sequence comes from Serratia sp. T13T92, assembly GCF_047530105.1. Classification (NCBI taxonomy): domain Bacteria; kingdom Pseudomonadati; phylum Pseudomonadota; class Gammaproteobacteria; order Enterobacterales; family Yersiniaceae; genus Serratia; species Serratia sp. T13T92. The sequence goes on along the minus strand of NZ_JBLJAK010000006.1, from coordinate 39,869 downwards.
GGCACCCTGACGCATTTCTCATTCCAGGACGCGATGGCCGAGCTGGAAGGCGGGGTAGGCTGCTCGCTTTACCCTTGTGGGGCGGCGGCTGTCACTAATGCTATCCTGGCGTTTGTTGCCAGTGGCGACCATATCCTGATGACCGGATCCGCCTATGAGCCGACGCAGGATTTCTGCAACAAGATCCTGAGCAAGCTGGGCGTGGCAACCACCTATTATGACCCGCTGATCGGTGCCGGGATCGCCGAGCTGATCCAGCCCAATACCAAAGTGCTGTTCCTGGAGTCCCCAAGCTCTATCACCATGGAAGTCCAGGACGTACCGGCGATGGTGAAGGCAGCTCGGGCCGTGAACCCAGATATCGTCATCATGATTGATAACACCTGGGCGGCGGGCATTCTGTTCAAGGCGCTGGATTTTGACGTGGATATCTCTATTCAGGCCGGAACCAAATACATCATTGGCCATTCCGACGCCATGTTGGGTACCGCCGTGTCGAACGCTCGTTGCTGGGACCAACTGCGTGAAAACTCCTACCTGATGGGGCAAATGGCCGACGCGGATACCGCCTATAACGGTAGCCGTGGCCTGAGAACGCTGGGTGTCCGCCTCAAGCAACATGAGATCAGCAGTATCGCCATTGCCGAATGGTTGGCGGCACGGCCAGAGGTGGAGCGGGTTAACCATCCGGCGCTGCCTTCTTGTAAAGGGCATGAATTCTTCCAGCGGGATTTCAGCGGTAGCTGCGGGTTATTCTCTTTTGTGCTGAAAGCACGGCTGACCAATGAGCAGGTTGCCCACTATCTGGACCATTTTGAGCACTTCAGCATGGCCTATTCGTGGGGCGGGTTTGAATCGCTGATCCTGGCCAACCAGCCGGAAGAATTGAACGAGATCCGCCCGGCAGCCAAGGTGGACTTTAGCGGCACATTAGTGCGTGTTCATATTGGTTTTGAGAATATTGACGACCTGATCGCCGATCTGGAGGCGGGCTTTGCGCGTCTGAAGTGACCCCTCACCCTAACCCTCTCCCACAGGGAGAGGGAACCGAACGTGCCACTGATTGGGCTTTGTGTCCGACTAGCGACAGCTCTGAACGAGCCACAATTTGACTCCCGCACTCGACTACAACACCGATCTGGCTCCCTCTCCTTGTGAAGGGGACGGAACATGTCACAGATTGACTCCTACACCTGACAACAGCACTGAACTGGCTCCCTCTCCTTGGGGAGAGGGTTGGGGTGAGGGAGAACGCATCTTGGTAAAACCAGAACATTTGGCGAGCTTGTAGAACCCATCTAACTCGTGGCTTTGAACGAGAGTGATTTTGCGGATGAATGTTTCAGATTGATGATGACGAAAAAACAAACGGCCAGCAAAGGCTGGCCGTATTCGATCGCACCGGGTTGCCGATTAACGGCGAACGGCGATGGCTTCGATCTCGATTTTCACGTCTTTTGGCAAACGCGCCACTTCAACGCAAGAACGCGCTGGGAACGAGGCGTTGTGCTCGGTGAAGAACGCTTCATAGGCCGCGTTAACGGTAGCGAAATCGTTGAGGTCTTTGACGAAAACGGTGGTTTTAACGATGTCGCCCACTTTCAGGCCTGCGGCTTCCACGATCGCCTTCACGTTGGCCAATGACTGACGCGCTTGATCGGCAACATCATCGGGTACGGCACCGGTTTTTGGATCGACCGGGATCTGGCCGGAAGTGATGATCATGCTGCCCAGGTCAACGCCCTGCACGTAAGGACCAATGGCGGCTGGCGCGAGTTCAGTGCTGATATTACGTGACATTTTTTCTCCTGATATCCTGTTGTTGTTCAAACGGCGAGTCAACCCGCCGTAAACTCACATGGACGCAGCATGCAGCGCCCTACGACGCACCATTATAAAGGGTACCCGCCAGATTAACAGCGGCATACCCTGGTAAAGCGGAGGATTTTAGTCGGTCTGTAACACCACCTGATGATCGAACTCTTTCTCGCAGTAACGGCACTTGAGGTGCACTTCCCCTGCATGGGATTTGACGCTGAAACTGGATGCCACCGGTTCGCTGCGGCTGATGCAGTTGCTGTTCGGGCAGGTCAGCACGCCGTCGATATGATCCGGCAGGCTGAGCGTCAGCTTGCGCACCACTTCATAGTTATCGATACGGTTGACCGTAGCCTTGGGCGCGTACATCGCCAACTGGTTGGCCTGCTGCTCGGTCAGGAAGGTGTTCTCGATCTTGATCAAATCCTTGCGGCCCAGCTCTTTGGAGGGCAGGTTCAGGCCGATGGTGATGCGCTGATCGGTGGCGGTCAGCTTGAACAGTGAAAGCAGCTTAAAGCCGATCTGCGCCGGAATATGGTCGATCACCGTGCCGCACTTGATCGCTTCAACCTGGAGTTTGTTATCGTGAGTCATGACGGTTCCCCCTTAAAGAGCCAAATCTGCGTTTAAAACCAGTGCCAACAGCGCCTGACGGGCGTAAATACCGTTGCCTGCCTGTTGGAAATAGTGGGCATACGGTGTCTTGTCCACCTCAATGGCAATCTCATCGATGCGCGGCAGTGGATGCAGCACCTTCATGTTGTCCCGGGCACCGGCCAGATCGGAAGCCCGCAGGATGAACTGCGCCTTCACGTTGGCGTATTCGGACGGGTCCAGGCGCTCTTTCTGCACGCGGGTCATATACAGAATATCCAGTTCCGGCACCACTTCTTCAATGCTGTTGTGGCGACTGTAAGAGATGCCTTTTTCGTCCAGCATCTTCAGGATATAGCTCGGCATCGCCAGGGCGTCTGGTGCGATGAAGAAGAAGTGATTCCCTTCGTATTTTGCCAGTGCCTGGGTGAGTGAGTGCACGGTACGGCCATATTTCAGGTCGCCGACCATGGCGATATTGATATTGCTCAGGCGGCCCTGGGTTTCCTGGATGGTGAACAGATCCAGCAGCGTTTGGGTTGGGTGCTGGTTCGAGCCGTCACCGGCGTTCAACACCGGGATACCGCCAGAGAATTCAGCGGCCAGACGGGAAGCCCCTTCCTGCGGATGGCGCATCACGATGGCATCAACGTAGGTGCTGATCACCGAGATGGTATCGGCCAGCGTTTCGCCCTTTTTGCCGAGGGAGGTGTTGCTGCTGTCGGAGAAGCCGACCACCGAAGCCCCCAGGCGCTGGATGGCGGTCTCAAACGACAGGCGGGTACGCGTAGACGCTTCAAAGAAGCAGCTGGCGATCACCAGGTGTTTGAGCAGCTCCGGCTGCGGGTTAGCTTTCAGGCTGGCGGCGGTGCTGAGCACCAGCTCCAGATCTTCACGGCTGAGATCGTTAATAGAGATGATGTTCTTGCGATACAGCGGATTGGCCATGTTCACTCTCCTCGACTCGTGCCCTTGGCGCGGGGCTTTTCAATGTAATAGCAATGCTTTGGACAAAAAAAAGCCCCTCAACGAGGGGCTTTAAATGATGATTCATGCAACAGGGGAAATAACGGCAGTTGCCCGCCGATTGGCTGGCGGTCTTGTCGAGTGTGGCGAACAAAACAAAGCTCGTTTTTCATGCTTTCTCCTGGCAAATTGTCGCGCATTATACTCGCGCTTTTTTTCTCTGCAAGGGTAAAAACACCACTTTTTGCGATTTCGCAATCGATTGGCTTGATGATTACCGCTGCGAGTAGAACTTGGTGTCTGGTTGTTTGGCCATGCTGCCGCTAGCGCTTAATCATGCATATGCTCACCGGCCTGTAAGGCAGCCCGGTCGTAATGCTGCACGATGTGGCCGTTTTCCATCAGGGCGGCGCGTTCGGACATATGGGCTATCACGTCGCCGTCGTGACTGACCAGCAGATAGGTCATGCCATGCTCGCGTTTGAGATGGTTGAGCAGGTTGAGGATCTCAGCCTGTACTGACATATCCAGCGCCGAGGTGGGCTCATCCAATAGCAGCAGCTTAGGCCGCAACAGCAAGGCACGGGCGATAGCAACGCGCTGGCGCTGGCCACCGGAAAGCTGGTGGGGATAACGCTGTGCCGTGGCCTCGCTCAGCCCTACCTGCCGCAAGGCTTCGTCGATCCGCGCCGCAATGTGTTTTTCACCGTGGATCTTCAACGGTTCACCCAGCGTACGGGCAATCTGATGCTGCGGATGTAACGAAGCGTAGGGATCTTGAAACACCATCTGCACGTCGCGGCGTAATTGGCCGGTGAACCGTTGCTGTGGTTGCAGAGGCTGGCCGAGCAAGCGAACTTCTCCGCGCCATTCACGTTGCAAACCGGCCAGCACGCGCAGCACGGTAGATTTGCCGCAGCCTGAAGCCCCAATCAGGCTGAAGGTTTCCCCCGCCTCAACGCCAAAGCTGACCGACTCCACAGCGATCTTATGGCCGTTGTCCTGCGGGAAGCTGACCTGCAAATTTTCAATTTCAATCAGCGCCATGTTCGCTCCGGGTAAAATCGATGCTGCGATCCAATACTGGCAGATCCTGGCCGTAGGTGCTGGCATTGGGGCGGCAGGCCCACAGCGTGCGGGTATAAGGATGGGTGGCTAGCGGCAGGTTGGCCGCGATCCCCTGATCCACCAGCTTGCCCTGATACATCACCAATACCCGGTCGCAGCGCTCGGCCACCAGCGGCAGATCGTGGCTGATCAGCAACAGCCCCATGTTACGCCGCGTGGTTTGTTCGACGATCAGATCGAGGATCTGATTACGCAATCTGGCATCCAGCGCCGAGGTTGGCTCATCGGCAATCAGCAGTTGCGGATCGTTGACCAGCGCAATCGCCAACATGGCACGTTGCCCCATGCCGCCGGAAAGCTGGCCGGGGTAGCTGTGATAGAGGCTCTCCGGCAAGCCGACGGCGGCCAGTGAGTTCAGCACACGCTCATGGCGATCGGCCCGGGTTAGTGCGTTGTGCAGTACCAGGGATTCTTCGATCTGCTTACCAATGCTGCGTACTGGATTCAATGCATAGCGCGGATCTTGCAGCACCATGGCAATTTTGGCGCCGCGTACCTCGTTCCATTGGCGTGGTTGCAGCTTCAGTAAATCGGTCTCACGATAGTGCAGTTTTTCGGCGGTGACGATGCCCGGCTTACGTACCAGCCCCATCAGGGCGCGGGCGGTCATGGATTTGCCGGAACCTGATTCCCCCACCAGCGCCACTTTCTCCCGGCCAATGCTGAAAGAAAGGCTATCCACCACCTTGTGGCCGTTAAATTCGATATTCAGGTTCTGTGCTGCCAGCAGTGGTTCAGTCATGATGCGGATCCAGTAAGTCGCGCAGGCCGTCGCCCAGCAGGTTAAACGCCAGGCTGCTGATCAGGATCGCACAGCCAGGGATCGCTGCGATCCACCACTGATCGAAGATCACTTGCATCCCGTCGGCTACCATCGATCCCCATTCCGCCATCGGCGGTCGGGCACCCAGCCCCAGGAACCCCAGACCGGCGGCGGCCAGAATAATCCCCGCCAGATCCAAAGCAAGGCGAACGACGGCAGAGGGCAGGCACATGGGCAGAATATGGCCCCACAGCAGGCGCGGCCCCTGAATGCCCATCATCTCGGCGGCGGCCAGGTAGTCGCTTTTACGCAGCAGTTGGATCTCGGCTCTGGCCTGGCGAGCATAGGCGGGCCAGGTGGTGAGCGCTAACGCTAGCGCGCCGTTGACGAGCCCAGGGCCGAGCATCGCCACAAAGGCGAAGGCCAGGATCAGCCGTGGCATCGACATGACCACGTCGGTAAAGCGCATCAGCACTCGCTCCAGCCAGCCGCCGTAATAGCCGGATAGTACACCAATCAGCAGGCCGAGCGGCAGGGTGATGGCCGTGACCAGCAGCACCAGCCCAAGGGTTGGCCGGGTGCCGTAGATCAGGCGTGAAAGCACGTCGCGGCCATAGCTGTCGGTGCCAAGCCAGTGGCCAGCCCCCGGCGGTAATAAGCGGTTGGCGGCGTTTTGCCAGTTGGGATCAACAGGTGCCAACCAAGGAGCGAACAGCGCTATCAACACCAGTAACAGCAGAATGGTGGCTCCGCAGGTGGCGGAGGGCGAACGTTTAAGTAGCGTCATAGTCATTGGCGCGCCCTCGGATCGAGCAACCGCACCAGCAGGTCGGTGAGGTTGTTGATAATCACAAAGCACAGGCCAATCAGCAGCGTGCCGCCCATGATGGCGGTGGTGTCCCCGGCAAACAGCGCAGTGGTGAGATAGCGGCCAATACCCGGCCAGGAGAACACGGTTTCGGTCAGAACCGCTCCCTCCAGCATGCTGGTATAGGCAAGAGCGATCACTGTCAGCAGGGTGCCGCTGATATTGGGCAGCACGTGGCGGAACATGATGCGCATCTCACTGGCCCCTTTGGCGCGCGCCAGGGTGATGTACTCTTTATTCAGTTCGCTCAGGCAGGCGGAACGGGTCAGGCGGGTAATGCTGGCTAACGAATAATAAGCCAGCAGGCAAACCGGCAGCACCAGATGTGCTAACGCATTGCGCACGGCCCCCGCATCGCCGGAAAGCCAGGTATCAATCAGCGCGAAGCCGGTTTTGGCCTCGACGGTGTATTGGTAGATATCGTCCAACCGCCCCGGCCCGGCGCTCCACTGTAGCTTGGCGTAGAACAGCAACAGCATCAGCAGCCCCAGCCAGAAGATGGGCACCGAGTTGCCGAGCAGGGTAATAAAGCGCACGCCGATATCCAGCTTGCTACCGGCAAAACGCGCACACAAGATGCCAGCCAGCACGCCGAGCGGGGCACCAATCACCAACGAGAGTGTGGCCAATTCCAACGTGGCCGGGAAGGCATGCAGCAAATCCAGCAACACTGGCTGGCCGGTGGCGCTGGCGGTGCCGAGATCGCCATGGGCCAGCCGTTCCAGATAGTGCCAGAACTGCACCGGCAAAGAGCGATCCAGACCAAGCTGCTGTTTTACCTGCTCATAGGTGGCCGCGCTGGCGTGATCGCCGACGATCTGCAACACGCGATCCACCGGCGACAGGGCAGACAGTAGGAAGGTGATCAACAGCAGGCCGAACAGGGTCAGCGCCAGCGTGAGCAGCCCCTGCGCCAATCCCCAAAGACGACGCCGGGAACGGCTTCCCGGCGTGGATTTTATTGCTACCGACATGACAATCCTGATTATTTGCTAACGCGATCGTAATAGACCATATCCGCATTCAGGCCCTGTTGATAGCCTTTGACGTTATCGCGCAGCACCACCTGCGTTTTGGCCTGATCGATAAACACATACGGCGAGCTACGCTGTAATTCCTGCTGCATGGCGGTATAGAGCGCGGTGCGTTTGGCTGGATCGGCCTCAGCGACTGCTGCCAGCGTTTGTTTGCTCAACTCAGGGAGCTGCCAACTGTTCAGTCCGGCTACCGTGCTGCTTTTGCCATCGTTATAGGCGAAGGCGCTGGCATTGGAGTGCGCATCGAAGTAATCCGGGATCCACAAGCGGATCGCTGCCTGATGCTGCTTGGCGCGTACGCGGGCATAGACCTGGCTACCGGCGGCAGGCAACAGATCGAGCTTCACTCCACCTTGGGCAAAGCTGGCCTGTAGCGACTGAGCGATGGTGATAAACGGCGGTTTGTTTTCCACGTCCAGCGTCAGGCTGGCGTTGGTGATCCCGGCTTTTTCCAGGATCGCCTTGGCTTTGGCCGGATCGAAGCTGAACGGGTTATCTTCCAGCGCCCCCGGCAGGCCGACCGGCAGGAAGCTTTGATGGACGAAGTATTGCCCTTTCAGCAGATCTTTGGTGATGCCCTGATAATCCACCAGATAGCGGGCTGCTTCCCAGAAGGCCGGGTTCTTCAGCAGCGGGTTGGCGGTATTTCCGGTGTTGAACACCAGATAGTTCTGCTCGGCGGAAGGGATTTCCAGCACCTTCACACCCGCCTGGCTTTTCAGCGCGGCGGTTTGATCCGGGCCGAGTTCACGCGCCACGTCGGCATCCCCTTGCTGGATCAGCAGGCGGCGCGCGCTTGGGTCTGGCACGTTCTTGATAATGATGTTGCTCAGCAGTGGCTTATCGCCCGGTGAGGTTGGGTTGGCGTCCAGCACGATCGCCTGATGTGGCTGGTAAACCCGCATCTTGAACGGGCCGCTACCCGCAGAGTGCATCTTCAACCAGGCATTGCCAAAGTCATCACTCTTCACGTTGGGCTGCACGGCTTTACTGTCGACGATTGAGGCGATCGGCGTCGAGAGGATATTCAGGGCCACCGCCGGGCTGACGTCTGCCGTCCAGCTCAGTTGCACGGTATGGTCGTCAATCTTCTTCAACTGCTGTTCGATGTTGTCCGGCTGCCAGCCGAGAACGTTGAGGATAAACGCCGGTGACTTGTTCATCTTCACCGCGCGGGTGTAAGAGAAAATCACGTCGTCGGCGGTCAGCGGGTTACCGGAGGAAAACGCTGCCTGTGGGCGTAGCTTGATCGTCAGGGTCTTGGCGGCGGCATCATCCTGCCAGCTTTCGGCCAGTACCGGGATCACCTTGGCCGGATTATCACGATCGGCCTGCACCAGACGCTGATAGAGGCTGGGCACGGTCTGGATGCTGGAAAGCTCATTGGCCTCCGCCGGATCCAGGCTGACAATATCATCCAGTGACTGCACCACCACCAGCGTATTCGGCGGCGTGGCGGCCAGTGCAGTGGTGGAGAGGGCGGCAAGAATAAACAGTGGCAAGACTTTGGCTTTCATAGACGTTTTCCCTTAAATGTGCCGGTAAACCAGAACGGAGAAGAGGTTGTTCTCATTAGTTTTTTACGGCATTTCCGCCGCCAGAATGCCACGGTAGAACGTTGGTAAAAAACAGGCAAAGGCCAATAAGTTATTAGCAATAACGAAAAAGACTATAGAGCCAGAAGGGGGATTAACCAGAATAAACGAGACTGCTGATAAACTCTCACCGGGCTTACAACGTAGGGGCGCTGCATGCTGCGCCCGTCTTGATAATCAATGGGTTAGCAAATACTAGTATAGATAGATCCCGACCAATTCAGCAATATTGCCACTTTGTCAGCAATCTGAACCCTTCTATAAGAAGGGTTTTTGGAGAGGGCGATTTATAGGGTTTTGCTCAGCGTGGCGACCATCACTGCCTTGATAGTGTGCAGGCGGTTCTCTGCCTGATCGAACACGATGCTGTGCTCCGACTCGAACACCTCGTTGGTCACTTCCATACCGCCGTGCATGCCATACAGCTCGGCCATCTGTTTACCCAACGTGGTTTGATCGTCATGGAATGCTGGCAGGCAGTGCAGGAACTTCACCTGTGGATTACCGGTCAGTTTCACCATCGCCATATTCACCTGATACGGCCTGAGCAGGGCAATCCGCTCCTGCCAGACTTCTTTGGCTTCCCCCATGGAAACCCAAACGTCGGTATACAGGAAATCGGCACCTTGCACGCCTTCGGCAATATCTTCCGTCAGGGTGATTTTACCGCCGGTCTGCTGTGCCAGCGCCTGGCATTCAGCAACCAGCTCGGCCTGCGGCCAACAGGCCTTTGGCGCGACCAACCGCAGATCCATTCCCACCAGCGCGGCGGCTTCCAACAGGGTGTTGCCCATATTGTTACGTGCATCGCCAATGTAGGCGAATTTCACCTCGCTCAACGCTTTCCCCGGCAGATGTTCACGCACGGTGAGCAGATCCGCCAGCAACTGGGTAGGGTGGAACTCATTGGTCAGGCCATTCCACACCGGCACACCAGCGTGTTCTGCCAAGGTTTCCACCAGGCACTGGCCAAAACCGCGATATTGAATACCGTCGTACATCCGGCCCAGCACGCGGGCGGTGTCTTTCATCGACTCTTTATGGCCGATCTGGCTGCCGCTTGGGCCAAGGTAGGTCACCTGAGCGCCCTGATCGAATGCGGCAACTTCGAAAGAGCATCGGGTACGGGTGGAGTCTTTTTCGAAGATGAGCGCAATGTTCTTGCCTTGCAGATGGCGGGTTTCCTGGCCTTGCTTCTTGGCCTGCTTCAAATTGGCGGCCAACTGCAACAAGGACTGGATCTCACTGGGGGTAAAATCCATTAATCTCAAAAAGTGACGACTGTAGAACGGGTTCATCTGGCTCATCTCCGTAAATCCCTATCGTTTTGACTGAATTTAAATTCACTTTATATGTATGAATATTCAATTTCAACCCCGAAGCAGAAATCTTTCACGTTTATCGTGGCAGCGGTGACAGCGGTGTGTGAAAATAGAAGTAACGAAGCCCATTTTATTGAGGATAGAGGCATGGCAAACCGCGAATTGCTGGAAGAACAACGTGAAGAAACCCGCCTGATCATCGAAGAACTGCTGGAAGACGGCAGCGATCCGGATGCGCTCTACACTATCGAGCACCATTTCTCTGCCGAAAAGTTTGAAGTTTTGGAGCAGGCCGCCGTGGAAGCCTTCAAGCTGGGCTACGAAGTGACCGATGCCGAAGAGCTGGAAGTGGAAGATGGCTCCATGGTGATGTGCTGTGACGTGATCAGCGAAGTTGCGCTGAATGCCGAGCTGATCGACAGCCAGGTAGAACAACTGGTGGCACTGGCAGAAAAATGCGGTGTCAATTACGACGGTTGGGGCACCTACTATGAAGATCCGAACGGTGAAGAAGGCGACGACGAAGAAGACGGCGACTTTATCGATGAAGACGACGACGGCAAACGTCATTAATTAAATCCTGCGGGCTGGCGCAAGCTGGCCCCTGATAGAACCCGATGAAATACCAATCTCTGTTATCCCCGATTTTAAACTTCCTGCACTGTGAAACCCCGGATGGATGGATCGAAGCGGCCCGTCGCCCGGAAAACCTGCCACTGTTGCTGACCGACCACCTGGTATGCGAGCTAAAAGCGGCGCAGACCGGCATGTGGCTGATCCGCCGCTATGTGGCCGATAAAGAGAGTGGCGATGCCCTGTTGGCGCTGCTGAGGCCCTATGAGGCGTTTGTGCACGAGGCGCAGGAAGTACCAGAAGAGCTGTTCCGTCAGAGCGCGTTTACCAGGAAGATCCTACCGAAGAATGGCTCGGCCTATGGCCAAGATCTGGTCGACAAAATGGTGTTGTTGATCAAAGAAGAGCTGCATCACTTCTCGCAGGTGCTGGAGATCATGCAGGCTCGACAGATCCCTTATAGAAAGATCACCGCCAGCCGCTATGCCAAAAGCATGATCCGCGAGGTGCGCACTCACGATCCGGCCACTCTGATCGATAAGCTGATCTGCGGCGCGTATATCGAGGCCCGCTCCTGCGAACGCTTCGCCAAGCTGGCCCCGTTCCTGGACGATGAGCTGAACCGGTTTTACGTCTCGCTGCTGCGTTCTGAAGCCCGCCATTACCAGGATTACCTGACGCTGGCAGAGCAGATTGCCGGCGGCGATATCAGTGAACGCGTGGCGTTTTTTGGTCAACTGGAGGCGGAGCTGATCCGCTCACCGGACACCGAGTTCCGCTTCCACAGCGGCGTACCGGTGGCGTAAAATTTCACGATCCGGCCTTTCTCATCTAGAGGCAAGGCCGGTCAGGTTACTGTCGGAAATCGGAGTACAACTGCTGGCCACGGTAGCCAATGCGTTGTGAGAGCTCCAGGGCGGTATCAGAGATCATTTGCCCCAATGCGGCGATTTTTTCGGGTTGCTGGTTAATTTTGTTAAACAGGCTGGCGACGCTGATAGCGGCGTAAACCTTACCCCGAAAGTTATAGACTGGAGCGGCAAGGCAGAACACCTCGGCATTATGTTCCCGATCGTCAATGGCATAACCCTGCTGGCGTGCCTGATTTAAAATCGCGAAAAATTTCGCTTCATCAGTCACGGTATACGGCGTGATGGCCTGCAACCCGCCGGTGCGGGCCAAAATGGTTTTTACCTCATCATCAGGTAAGGTTGCCAGGATCGCTTTACCCAGGCCGGTACAGTACAGCGGGTTGTTCGAACCAATTCTGGCGGAGGTTCTGACGGAGTTGGGGCTTTCCACTTTATCGAAATACACCAACTCATCGTTATTGAGCAACGCCAGAAACACGGTTTCCCCCGCGATTTCGGCGAGCTTTTCCAGCATTGCATGCGCGACGTTGTGGAAAGGCGTTTGCTCCAGGTAACAAGCCCCTGTCTGGAACAGTTTTACGCCCAGCTTAAACGACTTCTGCTTTTCGTTGGCTTGCTCCAGATAACCTTTATCGAGCAGGGTGTAGAGAATATCAAAGGTAGTGCTCTTGGGGATGCCCAGTTGCTTGCTGATTTCGGTAATGGTCAGTTCGTTTTTGCTTGCTGCGACCAACTCCAGCATATCCAACGCCCGGGCAACCGAACGATTTATCTTTTCAGACACGGGCTTACCTCACCGTTATTGTTATAGCTGGCAGTATAACGAGGTAGCGAGGGTGAATACAGATCTGCTAAATAATAACCAAGCTACGGCTGTTCACCGTAGCTTGTCTGTCCTGATGTCAGGACCGTTTTCCCTCATGAAACGCCTGGATAAAGGCTTGTGCCTGCTGGGTGATTGCTGCCCAGTTGCCTGCCTCAATCCATTGTTTATTAGTCAGTGCGCTCCCCACACCCATCGCAAACGCACCGGCCTTGGCAAATGCGCGGGTGTTTTCAAGCGTAATCCCGCCAACCGGGATCATGGATAGGTTATCCAACGGCCCTAACACCTCTTTCATATAATCAACGCCGAGGCTGTTGGCTGGGAACAGTTTTAACAAATCTACCCCCAGGCGGCAGGCCTGCAATATCTCCGAGGGTGTCATCACCGCAGGGATCATCAGGCGTTGCTTTTCGTGCACCATCATCACCACATCGGGGTTGAAGTCGGGGGAAAGGACAAAATCGGCACCGGCGTCCAGCACCAACTGTGCCATTACCGGATTTAATACCGTCCCCGCGCCTACACACATTCTGTCTCCCATCTCCTGCTTAAGCGCGCTGATGCTTTCCAGGTGCCGGGTCGAGTTACAAGTGACCTCAATGACTCGGATGCCGCCGTCATACAGTGCATTGGCAAGGGGGATAATGCCCTCGGGCGCGACGCCACGAACGATGGCAATCATGCCGGTTTCTTCTATGGCGCGAATCACGCGTTGTTTAATCATGGATAACCTCTTGGGAAATATCAGGGAGCGGGCTCCCTGATGACATCAATCCGTTACGGTTACCGGTTCTTTGACGATGAACCAATAACACAGTGCAGCGCAGGCTGCGATAATTCCACCGCTGACAAATGCCAAGGTGTATGAGCCAGTGACATCGGCAATTAACCCGGTCACTAGCGGTGATAACGATCCGGCAAAATAGCCCCCGAAGTTCTGGATGCTGCCAACCGAGGCCACCATGGACGCCGGGGCGACGTCGCCAGGTAATGCCCAGCCAGTAGCCGAAAGCGAGGAGAGCAGCGCCATGGCAATCACCAGCAAGGTCAGGGTGGCGGCCAGGCTATCTACCATTGGCACCGCAATAACAGCGACGCCAGCCAGCAGTGCCGAGACACTGATGGTGACACGCTTGGCTTTTAAGGATTCGGTGAAAATCTGTTTATCAACCAGCCACTTGGAGATGTAACCACCGGCAATGGCGCCGACAATCCCACCGAAATAGGGAATACTGGCGTAAATGCCCAACTCTTTAAATTGGATGTTTTGGGTTTTCATTAAATAGAGCGGTAAGAATGTAGTGAAAATATTCATCATCCACACATAACAGAACCAACCTAAAATCATTCCCCAGATACAGCGATATTTAAACAGACCGCCCCAGCTGATTTTTTCAGCGTCACCCGTCAGTTTTTGTGCTGTGCCGCCACCGCCTTCTTTAATATAGTCCAGCTCTTCTTTGGTAATGTTAGGGTGCTGCTCTGGCTGATGATAGGCGAAGATGAAAAACACGACGAAAATAAAACCTATTGCCCCAGCAATATAAAATAGCGCACGCCAACCGAGTGGCACAATGATAGCGACCAGGATCGGCGGAGCGATGGCTGGCCCCCATTTGGACGCGGCATCCCAGAATCCGGTTGCCAACGCACGTTCACTTTTTGGGAACCATGAAGCGGTAATTTTCGCCGCTCCCGGCCAGCATGGGGCTTCGGTTATCCCCAACAGTCCACGGGCAAAAATCAGTGTCACCATACTGCTACAAGCACCGGTTAGCATGGTAGCACCGCTCCATAAGCCGACAGCCCAGCCGTACACTTTTTTCGGGCCGAAGCGGTCAACCAGCCAACCAGCAGGAAGTTGGCAAAGCGCGTAGATCAGCGCAAAGACCGAACCCAGCAATCCGATATCCGTATTCGATAATTCAAGTTCTTTCATCATATCGGGCGCAGCAATAGAGAGGCTGGCACGATCGAGGTAGTTGACAATACCGCCAATCAATAAGAGGAATACAACAAACCAGCGCTTATTTCCTCGTTTTTTTGTTATGACTTTTTCATTAACGATGGTGTTCATAATCAGACCTTTTAATTTTGTGTAGGATACAAAGGAATTAAATAATCTGTCGGTGGTGAGCCAGGGCAAATAATCCAGAACTGGAAAGTGAACGATCTACCGATGCCAGGGTAACTTTCCCGTTAAACCACGGGTCATTTTCAATGAGAGTAGCGAAAGCGAATTTAAGCGTGTCTTTGCCGCATACCACGACGTGAGTATCCGGGGTAACCGTAAAGGCCTCGCTATTTTTGACCGCCTGCAGGTCATCTTGTAGCACGGCTCCTAACAGGACATTGGCTTTCTGGTTGAGCGTAAGTTGGCTGAACATATCCAGAACGCGCACAGAAAAACAGGTGCGGGACAAGCCCGTTTGCCGGCATTGGTTCGCACCTTGCAGCAAGGCTGGGGCTTCAATCTCCTGAGCGAATTGCCGATCCAGGGAGTTGGCCAGGATCGTATGCCGGGTAATCACGTCCAGCAGTTCACCACCGAGTGTCGTGACACAACCTTCGATGCGGTCCTGCGCATCTATCTTGACGAATTTAGAGTGTGAACCCGGCAGCACAATCAGCGCCGGGCCGTGGATGTCCAGGCTGGCGAGTACACCGATAGCTTCAGTCTCTTCGCCACGCATCATGTCCATCTGCTCGGCATTACCCAGCGTGACGGCAGAATCATGATTGCGAACTCCTGGTACAAACCAGATGGGTTCCTCGGCGATTTCTGGCAGATTGGCGCAGACCATGCCTTGAGCCAGTTCGCCAAGCCCGGCAGGCGCCAACAAATGCGGAATTTCACATAATCCCACGTTGGAGGTGATCATACCCGATGATAGGTAAACCACGCGTTCAGCAGCCGGTATCGTGGCCAGATTTTTGGCTTCCTGAACGGCTTCGCGTACGCCATTCATCAGCGTTGCCGTACTGCCAGAGATGGCGGTATCGCGTACGCCGATGGGGCGTGCCGCTTCAGCTAACAGCCGTTGGTCCTGCCAGGCACATACCCTGGTGTTGGTTGTGCCGGTATCGATAGTGATTATATACATGTCATTCTCGTTATTATTATCAGCGTAGGGTGCGGAGTGTATTAGCAATAGCGCTGGCGCCGGTTATCGCTAACAGATCTATTTGCTGCTCATCGGAAATTATTCGCTGTGGGCTATCTATTTTTAACTGCTGTCGAATAATGTGCTGGTAAATCTCACAACGTCTCGCATGGCCGATTAAAAATATCTCGCCATGGAAATTAAACCCCTGGTGTTGGGCATTAATAAAAACGTTGATATCGTCACCTGCCATGGCGCTTTCAAGGAAGAGTTTGCGCTGCGGCGCTGTGGTCGGAAACGCGAATTGTAAGAATCGGCTCATCAATATTGTGCGTAATAAACCGCTCTCCTGCACGGACTGGCAGGCAGCATCAATAATCTGTGGCTCTATTTTTGCCTGCGCTTCTTCTTCTGGCGTGGTGGCAACACTGGCTGCGACAAAGGTCTGCTTCAGGATTGCTGCATACACCTGGCCGCTTAAGGAGGTAATACTGCCGGCAATTTTCCCCTGTTGATTAATCGAAATCAATTTTGTGGTGGAACCCAGCTCGATCAGGATACAGGGGAGCTTGGGCTGATAACCCAACAGCAACCCGACAGCCTGAGTCTCTTCACCTCGCATCAGATCAATGCCGCTGAGATTATCCCATGAGGGAGTCGTCTGGTTACGAACGCCAGGGATCAGCATGACGGGAATATCCAACGCCAGGAGCTCATTGGCAGCAAATGGCACAGTATGCTGTGCCAATTCGTCAATCCCGACCGGTGCAACCAGATGGGGAACCTCATGCAAACCCAGGTTTGACGTGATCATGCCTGAGGCAATAATAAAGGTGATATCCTGCTGAGCCTTGCCGTTTCTTGCCAACAATTCCGTTACGCCACGCACCATCTCCTGACGTAATAGATTATTATCTCCATGAGTGACGGTGGAGTTTACCCCTTCGCCGATCGTGATCTTGTCAATAATCTTACTATCGGCGAATGCCAGCAGATAAATACGTGTCGTGGACGAACCTGAATCAATGACAATAAACATGCTCACTCCTTTAAATAGCGCTGCTGAGGCTGATGTTTTTCATTAAAGGCTACGTTGTAAAATATCACGCAGGGTGTCGGCATCCGGCACTCGTGGATTATTCTCCAGCACCACTTTCATGGTGGTTTGCACGTTATTGATAATCCAGTCGAAGTGTTCTTCTTTCACCCCCAGTTCAGTCAAGGAAGGGAGCATATTGACTGATGACAGCAATGACGTGACGGCCTGTACGCTGCTGTAAGCGGCTTGTTCAAGGGACATATCGCGAGTATCCACACCCATGGCATAGGCAATGGCGGCAAATTTTTCGGGGGCGGCCGACCAGGTGTATTCCATAAAAGCAGGATAAACCGCGGCGATCCCTTCTGCATGAACGACGTCAAGCAGTCCGCCCATTGGGTGTTGCAGAGCATGTGGCAGCGCCGTACCGGCACAGTCGATCGCCATTCCGGCAAGCGTACTCGCCACGCAAACCTGCTCCCATGCCGCCAAATCGGTCACATCGGCATACACGCGTGGCAGGTTCTGTGTCAGCAGGGTTATCGCACGCAGCGAGAGCATTTCACTGACTGGATGCGCATTCCGGGAGATATATGACTCCAGGGCATGGAACAAGACGTCGGCACCCGGCCCGGCGATCACGCGTTTTGGCAGAGTGAGCATCAGTTCGGGGTCAACAATCGAGGCGACCGGGTAGATTAACGGGTTAACCAAGCCTTTTTTATCATGGGTTTCCGGGTTGGTGAACACGGCGGTACGGTTAGCCTCGCTACCTGTGCCTGCCGTGGTCGGCACCAGGATATTTGGCAGTGCGTTCTGTGCCTGGGCTTTGCCAAACACATAATCCCAGATGCTGCCTGGATTGCAGGCACAAAACGCGATGCCTTTGGCCATATCCATTGCGCTGCCACCACCAATACCAATCACCAGATCGCATTGCTCCTGGCGTGCCATTTCAGCACCGGCTTCCACCAGTGTGGAAAGCGGGTTTTGCATAAATTTGTCATAGACGGCAAATGCCACCCCGGCGGCAGCCAGGGTTTCCTGTGCCCGAGCGAGTAGGCCCGTGGACTTGGTGTTATCAGAAACGACCAACAGTGCTTTCTTCCCGTATTGTTGAGCGATGCTACCAAGCAGAGCAAATTTGCCAGGGCCAACGTGAAGTTTGACAGGGTTGTTGAAGATAAAACTGTTCATTAGTTATCCTTTTTGTCCGCATATTCGGATCGTGTTCGCATTTGTGATTATATTGGCCGTGTTTCATCCTGCGTTCAACCCTTTTTGCTGGATTAATGAGCGCAATCACATTTTTTCTGGTTGTTGGCGAATTAGGGGGAGGTAAATAGGGGGGGTTTTAACGTGATTTGCAGCAATGGGTAGCTGACAGCAAGCCAACATCGGCTTGCTGTCTATTTGGGCTATTCACCCAATATCAAATCCACCGCCTTCTCGGCCAGCATAATGGTTGGGGCATTGGTGTTGCCGCTGGTGACCTGCGGTATCACCGAACAGTCGACCACACGCAGGCGTTCAAAGCCATGCACTTTTAGCTGCAAGTCGGTCACCGAGTCCTCCGTATTTTGCCCCATCCGGCAACTACCCACTGGGTGATAGACCGTCTTGCAGAAGTTGCGCACAAACTCCTCCATCTGCGCCTCATCGTTCACCCACGCCGGTTGTGGCATCAGCAGATCTTTAATCAGCGGCTTGAGAGAGGCGGTTTCCAGGAAGCGCAGGCCAAATTTCACCGCGCGAATGCTGCCCGCGATATCGTCTGGATGACCGAGGTAGTTGGCCTGGAGCTTGACCGGATCGGCAGGGTTGCGGCTACGTAGCTGCACCTGACCGCGCGCTTTGGGTTGCAGATAGCCGACCTTGAGCGACATGCCGTGGATCGCCGGTAGCGGTTCGCCGGGCACGTCGTCCCAACTGTCCAGAATCGGCAGGAAATGTACCTGCACGTCTGGCCTGCCATTACCCAGGGAGTCTGCAAAGGCGGCCCCCTCCAGTACGTTAGAGGTCAACACACCGCTGCGAAACGCCAGCCACTCTGCACCGTGGCGTAACGCCTGTAATCCCCGATCGGCACCGAACAGGCTGACTGGTTCGCGGGTGCTGACGTTAATCGACATATGCAGATGATCGTGGAAGTTTTTGCCTACCGGCAGATCGGCCAGCGGCGTAATACCCAACTGCTCCAGATGTTCGCGCGGACCAATGCCGGACAGCATCAGGATCTTCGGTGAGCCAATCGCCCCGGCGCTAAGGATCACTTCCTGGCTGGCGTGGGCGACGATCTCATTGCCACCGTTCAGGCTGTAGACCACTCCAGTTGCCACGTTGTTTTCGAACGTGACGCGATGCACCAGCGCGTTGAGTTTCACCACTAGCCGCGAGTTATCGCGCACGGCTTGCAGATAGGTGCGGGAGGTGCTGGCGCGTTCTCCATTGTGGGTGGTGGTTTGGTAGAACCCTACGCCGTGTTGGCTAGCGCCATTAAAGTCGTTGCGGTAGGGCAGGTCCAACTCCTGGCCCGCGCGGATAAATGCCATGCTGAGTGGATGGCGATAACGGTTCTCGCTGACGGGCAACAACCCTTCGGTGCCGTGATATTCATTCGCCAGGCTTTCATTGGCTTCTGCGCGTTTAAAATAGGGCAGTACGTCCTGATAGCTCCAGCCGGTACAGCCATACTGTTGCGCCCAGCCGTCGTAATCCTGCGGTTGGCCACGCAGATAGATCATCCCGTTGACCGAGCTACTGCCACCCAGCACCTTGCCCTGGGCGATTTGCATGCGGCGGTTATTGGCGTGCGGCTCTGGCTCGGTTTCATACGGCCAGCTCTTCTTGGCGATGATCTTGGCGACCCCGGCGGGCATTTTGATAAACAGATTATTGTCGTCGCCACCGGCTTCCAGCAGCAGGATGCGGGCCTGAGTACGGCGGATGAGTTGGGCTGCCAGCACGCAACCCGCCGAGCCTGCGCCAACAATGATGTAATCGAAGTTATTTTCTGACATGACCGTTCCCTGTGCGTGATGGTTGGAGACTGTCATGGCAGAGTAACTCAGAGGAAGGGTAGGTCAATTCACGATCGTTAATTTATTAACGAATATCACAATAAATTTACATTACAGAACTGAGCATCAGTTTAACTGTTTGAAATATAAAATTACCGTGCGAATTTTTGAATAGTGTTGATGTTAATAATTTTTGTGTGAGTGATGTGTTCTCTCCCTCACCCCAACCCTCTCCCCAAGGAGAGGGAGCCGATAGGCGCAGTTGTCAGGTAAAGAAGTTAATTGGTAACAGGGGGAATATCGAGGGTGTATACCGTTATTAAGTTGTGGCACATTCGGTCCCCTCTCCCTGTGGGAGAGGGTTAGGGTGAGGGGCCATTGCGGCGGTTAAAGCGTCTTCAGCATGGTGACTTCGCAGTCGCCGTGGCCGGTATTGCCCATGGCACAGCCGATATGCTCAAAACCAAGATGTTCATACAGACCGATCGCCTGCTGCAACGTGGCGGTCGTTTCCAGATAACAACGGCCGAACCCCTGCTGGCGGGCAAACTCCAGCGCCTGCAGCGCCAGGCGTTTTGCCAAACCTTTGCCACGCAGCACCGGCAGGAAATACATTTTCTGTAATTCGCAAACGTCGATCTCACCGCCCTGCAGCGGCGCAACGCCACCACCACCGGCAATCTGACCGTCTATCTCCACCACCCAGTAAGCACTGCGCGGTTGGCTATAGAGTTGGTATAAAGCGTCCAGATTGGGATCGGAAACGGTATAGCCTTTATCCGCCGTCAGGCCATGCTCGGCGGAGACTTCGCGAATGACGTGAGCAATAGCGGCATTATCGTCGGCCGTGATTGGGCGCACCAGAAGGCGCACTGGGGTGGCTGTTGTCATGTTTACACTCACCATCAAAGGGAACCTGAGGGGACCAGGAATTTCGTTGTTATTACGGAATGCACCGCATCAATAATACTTTGTAATAACACTTAAGCCTGGCTCTTGGCAATGCCGATAAAAAAACAGCGGGGAAAAATCACCCGCTGTTTTTGATCGGTAGTTTGCAGAATTACAGTGCGGCGATAGTCGCCTGCTGTTCCTGTAGCTTCAGCTTACCTTCTTTACAGGCTGCCAGACGCTCACGCTCTTTGGCCACCACCGCTTCCGGTGCGCGAGCCACAAAGCCTTCGTTGGACAGCTTGCCTTCGATAGACGCGATCTCACCATCCAGCTTGCCCATCTCTTTCGACAGGCGCGCGATTTCCGCATCCTTGTCGATAAAGCCAGCCATCGGGATCAGCAGTTCGGCACCATCTACCAGCTTGGTGACCGAAACCGGGCCTTTCTCGCCTGCAGGCAGCAGGGTGATAGAGCTCAGGCGTGCCAGGCGTTCGATAAAGCTCTGGTTTTCCTGTACGCGGCGTTGGGCATCACCATTGGCGTTACGCAGCAGCACTTCCAGCTGTTTGCTTGGCGCGATGTTCATCTCGGCGCGGATGTTACGCACCGCGATGATCGCCTGCTTGATCCATTCCAGATCGTTCAATGCCTGCTGGTCTTCCAGCGCGGCATCGAAGGCCGGGAACGGCTGCAGCATGATGGTGTCTGCGGTTTCACCGGTCAGAGGCTTGACGCGCTGCCAGATGGTTTCGGTGATAAATGGAATGATTGGGTGCGCCAGGCGCAGCAACGCTTCCAGCACGGTGATCAGCGTATTACGTGTGCCACGCTGTTCCGCTTCGCTGCCGTTGATCACGACCGGTTTGGTCAATTCCAGATACCAGTCGCAGAACTGGTTCCAGGTGAATTCGTACAGGATGCCTGCCGCGATATCGAAGCGATAGGTGTCCAGCGCCTCACGGTAGGCTTTCACCGTGCGGTTGAATTCGGCCAGGATCCAGCGGTCGGCCAAGGAGAGCTGCATTTCGCCACCGTTGAAGCCGCAGTCGTGCGCTTCAGTGTTCATCAGTACAAAGCGGCTGGCGTTCCACAGCTTGTTACAGAAGTTGCGGTAGCCTTCCAGGCGCTTCATGTCCCAGTTGATGTCACGGCCAGTAGAGGCCAGTGCTGCCAGGGTGAAGCGCAGGGCGTCGGTGCCGTGCGGTTCGATGCCGTTCGGGAACTGCTTCTCGGTGCGCTTGCGGATTTTCTCTGCCAGCTGCGGCTGCATCATGTTGCCGGTACGTTTCTCCAGCAGGTCTTCCAGCGAGATACCGTCAACCATATCCAGCGGATCGATGACGTTACCCTTCGACTTCGACATCTTCTGCCCTTCGTCGTCGCGGATCAGGCCGGTCATGTACACGGTCTTGAACGGAACCTGCGGTTTGCCGTTTTCATCTTTGACGAAGTGCATGGTCAGCATGATCATGCGGGCAATCCAGAAGAAGATGATGTCGAAGCCGCTGACCAGCACGCTGGTCGGGTGGAAGGTCTTCAGATCTGGAGTCTGCTCTGGCCAACCCAGGGTCGAGAAGGTCCACAGGCCGGAGGAGAACCAGGTATCCAGCACGTCTTCGTCCTGGTTCAACGCCACGTCGGCACCCAGGTTGTTTTCGCGGCGCACTTCTTCTTCGGTGCGGCCAACGTACACTTTGCCTTCGGCGTCGTACCAGGCCGGGATGCGGTGGCCCCACCACAGCTGACGGGAGATACACCAGTCCTGGATATCGCGCATCCAGCTGAAGTACATGTTTTCGTACTGCTTGGGCACGAACTGGATCTCACCTTGCTCAACCGCTTCCACCGCGACTTTCGCCAGCGGTGCGGTACGCACGTACCATTGGTCGGTCAGCATTGGCTCGATAACCACGCCGCCACGGTCGCCGTAAGGTACGGTCAGGTCGTGAGGTTTGATCTCTTCCAGCAGGCCGAGTTCGTCAAAGGCGGCAACCACGGCTTTACGCGCAGCAAAGCGCTCCAGGCCACGGAACTGGGCTGGCAGCTCGCCGCTGTAGGCGGTGCTGGCTTCGCCCAGGGTGTCGAACACCTCTGCCACTTCGAGGATGTCACCGTCGAAGCTCAGGATGTTGATCATCGGCAGGCCGTGACGCTTACCAACCTCATAGTCGTTGAAGTCGTGCGCCGGGGTGATTTTCACGCAGCCGGTGCCTTTCTCCATATCGGCGTGCTCGTCACCCACGATGCGGATGCGGCGGCCCACCAATGGCAGAATGATCTCTTTGCCAATCAGATCTTTGTAGCGTGGATCTTCCGGGTTTACCGCTACGCCGGTATCACCCAGCACGGTTTCCGGACGGGTGGTGGCTACTACCAGGTAGTCTTTGCCTTCCGCCGTTTTTGCCCCATCGGCCAGCGGATAGCGCAGGTGCCACATGGAACCTTTGGACTCGCGGTTTTCCACTTCCAGATCGGAGATGGCGGTGCGCAGTTTTGGATCCCAGTTCACCAGGCGTTTGCCACGGTAGATCAGGTCTTCTTTGTACAGGCGGACAAACACTTCTTTCACCGCGTTGGACAGGCCTTCATCCATAGTGAAGCGCTCGCGCTCCCAATCCACGGAGTTGCCCAGACGGCGCATCTGGCGGGTGATGGTGCCGCCGGACTCGTCCTTCCACTGCCAGATTTTGTCGATAAACGCGTCGCGGCCATAATCATGGCGAGTTTTATTTTCTTCTGCGGCGATCTTGCGCTCAACCACCATCTGGGTCGCGATACCGGCATGGTCGGTACCGGCTTGCCACAGGGTATTTTTACCCTGCATGCGCTGGTAGCGGGTCATGGTGTCCATGATGGTCTGCTGGAACGCGTGGCCCATATGCAGGCTGCCGGTAACGTTCGGCGGCGGGATCATGATGCAGAAACTTTCCTGGCTGGTATCGCCATTCGGTTTGAAATAGCCCTGGCTTTCCCAGTGATCGTACAGCTTCTGTTCGATCTGGGTTGGGTCATAGGCGGTATCGAGATCGGTGTTGGTCTTTTCCATTTTTATTTCAAGGTTCAGTTAGTTGGCGGCGTGGCCGTGGTCAAATGGAAGCCGACGCTGCGATAGGCTTTGTAACGTTCGCGCGCCAACTGTTTCAAGGTGTCTTCGTAAGGGACGAAGTCTACCACTTCATGGAAAGCAGTAGCAAAATCTGCAAACTGCGGCAGCAGGGCGATCAGCAGATCGCGCGGGGCATTGCCGCGTTTACCTGGCCAGCACAGCTCGACCGGGGCGCCAAAGTTTGGCCCTTCGCCTGCCAGGTTGTGCGGTACAAATTGGTGTGGCTCACGTTGCCACAGGGCTTCGTCCAGCCGCTGGGCCTGCTCCTGGCTTTCACAGGCGATCAGTATCCGCTTGCCAGCGCGCCATCTTTCGGCGGCAACGGCACAGGCCACAGCCTCGTGTGCACTGAGCGCACCAGCGGGTTCTGCGTGTTCAAGAAGGTAGAACGTTGCCTGTTTCATGATTCAATTCACCGTGGCCAAAAAATGTAAGGGCACAGCGTGCTGTGCCCTCGGTGATTATACCTGAATTACCGCGCGGATTTAATCGTCGCCGTTTAGACCAGCACGATTGAGCAGGAACTGCGCCAGCAGGGCTACCGGGCGGCCAGTGGCCCCTTTGGCCTTGCCGGAGCGCCAGGCGGTACCGGCGATGTCCAGGTGCGCCCAGCTGTACTTGCGGGTAAA
The DNA here is from genome assembly GCF_047530105.1 of Serratia sp. T13T92. NCBI lineage: Bacteria > Pseudomonadati > Pseudomonadota > Gammaproteobacteria > Enterobacterales > Yersiniaceae > Serratia > Serratia sp. T13T92. The sequence goes on along the minus strand of NZ_JBLJAK010000006.1, from coordinate 15,715 downwards.
GCGTGAAAGGAAGCACGCGGCGGTGATGGCACCACCTGGGCGGCCGCCGATGTTGGCCATATCCGCAAAGTTGGAATCCAGCTGCTCGTAATACTCATCGCTCATCGGCAAGCGCCACGCACGGTCACCCGATTGCTCGGAAGCGCCGATCAGCTCGTGAGCCAGCGGGTTGTGGTTCGACATCAGGCCGGTGATGTGGTGACCCAGTGCGATCACGCAGGCACCGGTCAGGGTGGCGATATCAATCACCAGCTCTGGCTCGAAACGTTCCACGTAGGTGAGGGTATCGCACAGCACCAGGCGGCCTTCGGCGTCGGTGTTCAGCACTTCTACCGTCTGGCCCGACATGGTGGTCAACACATCGCCTGGGCGATAGGCACGTCCGCCGGGCATGTTTTCACAGCCAGCCAACACGCCGATCACGTTCAGCGGCAGGTTCAGTTCTGCCACCACACGCATGACGCCGTATACGGTAGCCGCACCGCACATGTCGTATTTCATCTCGTCCATGCCGTCGGCCGGTTTGATCGAGATGCCGCCGGAATCGAAGGTCAACCCTTTGCCTACCAGCACGATCGGCTTAGCGTCCGGGTTAGGATTTCCCTTATATTCCATCACCGACATCAGCGATTCATTTTGCGAACCGGCACCGACCGCCAGATAGGCGTTCATCCCCAGCTCTTTCATCTGCTGTTCGCCGATGACGCGGGTGGTGATGTGGGTGCTGAAGGCATCGGCCAACTGACGTGCCTGTGAGGCCAGATAACCGGCATTACAGATGTTTGGTGGCATATTGCCGAGATCTTTGGCGGCCTTGATGCCGGAAGCCACGGCCAGGCCGTGCTGGATGGCGCGTTCACCGCTGGTCAGTTCGCGGCGGGTTGGCACGTTGAACACCATTTTACGCAGCGGGCGACGTGGCTCCACCTTGTTGCTCTTCAACTGATCGAAGGTGTAGAGCGTTTCTTTGGCAGTTTCTACCGCCTGGCGCACCTTCCAGTAAGTATTGCGGCCTTTGACGTGCAGCTCGGTCAGGAAGCAGACGGCCTCCATGGAACCGGTGTCGTTAAGGGTATTGATGGTTTTCTGGATCACCTGCTTGTACTGGCGTTCATCGAGCTCGCGCTCTTTGCCACAGCCAATCAGCAGGATGCGTTCGGAGAGAATGTTCGGCACATGGTGCAGCAGTAACGTCTGCCCGACTTTGCCTTCCAGTTCGCCCCGGCGCAGTAGTGCGCTGATATAACCATCACTGATTTTGTCGAGCTGTTCTGCGATAGGTGACAGGCGGCGTGGTTCGAAAACACCAACTACAATACAGGCGCTGCGCTGTTTTTCCGGGCTACCGCTTTTTACACTGAACTCCATGCACTCTCCTGAATCTTAAAGACAACGACGAAAGCTACGGCTAGAATGATCTGCTCCGCCAAGATCTTCCGTCATTGAGTTAACTAACTAGGTTAACCTGAACGGCGTAAACGTTCTGTTTTGGCTACTATAGGTCTGTTCCTATAGGAAGGCCAAACAGCTTGATGTTCTAATACTATTTTAGCTGTGAAGGTTGCCACATGATGAGAAAAAATGGCGGATTAGCGATGAAACTATCGATTTTCCTGCAAAAAGACAAGTTTTCACAGGCGTAATAAGCGTGATCATCATTAGATATCTGGTACGGGAAACGCTGAAGAGCCAAATTGCCATCCTGTTTATCCTGCTTCTGATCTTCTTTTGTCAGAACCTGGTCAGGGTGTTAGGTGATGCGGTAGACGGCAATATCCCGACAAATTTAGTCTTATCCCTGCTTGCATTGGGTGTGCCGAAGATGGCGCAGCTAATCTTGCCCTTAAGCCTGTTTCTTGGCCTCTTGATGACGCTTGGTCGGTTGTATACCGAAAGCGAAATCACCGTTATGCACGCCTGCGGCCTGGGTAAACGAACCCTGATCATTGCCGCTATGGTGTTAGCGATCTTTACCTCGGCAGTGGCTGCGGTAAACGTCTTCTGGGTCGGGCCATGGGCGGCCAGCCATCAGGACGAAGTGATTGCCGAAGCCAAAGCCAACCCCAGCATTGCCGGGCTGGCTGAAGGGCAGTTCCAGCCCTCACAGGATGGTAACGCCGTACTGTTTGTCGGTAGCGTAAAGGGTAACACCTTCAACGACGTGTTCCTGGCGCAGCTACGCCCGAACGGTAACCAACGCCCTTCGGTGGTAGTGGCCGAGCATGGAATGATCAATCAGGGCCGCGACGGATCGCAGGTTGTCACGCTGGACAAAGGCACCCGGTTTGAAGGCACCGCATTGCTGCGTGATTTCCGCATTACCGACTTCACCGACTATAAAGCGGTTATCGGCCATCAGTCGGTCACTATCGATAATACCCAGTCCGAGCAGATGTCGATGCGCACACTGTGGGAATCGAATGAACCGGATGCGCGCGCCGAATTCCACTGGCGTCTGACGCTGGTCGTTTCTGTGGTGCTGATGGCGCTGCTGGTGGTGCCGCTCAGCGTGGTCAACCCGCGCCAAGGCCGTGTGCTGAGCATGTTGCCAGCGATGCTGCTGTATCTGATCTTCTTCCTGCTGCAGACCTCGCTGCGTTCCAATGCCGGTAAGGGCAAGCTGGATCCGCTGGTGTGGATGTGGCTGGTGAACCTGGCGTACTTCGCGATTGCTCTGGCACTTAACCTGTGGGATACCGTGCCGATGCGCAAACTGCGTGCACGCCTGAGAGGAGCGGCCTGATGTTTGGTGTACTGGACCGTTATATCGGTAAAACGATTTTCAACACCATCATGATGACGCTGTTCATGCTGGTTTCGCTTTCCGGCATCATCAAGTTCGTCGATCAACTGCGTAAAGTCGGGCAGGGTGAATACTCGGCATTTGGCGCGGGGGTGTATACCCTGCTCAGCGTACCAAAGGATATTGAGATCTTCTTCCCGATGGCGGCGTTGCTAGGGGCATTGCTCGGTTTGGGCACCTTGGCTACGCGTAGCGAACTGGTGGTGATGCAGGCTTCTGGCTTCACCCGGCTGCAGATTGCCGGTTCGGTGATGAAAACCGCTATTCCGCTGGTCTTGCTGACAATGGCAATCGGCGAATGGGTGGCACCGCAGGGCGAACAGATGGCGCGTAACTATCGTGCGCAGCAGATGTATGGTGGCTCGCTGCTCTCTACCAAGAGCGGCCTGTGGGCGAAGGACGGCAATGACTTTATCTACATCGAACGGGTGGCGGGTGAAAAAGAGCTGGCTGGCGTCAACATTTACCACTTCAACGATCAGCGTCGGTTAGAGACGGTCCGCTATGCCGGTACCGCAGATTTTGAAGATGGCGCGTGGCAGCTTTCGCAGGTGGATACCTCCGATTTGACCAATCCGAATCAGGTCACCAGTACCCAGACGCTAACCGGGGTGTGGAAAACCAACCTGACGCCGGACAAGCTGGGCGTGGTGGCGTTGGATCCGGACTCGCTTTCCATCAGCGGCTTGCACAACTATGTGAAGTACCTCAAGCAGAGTGGCCAGGAGGCTAGCCGTTACCAGCTGAATATGTGGAGCAAGATCTTCTCGCCGCTGTCGGTGGCGGTGATGATGCTGATGGCGCTGTCGTTTATCTTTGGCCCGCTGCGTAGCGTGCCAATGGGCGTGCGAGTGGTGATCGGTATCAGCTTCGGCTTCCTGTTCTACGTGCTGGATCAGATCTTCGGCCCGCTGAGCATGGTGTACAGCATGCCGCCAATTCTGGGTGCCCTGTTGCCAAGCTTGCTGTTCCTGTTAATTAGCCTTGTGCTGCTGCTGAAGCGGAAATAGTCAGGCCCAATAGACTGGGCCTGTATGCAAATCAAAGCCGCGATGTATTAGTCACCGCAGCAGAGGAAAGACGGGTGGGAGAGATCCTACCCGTTTTTCGCTTAGAGTGCAGAGGCGCTAGAAGGGAACAGTGCAAAGGCTTCGCTGCAATCGTAAGGCTCTTCGGATCCATTACGGTTATCCAGCACTTCAAACTCTGCGGCACCGTTGTCCGCGGCTTCCAACAGCAGGTCCGCCAGGGATACCGGGCCAGGTCCCATCAGGATCTGAGCATAAGAAGGCGCGGCAGGGATTGTTGCCGAGGCTTTGCTAGCCAACTGTGGTGAGCTGTCAAACACGGTGTTATCGAGCACAATATTTCTTAATGGCAGATCTTGGCCATCAGAGCTGAAGCCGCGTAAGGTGACCCGAACGTTATCTCCGTTATAAATGGAGTCTGGCGTATCCACATAGTGGTAATTTTTGATGGTGACATCTTGAATATCGGGGTAGGCCTGTCCGGTTTTTTTGCTGTAGTAGGTATCTATGGTCAGCGCTTCCTGAGCGCGGCGGATGCAAATACCATCATAGTTGATGTTCCTCACTTCTCCTCCAACGCTCATATCGGTTTTGATACGCACGCCGACGGCAAAGCCAGCATCATGGCCGTCAATGCTCATATCCCGAATTTCCACGTCTTTGACCGCGCAGTCGGTTTCACTGCCGATTGACATGCCATGGGTGAAGTAGAGGCGGTTATGCAGAATTTTGACGTTGCTGACGGTATAAATAGGCAACTGCCCTGCATACTTTTCGGCAATCGGTGGGACACAGGCATTGCTGCTATGGGCTTTGATGGCGATACCGTCATCACCGGTACTGATGTGGTTATAGGCAATCAGGACATTCTGCGATTGGCCAGGATCGATCGCGTCGGTGTTCTTGGTCGTATCCGGGGTAAAGCAGGTGCTTGCTCGGGTATAGTTAGGGGAACCCGATGTCGCAGGGGTTGTCCCTTTAGGGCAATCATAGCCTGGAACCGTATAGGCCAGTGAAGGAGTTAACACCTTCACGCCCCAGACGACCACTTCATTGACCCCACTGGGGACAAAGTGGAATTTGGGCGCATTCTGTAAGGTGATCTTATACAGCGTGAAGTTCTGGCTGGTCGGCTTGGCGGAATTCTTGTTGGTGACCTGAATTAGCCGCGGGTTGTTCTGATTGGCGCCGGAAACGGTTTTGGTTAATGCGCCCACATCCCACCAGGTTAGGATATCGGCATATTTTCCGCTGGTGAGCACTGCTCCCCCTCGTCCGTCGATGATACCTTCACCAATCACGCCGCTGTTTATTGTATCGGTGGCGGTAATCAATGCGTTACAGCCATTATCGGCACTGGCGGTTTCGCCGCAGTTATTCTTACCGGCAATCTGGTAATCCACCGGGCTACGTGAGGCAAACAGGGTGATCCCTTGATCTACCCAGAGCGTGACGCCACTTTTTAGCGTAAGTGGGCCGCTCAAGAACGCATTCTCTTCGTTGCTGCCTGCGACCAGTTTTACGGCACCGGTGTTGCAGGCGTCGATCGCGGCTTGAATACGGTGGGTATCGGGTTGGGAATTATTCACGTCAGCATCAATGGCTTCATCCAGTAGCCCTTTGGCATTCTGGTTCAGTTCGGCTGAGAGTGTTTGGCAGACTTCAGGCATTACCGGTTCTTTCCCGGCCAATTCTGGATCGTTAAGGGCTGAGGCTGGCCAGGCACCACTGCGGTCAGCGACAGGTTTCTCAGTTTCGGGGGGAACAACGGGTTTAACTGGCTCAACGGGAGAGGCGACACTACCATCCGAGTTATCACAACCCGTCAGGGCCAGCAGAAAAATCGCCATAGCTGATAATGACTTGATATTTCTTTGCATGATTTATCCCTAATAATGAAACAGCGTTCCGAAATTAGATATTGTCTTGCAAAATACGTTGCCGCAACTGTTACATGACAGGATTATGCGGTATCAAATCATTAGCCTGCATATACCTCTATTCAGCATGCCGCCGATCTTGGGGCGTTGCTTTCAGGCCTGTTGCTGAAACAGAAATAACCGTTCCTTCCACCTCTTTGTTGAACAGGTCCAATTTGTTCATAGTTAGTGGGGCAGTTTTTCAAATGCCCAAAACTAACAGGTCGATGGCCGCAACCAGCTCATCACGCAGATGGGCTGCATTGGTAACCAGGCAATCTGCATTAAGATTTTTGACATCCGTAGTCGTCAGTAAACTAGTAAGGATCACGTAATCTTGTTGATCCACAGACAAAACAGGAGTCAGTGTTTTGACCTGTGAGTTTGTTGCATGCTTTAAAGCCAAGGGCATGACCAAACGAGTGCTAAGGTGATCGAGTAAATCGGACTGAACAACGATAAAGAAAGGATAGTTTTTTTTGTTTTTAGATTGATTTTTATAAACAGAAAATTGTTTCATTACAGGACACCAAAGTCAGCATCATCAGAAAAAAGGCCGTTCTCCTCAACGAAGCCATTCAATGCTTCAAGACCAGCACGATTTTCCGCTAACCAACGTTCACGTTGCCCCTTCTTCACTGCGAGTTCTAAGGCGTGGTTTAGTGTAGCCGATAAGTTAAGGTCTAATGCTTTAGCCTGTTCAATCAGGTCGACACTTAAGTACACGTTAGTATTGCGTTTTTTTATTACTGAAACGGTTCCCATAGTACCTCCTGAACATAATTTATGCGCATAACTATAGCGCATCAAAAAAAAAGCGCAACGTTGTCGCTGCGCTATAGGGGGCTGAGATCTTACATCTGCGAGAAGATATTCATAATGACGCCACCGCCGATGATCAGCGCCATGGCGAAGATAGCAGGGAGATCCGGTTTCTGCTTGTAGAGCAGCATGGAAACGAAGGTCACCCCGACGATGCCAAAGCCGCACCACAGCGAGTAGGCGACGCCCACCGGGATAAACCCCATCGCCTTGGTCAGGGCAAAATAGCACAGGCAGTAAGCGCTAATCACCAGTACCGAAGGCCCCAGCTTTTTAAAGTTGTTGGTTTTTTTGATCATCGAGGTCCCGGTGATTTCTGAACCGATCGACAGAGCCAGCCACAAGAAGCCAATATTAAACATAGTTGATACCCTTATTCTTCGGAGGAGCCCATTTTGGAGAAGAGGTTCATGATCACGATGCCGCTGGCAATCACGATCATGCCGATAATGGCTGGCATATCAGGGTGCTGGCCGTAAAACACCATGCCCAGGCTTGAGACCAGTAAAATCCCGGTACCTGACCAGGTGGCGTAAGCCAGGCCGACAGGGATGTATTTTACCGCGTTGGATAACGAGTAATAACAAACGCAGTACAACACTACGATCAAGCCGAGTAATAACGTCTTGGTGGTACCTTCGCTGTTATCAAACATTTTTAAGGTAGAGGTGGCCGAGGTCTCGGAGAAGATGACCAATAACATCCATACCCATGCTTTTGCTTTGGTAGACATAGAGTTCGCTCCTGATAAATAATTATTGATATAAAGTGAAATTTTGAGACTTATATTAATTACCCCTCACCCCAACCCTCTCCCACAGGGAGAGGGAGCTGTTAGCTCCTGCTCTTTTGGCAATAAAGAGGTAACCTCAGCAAACTCGATCATCCACTCATCCAAGGAGCGTCACCGAGTTTTCAGATCCACTCGTTCGCCCACTATCCGAGGTGTTTCACCGAGTTTTCAGATCCACTCGATCACCCACTTATCCAAGGAACGTCACCGAGTTTTCAGATCCACTCGATCGCCCACTTATCCAAGGAGCGTCACCGAGTTTTCATATCCACTCGATCGCCCACTTATCCAAGGTGTTTTACCGAGCTTTCAGGTTCACTCGATCGGTCCCCTCTCCCTGTGGGAGAGGGTTAGGGTGAGGGGCCTCTCTTCGGGGTAAAAGCCCTCACCTAGTTCTGTATTATTTTTTTCCTCGGCTATATTCCAATGCCAAATCGGTCAGCTTGGCTCCCGGTGGTGAACGACCATTGAGCCGCTTGAGTTCGCTTAGCGTTACGTAAGCCTGTGGCGGCGCTGCCAACGGCTCCGTGGCGGCTGGCTGGGCCGATAGCATCCGATCCAACGTACAGAGCTCAATGCCCTGGGCCGCCAGTTTTGGCAGATAATCTGCCTGTGGGGCACGGCTCAGGCCTTTTAGCTGATTTAATTCGCTGGTCGGGTTGCAGTTATAATCCAGTGCCATTATTGGCCTGCCGCTCATGCGAGCCAGATGAATAAACCGGGCAGCATCAGACTGTAATAAACCGTTGGCCACTTCCGCCGCCGTCGCGAAATCGAGAAAAGGAATTAATACCCGCTCAATATTATCCAACGCGCCAGTTTGGCTGATTTCCGCCAGCGAAGTTATCGGCCCCAGTTGGCTCCAATCTGCTTCTGCGTGAAACTTCCGGGCATTATCGCTAAACAGGATCACCGGCGAGAACGCCTGGCAGTGCTGCAAGCGCGCTCGGATAATTTCGTGGTAACCATCCGCTGCGGTTAACAACACCAACGCCCGTGGCCGCATCCGTGAGAGCACTTCACTGACCAACTTATCGATGATTTCACGTTGCATCATAATTGCCGCCTTAGGGAACGATAACCACGTTGTCACCGGAAGCCAGCCCGGCGGCGTTGGCTTCATCGGTATCAATGTGCAGCTCCAGCGCAAAACTGGCTTTGATCCGCACGATGACTTCGTCAAAGATCAACCCACGCACACCTGCCGCTTTCACCCGCACCTTCTGCCCGTTCTGCACGCCTAACCTGGCGGCATCCTGCGGGTTCATATGGATATGGCGCTGGGCACAAATCACCTGTGAATGCAGCGAAACGTAGCCCGCCGGGCCAGCCAACATGGCGTCACCGGAGGCGTTCAGATTGCCGGATTCGCGTACCGGAGCCTTCAGCCCCAAGGTAAAGCAGTCCGCCTTGGAGATTTCCAACTGAGTGCAATCACGTGCTGGCCCCAGCACCCGCACCTTGGAGAGCGAGCCTTTCGGGCCGACGATCATCACGCACTCTTTCGCGGCGAACTGCCCAGGCTGGCGTAGCTCTTTGCATGGCGTCAACTGATAACCGGCACCAAACAGCGTTTCAATATCCTGCTGCGACAGATGGACATGCCGGTTTGAAACCCCAACCGGGATGGCGATGCCGGTGGGAGAAGAATAGTTCTCTGCCAGGTTATGGCGGATCCTTTCCAGTAACGACTCATTAAACATACTGTTATTCCTACCCGATCTCAGAAGCTGTACGGTTATTTAGACTCTTTCTTGCCGCCGGTGCGTGCGGGTTTGTTATCGGCAACAGGGGCTTCGACTACCGGCGCTGCGGCCTCTGCCTGCGGGGCGGCCACTTCTGCTACTGGCGCAGGTGTTTCTTGCTGTACTTTGGCCGCTGGCGGCGTAAGCTCCTTGCCTTTCAGCCCGGTCAGCAGCGCGACAACCTGTTTTTCCGGGCGGGCAATCACCAACTGGCCTTTGATAAACGCCGGTTGTTTGATCACTGCCACACCGCTGTCGATGGCGGTTTTCACCGCGCTGATTTCCCCGGCAAAGAACACGCTAACCAGGCCGGAACCAATCTTCTTGTACCCCAGCACCGTTACCGCAGCGGATTTACAGGCCGCATCGGCCGCGTGGATCGCGGCGGTCAGGCCATAGGTTTCAATCACTCCCAGGCTTAAGTTCATCTCAATCTCCTTAGTGCCTTACCAGGCGGATATCAAAGTCAAAGCGCTGGAAAAAAGCCGCCAGTTGGTCCAGTTCTTCATTGCTGTAACTTGGGTCGTCTTTGACCGGATAGATCATGTCGAGCCGCTGGTATTTGTTTTTACCCAGTTGGTGATAAGGTAAAACGTCGATGCGGCTGATATTGCCTTTGCGTGCCAGGGCCATGACATAGTCAATGGCACCGGTGATGGCATCGTAAGAATCGTTATAGCCGCGTACCAAAGGCATGCGCACCACGATATGGCTGCCCAGTTCCACCAGGCGCTCCAGGTTTCTTTTTACGCCCTCGTTGCCGACGCCAAATAATGCTTTATGCCGCGCGCTATCGATATGCTTGATGTCGAACAGGAACATATCGGTGCAGGTCGCCAGCTTTTCATAATTGGCTAAGGTGGTGGTACCATTAGTTTCGATGGCGGTGTTGATCATCTGTTTTTTGCATTCGGTCAGCAGCGCGGCCGCAAAGTCGGTTTGCAGACTCAGTTCGCCACCGCCCAGGGTGACGCCACCGCCGGAGGCATGATAGAAATCGACGTCCTGCAGGATGATATCCATCAACTCTTGCACCGTGACGTCCTTGCCCATGATGTCCAGCGCGCCAGAGATGCAGACTTCTTCGCACTTGCGGCAACCGATGCAGTCTATGTTGCGATCGAGATGGTGCTTGAGATCGCCTTGTGCATTCTGGATCTGGGAGTGGATCCCCACCGGGCAGACGCTGACACATTGCCCACAGTCAACGCACTTATCATGTGAATACATCACCTGGAAATTGCTGGTGAGCCCCTCGGGGTTGGCGCACCAGGCGCAGAGGATGTTACAACCTTTGAAAAAAATCAGGGTGCGAATACCGTCTCCGTCATAGATCGAGTATTTCTGGATATTGAATATCCGACCCTTTTTCTCCAGCGTGTTATTCATCGTGAGCGCTTCCTCAATAATTTAGGGCTAGTTAATACCCTATGGATTTCGAGTCACAGCTAGGCACCAAGCTTACTCATCCCCAGGAGCTTACTTTTAGTAAGTGACTGGGGTGAGTAAGTGCAGGTAACAACGCTGTGGCTTGAAAGACGACGGGTATTAGAACTTCTCAATGACCGTACGGCTTATGATCTCGTCCTGCACTTCTTTGCATAGCTCGACGAAGTAGGCGCTGTAACCGGCCACACGGACGATCAGGTCGCGATATTTCTCTGGCTCCACCTGCGCCTGCTTCAACACTTCGTTATCCACGTAGCTGAACTGCATCTGGCCGTTGCCCAGAATGGACGCGGTACGCAGCAGGGTGATCAACCCGTTCTTGCCTTCCGGGGTATCGAGCAGCCCTTTGAGGAACTTGAAGTTGTGCACCATGCCGATGTTCATGGTTTCCACGTTCATCTTGCTGACGGACTTGATGATGGCGGTTGGGCCCTGTTTGTCCGCGCCCTGCGTCGGGCTGATCCCGTCGGAGAGTGGCATCCAGGCCAAGCGGCCGTTTGGCGTTGCGGCAGTCAGTTCACCGATCGGCGTGTTGTTGGAAATCGACAGGGTGCCGTGGCTCAGCGTGGAGTAGAGCATCTTGTACTTGCGGCACTCGCGCTCGGTCCACTCGGTGATGTCCAGCGCGTACTGATCGACCGTGTCATCGTCATTGCCGTACTTCGGCGCGTTCAGACAGTCGCGGCGCAGCTGTTCAAAGCCTTCAAAGTTGGCCAGCAGCGCGTCACGGATCTGCTCGAGGGTGTATTTGCCATCCTGATACACCAACTTGCGGATCGCGGCCATGGAGTCGACATAGGTCGCCAGGCCGGAGAAGATCAGCCCTGGGCCGTGGTTGATCACCGCGCCACCGGCGGCCACGTCTTTACCCTGTTCCATACAGCCTTCCACCAGCAACGACATCAGTGGTTTTGGTGCCACGTCGCGGTGGACACGCTGGCTGATCACGGTACCGATAGCCGACAGTTTGACGATGTGCGCGATCTGCGCCTTCACCGCATTGTCGAACTTTTCGTAGGTTTTCAGGGTGCTCAGCTCACCGGTATCCAAGCCTTGATAGCTGTCGAACAGCACCATGCGGCCACGGTTGAGCACGAACTCGATGGCGATCGGCCACTGGGTATAACCGGTAGAGGTCCACTGATAGATGCGGCCGGATTTTTGCGGCTCTACGCAGCCCATCAGGCAGTAGTCGCGCGCATCTTCAAAGTCGAAGCCCTTGCGCAGCATCATCTTGATGTGGGAATCATCAAAGTGGCAGGCCGGGAAGCCCATACCCGCTTTCACCACGTCGACGATCTTCTCCATGTACTTCTGTGGCGACTGGTTATGGATACGACAGGCCAGTGACGGCTGGTACACTTTGACAAAGCGCACGGCGTCCATGATCAGGTAGGTCAAATCGTTACAGGCATCGCCGCCGCTGCGCTTCTGCCCGCCGATGGTCAGGTTGATAAACGGCTGGTAACCGGCGAAGTACTTGGCGCCCAGTTCGCTGGACATCCACATCAGTTCGGCACACTTGATGATGAAGGCCTGCAACAGTTCCAACGCCTGTTCCTGCGTCAGGCGGCCAGATTCGATATCGGCCTGGTACATCGGGTAGCAATACTGATCCAGACGGCCCAGCGACAGCCCGGTCTGGTTCTCTTCCACTTCAAACAGTGACTCTACCGTCCAGATGCTTTGCAGCGCTTCTTGCAGGGTCTTCGGTGGGTTGGCAGGGACGTTCTCGTTGGTTTCTGCGATGGTCAGCAGTTCCGCACGGCGTGCCGGATCTTGCTCAACGGCAGCCAGTTCACGGGCCTTGTCGGCGATACGTTTGGCGTAGGCCACCACGCCGTCACAGGTTTCAATGGCCGCTTTGTAGAAGTAGATCTTGTCGATATCCGCCGGGTTTTCCATGCTCAGCGCCGCGAGGTGCTGCTGGGCATCGGCCTTGATACCGTTCATCCCTTTGGTAAACAGCAGGATGTCATAGCCTGGGCAGGTGTCGCCGCCGCCGTTAATCTGGTGGTAGGAGAGGTCGCTGACAAAGGTTTCGCCGCTGAAGGCCCAAACGCCCGCTTCGCGGTACTGTGCTTCACAGATCTCATCGAGCGAACGGCCTTCCCAGAACGGTACGATCTCTTCACGGATCGTCTTCTTGTCGGCCTCGGAGATAACGAACGGATCCTGCGGGCGGGTGCCCATGGTGTCCAGTTCGTCACGCACCCAGCGCCAGGCGATATCCGGTGAGAACGCCCCGGCACGCGGTTTGCCGCACGGATGGCCGACGATCAGCTCATCTTGTTGGATCAGGATTGGCGCGGTTTCACAGGCGGCGCGGAAAGACTTGGCGCGCAGCAGAATGGTTGGCAGACCTGGGTTGTTTTTCGCCATCTCGGTAAAGGTGATGGCACGATATATAGAGACGCTAGGGCGAGCATCGAGGTAGTTGTCACGCAGGCGTTGCAAGCGCGGCGTCAGCCCTTCCATCAGTTTGTGCGTTGCCACGTCTTGCGCAGAGGCCGCCACGAACGGGGCCGATGGCGCACTGTACTGCGGGCGAGCACCTGCCTGGCCAGCAAACAGTTTTACCTGCAGGTTGCTGTTGAGCGTCATCAGGTTGCTACGGGCTGCCAGCAACATGGCGGACAGATCGTTGATCACCAATGCCGGATCGTCGAGGCGCACGCCGTGCAGCATGGCGTCAAACATCGGGTAGCCGTCCAACTCACGTGGTGCGCGCACTTCGGAAAGCTCACACAGCTTCAGCCACAGGCACTCGACGATTTCATAAGCCTGCTCCGGCGTCAGCACGCCACGGGTGATGTCTTGCTGATAGAAGCTGTACAGCAGTTTGTCGAAGCCGCCTGGGTAAACCGCGTAGCTGCCGTTTTCCAGGTGCAGTGCCAGTTGGAAGAAGTAGAACGACTGGCAAGCCTCTTTAAAGCTGCTGGCCCCGTAAGCCGGGACTTTCTTCAGCATGGCGGCCGCTTCTTGCAGCTCCGCCTTGCGGTACGGATGGTTTTCTACCGCAGCCATGTTTTCGGCTTTGCTGGCCAGTTTCTGCGCCAGATGCATCGCTGCATTGCAGGCGTAGATCATGGCGCGGCATTGGTTGACTTCGTCCAATCCAGAACGGCTGACGGCGCTGCCGATGCTTCTGGCGCGGTCTTCCATTTCGGCTTCGATGGCGAACAGCCCTTTGGTGATCACCGCCAGATAGTCCGGTGAGGTCTGGCCAAATGCGGTGAAGGCCGAAGGACTGCGCAGTTCGCTTTCGCTGTGGAACACGGCGGCGCGCGGGGTGGAGGATTGGCTGCCGATGATCAACTCATCGGGGCCGATGTAGCCGGGCAGTTGCTTGACCAGCTCATTGAACAGCTTGGCATTCTTGACCAACTGCGGCATGCCGGCCACATCGCCACCCAGCGTTTCCAGAATGGCGGCACGTTCGGTGCTGATGGTGCTGTTTTGGGATAAGAGTCTTTCTGCCAGCAGTTTTACGCGTGGCGTCAGTGAATAATGGGCCATGTTCAAATCTCTCCTGATGTCCTGCGGCTTTCACACAAATTGGCAAAATCCGTTGACTGTAATGAGTGCGTTATTGAAGCTGTACCGGGCCGCCGCTGTAGGCGAGGCGGAACAGTTTCTCCAAATCTGCCGCGTTAACGTCGCGCGGGTTGGTTGGCGTGCAGCTGTCGTGCAACGCCTGCGTGGCCAGTTCGCCAAGGCAAACCTGGAAGCGGTGTTCCTCTACCCCTGCGGCTTGCAGATTGGCCGGTAGCTGCATTTCCTGTTTCAGCGTTTCGATCGCCACCAACAGGCTATTGACGCCATCACGAACTGAGGTGCTTGGCAGCCCCAACAGGCGCGCCAGGGCGGCATATTTGTGCGCGGCCGGGGTGTCGCAGTTGCCGTCAACGTCGGCATTGAAGGCGACCACCGATGTCATCAGCAGTGCATTGGCTCGGCCATGCGGGATACCAAACATGCCGCCGAGGGCGTGCGCCAGGCTGTGGGTGATACCCAACGATGCGTTGGTGAACGCCATCCCGGCCATGCATGAAGCGTTATGCATTTTTTCCCGCGAAGGCAGATTGCTGCCCTGTTGGTAGCAGGTCAGCAGGTGGCCGAATACCATCTGCACCACTTTTTCGGCCATCGCATCGCTGAAGTCGCTGGCCTTGCGGGAGACATAGGCCTCCAGGGCATGACACAGCACATCCATCCCGGTATCGGCGGTAATGCTGGCCGGCACCGACTTCACTAGCTGAGGATCGAGGATGGCGATGTCGGGCAGCATGAACTCGTCCACCAACACCAGCTTTTGGCTGCGGGACTTGATCACCGAGAAGCTGGTGACTTCGGAACCGGTGCCGCTGGTGGTGGGGATGGCGACAAAACAGGGCTTGCTACGGCCGCTGTCTTTACGGCAATGCCACAGCGCATACATCACCGCCTTGGCGGCATCGATGACCGAGCCGCCGCCCAAGGCAATCACCAGGTCCGGGTAGTCGTCATCCATCAGCTTCATGCCGCTGACGATGGCGGAAATATCCGGGTCTGAGGCCACCTGGTCATACTGACGACAGCGGATCTGCTGCTGTAGGAGCAAGCTGGTCACCCGCTCGGCCAAGCCAAACTTCACCATCGCCTGATCGGTGACCAAAAACGCCGAGCGTCCAGGCAAGCTGCTCAGCGCGAGCAGCGCATCCTCACCGAAATGGATTTTTGGCTTAATCAGAAACTCATTCATGCCTACTTCCTCTTACTCTTAACGCTCCCGGTGAACCTTCTCGACAATGGCAACGATCGACATGGCCTTGTAGCGGTCTTTACTCAGTGCGAAATACTCTTCCACCAACACCAGATCGTTTTCACCGGCACCGACACTGTCGACGGCAACGTAGGTACGATCTTTGATGGCTTCCAGGTCGTCACCCAGAGCTGTGACCAGCAGCAGGTTGCTGCCGCGTAGTTCGTCACTTTTCTGCGTGGCCACCACATGGCCGGTTACCTTTGCGAGGATCATGTTTTCACCCTTGATGGTTAGGAGATTGGATCGTTTCTTTTTGAGGGCGACTGACCATGAACAGTAGCGCGACGTCCCCCCTGATGGTGCGGTATCGCGATGGGTTGTACGTAAAAATGCCGGTTTTGCTTTCTTT
>NZ_JBLJAK010000059.1:0-22880 GCF_047530105.1 Serratia sp. T13T92 | reverse complement strand
CTGCATGCGTTGCTGACGGCGCTGAAATCGCCGGACGACGCCATCGACTGGGACACGCTGCTGCCCTGGAAAATCACCCTACCTTAAACCCCACGACCGAACACTGTGGGGATTTAACGACGCTTACGAATAAGTCGGTTGTGAAAGCTCAATAATGAGTTTGTCTTTGTTTTCCATTTTGCTGCTGATGGAGATGATTTCATCCGCGTTGTAGGGCATACCCTCAACAACCGCACGATAGGTGTTCTGGAATAGCTTGCGTAAATGCCACCAGCTTTGCGGCTTTGCCCTGGCAAAGAAATCCTTGTTCAGTCGTGCCGCTTGCCCGTTATCGCCGCGCACCGCCTCATCATCAGGATCGAACACCGCCCCGCTGCCGCGAAATGGAGTAGCAAGAATCGATGGGCGTTGTGCAACTTTTCGCAATTCGTTGATAGCCCTAGCATCACCACGAACACCAGCTCCCAGGCCGTCCTCATCGAAGCGGAATTCTTCAAGATTATCAGCCTCGCAGAAGCCGAAAACTTTCTCGACAGACTGGTAGATGTCGCTGCCAACGCCAGACCATTCACGGACGTTTTCAAGAAGGAAGCCATGGCGGGTGGAGAAGGCGTTTTTATCTCGGCCCTCGTCCGCCACATCCATCGCACCCAGGCGCTGGCCAGTCGGCAGGATACCTAGTTTGATATGTGCATCGACAGCAGCCTGCACCCATTCAGACGGGATCAGAACACCTTCAGCTGAGGCGCTGTAGTTGAGGTCTAGTTCCTGCGCCACAATCACCGGGTTATCGATTTTTTGGCATTCTTTCGCGTACCACTCATCATCCTTGCGCGGATCGCTGCGCCAGTGAAACGTGAATACGGGAATGTTGCCACTGTGGCGTTTCTGCGCGAAAGGGTTGTTCATACCGTTGACCGATGACAGATCGATACGGCAGCGCGTGGTTTGCGATAGGGAAGCGTCTATCAGTAGTGGCCGCTGCAAGAAGGCGCTCTCGTCCACAAAGTACATAGTGGAGCGGTCACCGCGCCCGATGTTGTCACCAGCCTCACCCTTGATGATTGAGCCGCTATCAGGGAACTCTACGCGCATGTATGGGGCGTGTTTCTTCTCGTCCCACGATCCGCGAAACTCAACCGGCAGCGTGGCAATAAACTTACGGGCCTTCCAGAACAGCGCTTTAGGGTCGCCTGTGCTGTCCACGTACTCTTCTTTGCGCGAGCCGAACCCTATCACCATCTCTTTATTGAAAAGGCATAGCGTGGCGCTCAGGCCGACTGATACCCAGCTCAGGCCCATTTCACGGCTTTTGTCCGTCAGCCCGTTCTCCATATTGCGACGGCGGTCCATGATCCAGTGAACCCACTCTTCCTGTTTGGGGAACAGTAGAAACGGAATGGATACCGGCAGCCCGTAGTCCAGGTTGCGCGGGTCGGTGGTCATGCCCCAGTCAATAATGAACTGAGCAGGGTTGTCACGGTAGAACGCCCGGAGAGCGGGCAGCATTTCAGGATTAGTGCGAATGCGCTGTAATCTCTCCATGCGCCACTCGAACACCATTTGATAATCAGGGTTCTTGAAGTCGAACGGGAACGGAATAGGCATAACTGACTACTCTGTAAAAATGAGAGAAAATTGGGACTTTTTAACATAAACACCATTTCGCGCACCGACGTGATACAACTCGACCGTGCAAGGCTTTAAGCGGCTTGTTTATGAATATGTTCGTAGCGAAACAGCGGGAAACGGACTGCATAAACGATGCATAAAAGCGGCCAATTTTGCATAGCATTAAAATTGAATGAACCGGCTATTTCTGCCAACTTCATCCCATCATATTCTTGTATGCCTCTGCGGCTTCTTCCGGTGTCATGCTGACTGTCTCGGTTTGGATTGCTCCGCCGCCAGGGCCACTAACCTCGGTTTTCTTCGGTGCCTCCCAGCCTTGCATTTCGCCGATCTGCTTGATGGCTCCGCGTGAGTCGTGCAGCTTTAACTTGATGCCCTCTTTGCCAGCGGTGACCTCTGCGATTGCGTCCAGCAGTTCCGGGTGTTGTTTCACCGAATCCTTGAAGCGCCAGGCGGCCTGAATAATCTCTGCGCCAGTATCAGCATCAACGCCGATCTTGTGCTCTGAGAAATCCACCAAGTCACGGACGCGAGCGCGGCCCATCACAGATAATCGTTCCAGGGCTTCCGTGCGGGTCATGATGGCTTCGTTAACGGCTTCGTACTGGACGGAGTGGAGGAAGGCTTGAACGTTACCATTTCTTACCATGGTGGCCGCTTTGGAATGGACGCCGTCGCCCTTGGCTTTCCCACCTGCGTTACGGTATGCATCCGCCTGGCGGTCACCGCTGATCAGGCAGGTAACAAACTTTTTCTGTAACGCGGTCAGGGCATCGAAAAGCGCCTTTTGTTCTTTCGTTAGCGTCATTTCGACTCCTTTTTATTTATTTCCCCGCATTTTCACGTTGCCACTTAATCAGCCCCTCAATACGGGACGCGCACACGCCCAGCTCGTTCTGTGCCACCTGTAATGCCATGACGGCGTCGCCGAACGTGGTGCCGGTGAATGGGGTTTTCTCGCATAGCTGCGTATATACCGCTGGCGGGTACACGTAGATAATCTGAGGGGCCGGTGCGGGCTTAGGCTTTTCGGCGCAGGATATCGAGAGCAGAATCAGGCAGGCGCTGATTGCTACAGTCGCTCGACTCCAGCGCCTGGCGTAACGTTCTGTTTTCAGCATCAGCTTTCGTCCTCAGTTGCTGTTCTATCCGTAATTGCTCCTCGGTGGCGCATCGGTCAGCACCAGCAGCGTCAACCAGCGCAGTTATCGTTCTATCTCGGCCTTCGACTTCAGCCAGCAGCACCCTGTTTTCTAACTGTGCTTTATCAAGTCGGCTTGTCAGTACAGAATTAACAAAGCTAAACCATCAGTGCGCCAATAAGGCTGTAGCGCGTGAATTTTGTCATGATAGGAACAGCTCCCGTTCTGCGGCTCGGCGCTTAACTAAGCCATTCAGCCTTGCGCCACCAGCATTAACCCACTTGCCGAACTCATTGGCCGCGCCCTGCTTATCACCAGCATTGAGTTTTTTCAGTAGTGTGGATGTGCTTAGCGATCGCGTTCCGAGGTTATAGGCAAAGCTGACCAGGGCATCAAATTGCTGTTGATTAATCGTTGTTTTCACAAGCTGGTTTACACCCTGCTCATATTGAACAACGCCGCATTTCAACAACCGGTCGGCAGTGGCTTGGTCAATGGTCATACCTGCTTTGATCTGCTTACCATCTACCGCTTGAGTCCAGCCATAGCCGATCGTCCAGACGCCGACGCTATCTTGGTAGGCTTTTAATTTGCACCCCTCAAACTGTTTGATCAGTGCAATGCCGTTGGCGCTAATGTTCATTTGATTGCCCCTGTCTTTCTATCGGCTAGATCCTTTATCCGACCGCCGAAATACCTGGTACCCAGATAACCGATGATTACGCTGGCGAAATATGACCAATCAGGGCCAACGCCGATCACTGATAACCCGTCTTTGATAAACCAACCGAAGATCGAGCACATCAGCGCATCGAATAGGGATTTCCAGTTACCATCCCCTTCGTACTTGCCGCGAAGATAAGCCATTGCGCCAGCCAGTAAGGCGGCGATCCCCTGCTCTTTGACTGATATCAGCCATGCGAAAATTGGTGCCCAGAAATCAGGGCTTTTATCAGGCATTTGCATATGTCCTTACCCCGCTGGGCGTCAGAAATAAAAAAAGCTCACTTGAGTGAGCCTTGCGAGCCTGATTATTTTCTATCTCAGGCAGTGGTGGTATCTTGGTGATGTTTAAATCAACTAAAAGGGGAACTTAATGAGCTCGATTCATAATTTATGGCATGCCATCAAATCACGGGTTTGCCATAACCACGGCGTTAGCCTTTTAGATTTTAACAATGGTAACCTCGAGGGCAATCGAGCCAGAAACCGAACTGCGCAACTGTTCGTATTAGAGATGATCCTCTACAAACACCGCCTGCAGTACGCAACGATATTTCAGCCTCTAGATGGCAAGGATGCCTTATATCACCTTATTTTCACAAAAAAAAAATGGAAACTCATTGATATTAAAAAGCTTTCACTGGAAGAGTGTTTGTTCGTGATCCAAGACGAGCTTAGGATCAATAGAGTGCCAGAAGAAGCAAAGCATTTACTCAATGCAGCTAACCTTCCAGAAGCAGCCTTTATTTTTGAAGAACTTCCAGAAGAGGACTGGGCTCCCAAGGAAAACTCAACTTTTCTGGCTTCAATGTAGGTGCGTATCGCTCTAAATCGTGGTCCACTTCCGTGAGTCGCTTGATCAAGGTGGCTCTTTCTGAAACCAACCGATTGTAATGGCTCAGGTGCAATTTTTGCTGACTGAGCCAGTCTTCAAGCTGTTCAGGCGTCATGCCAGGATTGTAGAAATACGGTTCGTTCTGCATGTGCATTTCCTCAAGAGGTGATCCAGTTAAAGAAAAGGCCACGCATCAGCGCAGCCCTAAGTTTTGTTGATTTTTACCTATTTGACCATGCGTACAGTATTGCTTTTTTTTATTAAATCATTAATTATGCTCATCAATTCCATGATGAAACAGATACTCCATCTGACATGGTGCCGATTCCCTGGTGTTGGTCATATTGACGCCCACCACCCTAGACGGAGGGTGGTGGTTTTTTTGCATTCAAATCGGCAGCAGTGTAATTATAGACACCCATCCTGAAGTTGGTGGCATGCCAACCAACAATAACAACATGCCTTTCTGAACGCCTGGCCCTGAACAACTCTAGTTGCTTAGGGCATTTTTTTCTTTAAACAATGCGATAGATAGCACTAGGAAAAATCATGCGTGAATGGCTAACATTACTGTTTTTGGTTTCCACTCTGGCGATTTTGTCAGCTTTTTTGTTTTTCAATATGGTTTGGTTCAATTAGCAAAAAGCCCCAACGATTAGGCCAGGGCTTGAATAGGTGCAGGTCTTTCCCTGCCGTCACTTCACATCGAGGGGCGCATTCACAAACCCGACAAAGGGATCGACTGTGCGTGTCAAAAAATAGAATACGCCCTTCTGATACGCCAGAATAATCGGTTGAGCACTCACCACTGAGATGACCCGACATCATTCCCTATACAAGCCAGCAAGTGCTCATTCGATTGTTCTGGAGCGGTCAGCGGGAATCGAACCCGCATCATCAGCTTGGAAGGCTGAGGTAATAGCCATTATACGATGACCGCTTTGGTGGCCCTTGCTGGACTTGAACCAGCGACCAATCAGTTATGAGCCGACTGCTCTAACCAACTGAGCTAAAGGGCCGAAGCGCGAATACTAATGCAGTGAGGAGAACCGCACAATACCCATTGATATCTCTTTACAATTCACGATATTTCTCTGCTTCGAATTTCTCGCTCAACTCCAAGCTGTTTGGCAGTAATGCCCAGGCGACGTAGAAATCATGCGGGATCATTTCTTCCATCAACCAGGTGTGAATACCAATGTGGTAAACCTCGCCGTCTTCTTCAAATGCCCGAATGTGTCCTTCATGCCACCCATCGCAGGGATTGAGCACCAGCACACTTTTGCCGTCGAGGTCTGCTGTCGGTAGTTCGCTTGCTGGTCTGAAGGTTAGTTGCTCGGTTACCTGTTGTGACATTGGCGATCCCCTAAAACGCAAAAACCCCGCCGTATTATTGGCAGGGTTTCGATGGTAAGCGGTGTGGCGAAGTAACCACTCTTATCAGATTAACCAGCCTTTTGGAATTCCACAAGCTTTTTTATTGCGGGTGGATAGATGTTCTCTTTCTGGCAATACCGATCCATTTCAAGCGGCACATTCAGCGTCGCGAGACAGCCGTCAATAAAGCCCTCTGCCGCCTGTAGCCGCTTCAATACCTGCGTGTGGGAAATACCCAACTTGTCACCAATAGTACGCACCGGTATGCGGAGAACATAATTCCACTCCAGTAACGTGCAAAGGTACGGGTCTTTTTTCTTGAGGCAAGCCACAGCTGAATTAATAATAAGTCCATCATCGTCACAGCAACTGGGCCGAGATTTTCCTGATGCCGGTAACAGCCCTTTAAACCCACCAGCGATCGGCGAATAACCCACACCTGCACCTTCATTGGCCGCCCATGCGCCATACCGTTCAAGTACCAATTGAATATCACGCATTATCTGCCCCCTTAGACTCATATCTCGCTGTTACCAGCGCCATTTTGACAATCAGCTTGCTGTGCGCCATGTGTAACAATTCAAGCCGTTCCATCCAGATCCCGACGTGTCCGGTATAGCCACCGTGAGCCAACCGAATGTACTGCTCGATGGTGTGCTCATCTTCTGGGGTGAGTTTCATTACCGATCCCTCTTTGCGTAGCTGCGACCTGCTTTGATTGCTGGCTGTGGCTTACTGAGTCGCTCTGCTTCCGCCTGGTCTATTGGCAAAAAATGACCGTAACGGAACTGGCGGTAAATTGTTCCCAGAGGCCCATTCCGGTTTTTTGTAACGTTAATTTCCGCTATCCCTTTGGCGGGGCTGTTCTCGTGATACAGCTCGTCGCGATAGAGCATCATGATTAAATCGGCATCTGCCTCAATGCTGCCAGAGTCCTTTAAATCTGCGTTTACAGGCCGTTTATTTGGTCGCTGTTCCACGCCTCGCGATAACTGGCTCAACGCCACTACCGGCGTTTTGTTGCGCATGGCCAGCCGTTTCAGGCTGCGAGACACCTCACCCACCGCTATGTCATGGCGCTGCCGATCGTTTAACTTGACCAACCCCATGTAATCAACAAACACGGCCACTAACTCTGGGTGTTCGCGCTTCATCCGTTCGGCATCAGAACAAATCTGATCCGCGCTCATGTCGTTGGCGTCGATAATCCAAATCGATCGCCCTGTCATGCGTCCAATACCATCAGATATGCGCGCCCAGTCTTCATCTTCCAGTTCCTGGGGCTTTTTAAACTTGGTTGTCGAGAAGCCACCAGCACCGGCTACTTGCCGTTCTGCGATCTGGATTGCGGCCATTTCCATACTGAACATCAGCACGCCACCGCCGTGATCGGTGATTTTTTCAATCAGGTTCAAGGCGAATTCTGTTTTACCGACCGATGGACGGGCGGCAAGCAGGACTAAATCCGTTGGTTCGAGCCCGCCTGTAATACCATCCAGTTCTTCTATACCTGTCAGGATGTTCCTCCCTTCCTCCTTGCCGGACATTCGGGTATCAAGACGCTCAGTGATGCCTGTGATTAAGTCATCGATATGCACAGCAACACGGCTATCATCGCCCATACTCAGTTGCTGAATGCTGCCCTGTAACTGCTTGATAACCTCGATAGCATCATCACCAGAACGAGAGGTTTTAATGCCTTCCAGCGTGTCAGCAATCATCTGCTCTGCCTGCCGGATAAAGTGATTGCGCTTCACTATGTCGGCATAACTTGTCAATCCTGCCCGAGCCCATGCCTGGCTTGAGGTGGTCGCAGCGATTGGCGAATACTCCGGCCCTAACTTGTCGGCAACGATAAACGGCGTGACCTCTGCGCCCGTTAAAACGAGACGCTTGATCACCTGATACATTTCGCGGTATTGGCGTGTAGAGAATGCCTCCGGCGTCAGTGTCGCTAGCACCTCAAGGCATACGCCATCACCCTCGCGCAATAGCAGACCGCCAATGACTGCGCTTTCGGCTTCTTCGTGAGTCATGCTGCTACGCCCGCCTTGTTGCTGCGGTAGCTCTCCCAGTCGAATACCAAGCGGTTGCTGCCACCATCGGTAACGCGGTCTACGATACGTTCACCGATAAACGCTTTCAGTTGCTCGAATGTGAGGTTACTAATCAGGATTGTCGGCAAAATATTTTCATATCGCGCATTGACGATCTCCTGCAGGATAGCCAGCTCTGCGGGCGTCCCGAATTGCACACCAACCTCATCGATAATCAGCAGATCCACGGTTGAATACATATCCAGCACATCCGCCTCGGTACGTTCGGCGTCTTTGCGCCAAGTGCTTTTCACTGCGCGGGTTAGACGCATAACATCGGTGATTAGCACCTCGGCCAAGTGGTCACGGATAATTTGTTTTGCCATCGAAACAGCCAAATGGTTTTTGCCTGTGCCGCAACTGCCGGTCATAACCAATCCCGTTCCTGCGGCGAAAATCTTCGGCCAACCCTGCGTGTAACGCTGGCAGCCTGCCAAGTTCTTCGCGGCGGCGTCGGTTACTGGCTGGTAGTTGGAAAACTCACAGTGTTGGAAGCGTGGTGCAATACCGGCATCACCAAGCAAGCCGTTAACGTGGTTCTGCCGGATGGCGTCCTCCACCTCTTGCAGCTTGACCTGCAGGCATTTTGGGCACAGGGAACGCTTTTCACCGGCTTTACCGCGATACTCTGTCCCGGTCAGTGTGTGCTCCTGGTATTCACCGTGGGTGGCACAATCCATGGTTTGAGTGCTCATCGGCCACCTTTCGTAGTGGAATGGCGCGATCCCATCCACAGAAAATGCTAGCTCTGCCGCCAGCTCTTCCTGCCGGGCCTTCAATTTGTTTCGCTCTTGGGTGCGTTCAAAATTAAACATTTTCGCCTCGCAGATTTACCAGTTGAAGTTAGATTCGCCGTAGTCTTGGGCTTCGAAATTACCGATCTGTGGACGCCCGCAGCCAAAGCCGGATTGTTGGATTTTCCAATCCGCCTCAAACTCCTGTCCGGGGCCAAAGAAGCGAGTTCCCTGCATGACGAAACTCGTGCCTACCTGCCCCTTGGCTTTGCAGAATTGAGCGTATCGGCGCAGGCCCGCCAACATGGTGTCGGCACCCACCCCCTCCCGAATACGAGCACTCCACGCCTGATAGGCCTTGTTCTTGGGGTTACTGCCTTCCCGGCGTGGATACTCTGACCAGGCATGTTCGAATTCATCTGAATAATCACTCGCCTGTTTTTTTGGCTTGGCAGGTGTACCGGCGTCAGCCTGTGCACCAAGGGTTTTATTCTCTGTAGTGATCTCTGTAGTAGTCTCTGTGTAATCTACTGTATGAATGGATGCGGGATTTCCACACACCGGCTCGGGATAAAACCCCATACCTGCCTGCTGGTTTTCCACATCACTGGATGCGGAATTTCCGCATCCTTGCTTGCAGGTATTACGCTTACTTGGTTGTGCTTGAATTTCAGGCAAAAGGAGGGCCTGCAAAGCTGCTTCGTTCACCCGGAAATACAGCTTGGCCGGGATGCCTTTTTTCACTTCTTCAAGCACCCCTGCGCTCAATAATTTCTTGCGGGCACCCTCTTGCTCATAGCGAGTTAACCCTGTTTCATCTTCCAGCTCTGCCTGTGTTTTGTAGAACCAATCTCCATCAGTGCGGTTATGCCAATACACCATCTGCGACAACAGAAGCGCACCGGTAACACCGACGCCCAAACGGACAAAGGAACGCTGGAAAGCAACAGGCCGATCCATTAGCTGCAACAGCTGGCTCATTCATCAGCCCTCGTGAAATGTTTCTCTACCTGCCACAGAGGTAACATGCATTCATGTTCATACCCTGGGCGCATAAAAATGACTTGTTGGTTTGGCCGGTCGTACGCAATGACACGCACCACCACGCCGCGCTTGTCGGTGTAATGGCGGTCAAGCTGGACGACCGGATCGCGGCTCATCATTCCCACCGCATCCATTAGGCCCGAGATGATTCATGGGCAGGCTCGAGGATGGAAGGGTTAGGAAAAACATCTTCGATAGTTAATGTTTCCCCGTACTTACCTAGCGCGGTAACAATTAAGTGACACGTTGAAATGTCTGGGCTCCTGCGTCCTGCCTCGTAATGACCAACGGAGCTAGGAGAGTGGCCTATGTCTGCTGCAAGCTTTTTTTGCGTTACCTTTAGTTTTTCCCGGATATCTCGAAGATTGCTCATGTTTCACCTCACGAATTAGATGAGGTAAATGTACATTATGTAGTTTACATTTGCAATATAAGTGTACATATTGTGCATTGAATAAAATCATACAGGATGTAGTATTTGACCTATGAAAAGACACTGGCACGAACTAGCTAAAACTAGGATTGCGGCACTGAAGATGACTCAGGCTGAACTCGCTGAAAAAATGAACGTGACTTCAGGAGCGATGGGTCACTGGCTCAATGGCAGGAGAAACCCATCCCTAGCTGAGGTTGGGGCTATGTTTCAAATCTTAGGTATTTCGAACGCCACCATAAATCCAGATGGCACCTTCACTGTTGATGAGGACATGTCAGCGCCTCCAGTAAAGATACAATATGAGTACCCGCTGTTCACTTCGGTACAGGCTGGGGAGTTTAGTGCCGTTGATGGCTACACAGAAAGGGACTCCAACGGAAGCATTGCAACCGTAAAAAAAGCTAGTAACTTGGCGTTCTGGCTTACTGTTGAGGGCCATTCAATGACTGCCTCACCCGGCGTTAAACCAAGCTTTCCAGAGGGTATGCTGATTCTGGTTGACCCAGCAGAGGATGTCGAACCAGGTGATTTTTGTGTTGCCGGTATCTTCAACGACTCTGAGGTGACATTCAAGAAATTCACGCGGGAAGATGGAAAACCCTGGCTTGAGCCACTAAACCCCAATCCTCGCTATCAAAGCATTCCATTTGACGAAAACTGCCGGATCATTGGAAAGGTCGTTAAGGCCCAGTGGCCCGAAGAAACATTTGATTAAAACCATAGCCGCATAAATTGCGGCTTTTTTTTGCCTATATCCGCAACTCCCCCCTCCTTGTAATTAAAATTAAAAACTATATTTATCATACACATTGTACACTCACAGAAATTAAATGTACATTTTGTGTTGACGCCAATATGTACGTATCGTAGCATTAACTCATCGACACTAACGGAGTTAATGAAATGACTTTTGAATGCACCAAAAGTAAGTGTGATGAGGATGAAAGCACCATTCCTAATAATCCAATTACCTATGTTTTGGGCGAGAAAGTAGATGGTTTTACTGTTGTTGATATCGATATGAATACTGGAGTGGCTACGCTTCGTAACCTTCAAATGACTTTTGAAAATTCCGGTCTTCCTAAAAACTTCAAGTGGCGTGATTAATCGTTGATTTTAAGATAAACGGAGCCAGTAAGATGGTGAGTGAGCAATTCAAAAACATATCTTTGAAGCCAGAAGATGCAGTTATAAACATTGACGCGATGATAAATGCGGCTTTATTTCTAAATATGGTTAACGAGCAAAGTATTTTAGCTGATGTATTAACGGTTGCTTCTGATTACGTCGCAACCATAAGGAAAGAGCAAGAGAGAGTTATCCAGGAGGGACGATAATTAATATTGCATTTAATGAGGTGGCTCTGGAACCGCGCCAACGAAACCAGAGCCTAATCAACGTCAATGCCTACGAGGGTACTAACATGATCGAGAAAAAGCATAGCACAAAGATTTATCTATTTGCATCTGTTTTACGTAGCGATCCAAAGTCACGCCCTGTTATGCAGCGTGTACAAGCCAGCAGCGAGAAAGAAGCCCGCCGCCAGTTGGTACGTGATTACGTGCTATCCCTGGCCGGATGCTTGCCTGATTGCGAGGTGCATCATGCGTGATATTTACTTTGCACTGGTGGCTGATGATTTTAAAGCAGTAGACAGCAAAGAATTACATGATATCGAGCATACCTATGGTGCCGCTGCCTGTGGTGTCAATTCGGCATTGCGTGTTATTGGGAATTTGCTTCTAGAAGCTGAAGAAAGTGAGACGTACTCAGATAGCGAGGCTAAGCGAGATTTGCTTTTAATCGGCTCGGTGCTTAGAAGCCTCCCACGAATGGAGCAAGCGTTGGCACGAAACAGCAATAACGCAGCTACAGAATTGAAAAAGCGCCAATTGACAGGTCAAGAAGTAACTCCATCGGAGGAAAGTTAATGGACGTTTATTGGCAATCTCTAGTTCACGATATGAATAAATTATCTGACAATAAATTAGAAGAACTATCTCGTGATAGTGAAAATGCTCACAGGGCATTGGTACAGGGCATTGGTGCAATCGGTAGCCTGATGATTACCGCTGGGGACTCTGATGGTTTTGGTGATACAGAAGCCAAGGGGCATTTGGTGCCTATCGGTGATTTGCTTGTGCAGTTAGCGAAGTATAGCCAAGCGCTGTTTGAAAATGCGGGCAATGCTGAATTTGAATTAAAGCAGCGAGAGCAAAAATCGGCAGTCGCAAAAAAATAAAGTAATACAAACTATTTCAATAACAGTCATTAGGCTGACGGGTTCGCTCGGCCTGAATAAAGAAAGAAGGTTATTAGTCATGTCAAATAAAATTAATTTAATTGAAAAGAATAGACAGCGTATAGCCCTCGCCTATTTGGATTTCTGCCAGCGCCATTATGGCGGTAAGTGGGCTGATGTGCTTATTCCTCGGCGGCGTAAGGCTGTACGTGTCGATGTTTCACAAAAAAGCATTGAGGAAGTTATGCGTGTGTATATCGAAGATATGATCCGCGCTGAATTCGGTATTGCTGATGGTCAGAAACAAATCGCCATTTCATACGATGCCATGTTGACCGGTGGTGGCAAATTAACACCGCTTGGCGCTACCTCAATGGAAGAGGCATTTGTCGATGCCGTGGCCTACAAGCTCCTGCATCCGGATAGCGCATTGCTGCAGGTGGTGACTAATGGCAACTAATAGCACAACTACACCACGGTCAATCGCGCATATCGCAGCTCTGGATGCAATGGCGAAGATTGCGACTCTCGCAGAGGCCGCTATGTGCCTCACGGCAAATAAAGGCGAACTGCGCGCACAGTCTGAGCTGCTTGGCGTTATCTATGACATGTGCGTCCGAGCAGAAGATCAGGCGGAACAGGAGGATCATCAGCCATGCAACTAATCGACGCCCAGTGCCGGGCAGAACAGGCAAGAGCGGTTCTTGATATGTGGCTTGAGGCTGAAATCCTCGACCACAGCGAAACGGCTCTAGTGGGCGCGTTGATCACCATCTTGGACGGGGTGCCTGAGTCAATCCGGGATCACATCAATAGCCTGCCAGCAATGGGGGCCGAATGAAACTTAGCCCCTACATGCTCAACGCTAACCAGGCGGTCACGTTCGAGAAGGCCGACCAGTTAGACCTTGCCGCCACGTTCTGGCGTCAGGCCAGCGCGGTAGCAGTGAAAGAGGTCAACCGCGACTGGGCAGACGTCCGGGCGGATCGCTGTGATAAGCGCAGGACGCTGGCGGCTCGTAGCGAGGTAATGAAGCAGAAAATCAAGGAACGCCAGTCGCGGGCCGGAGCGGAAAAAGCAGTTAAGTGGGTTGCCGAGGCGCTCGGTAGCCACATCAACAAGACCACCAGCGGGGAAATAGCATGAGCAAGTTTGACGGAATGACGGAAGAGCAACTAGCAGACTACCTGAAAGGAACCGGCGTTCCGGTGCCTCAATGGATGCTGAATATCAATCGCATGAAGTCGGGCGACGAGGTGACCAGGGCTGAACTGCTGGAGTTCGCTGAATGCCTCACCACGCAATTACGCTCCTGTGCTGCGCTGCGTTACCTGATTGACTGCAAGGAGCGTTTCGGTACCGGGCCCAACGGTCAGGAAATTTTCAAACATGAAAACGTCACCATGGAAATCAGCCGCGAGGTTATCGAGCTGTTGCTCAAGTTCCAGTTGGAGGCTCCGCTATTGGAGGAACACCCTGCGGATCGCTACATCACGGTGATGCAATTTTACCGGATGGACGAGTTCAGGAATGAACAGGAAGGCACTACGTGGATGCGTGACTTTATAGACGACGTATTCATTGAAGGTGCCAAGGCAATGATCGAAGGCGAAGCAGTGCCGGAAAAGAATCTTCATTAAGGGGGAAAGCAAATGGCTAAAAAAACTGAACTGGTGGCCGTCGAGGCCAAAGACCTGCAGATCATCGAGTATCGCGGGCAGCGTGTGGCAACCACCGAGCAACTGGCGGCGGGGTATGGTGCGACTGAGAAAATGATCAGCAATAACTTTTCACGGAACCAAAATCGCTTTATCGAAGGTAAGCACTATTTCGATGTTGAGGGTGAAGAGCTTCAGTCCCTGAAGAACTTACCCTCTTTAAGAGGGGTAGTTGATAAACGCACACCACGCCTGAAGCTCTGGACGGAGCGCGGTGCTGCCAACCACGCGAAAATGCTAGAAACCGATCGGGCATGGGAATACTACAACGACCTGACCGAGTTCTACTTTACCCAGCGTGACGCCAAGGCACTACCTGCGCCAGTAGAACTATCCAAGCTGGAAATCATCCAGATAGCTCTCGAGTCAGAGAAAGGTCGTCTGGCCGAAAAGGAACGAGCGGATCACGCCGTGCGCACCAAATCGCAGATCAGCCG
Organism: Serratia sp. T13T92; assembly: GCF_047530105.1. NCBI lineage: Bacteria > Pseudomonadati > Pseudomonadota > Gammaproteobacteria > Enterobacterales > Yersiniaceae > Serratia > Serratia sp. T13T92. The sequence goes on along the minus strand of NZ_JBLJAK010000059.1, from coordinate 8,464 downwards.
CAAGCGTGAAGCCTCCGCCCTTGGGAAGCTCAGTGCGGCCACTCGCAAGTGCCGAGATCTGGAAGAACGCCTGGGTGAAAGCGTGAAACACGCGACCATCACCAAAGTGGAGAACCTGACTAATGGCGAATACAAGTTTACCCCACTCCGCAAATGGTGTCGTGAAAATGGCGTAGAGGCTGTCGATGTGCCAGATCCGCGCTACGGCAGCGTTAAGGCGTGGCCTGCTGCGGCTTGGATGGCGATCTATGGCATCGATTTGAAATCACTGTTTGGGGAGAAAAAATAATGACAGCAGCCAACCAAAACTCGGTCATGAACTTTGACCCTAACCTCACAATGTGTGGGCGCATGGTTGATAAGACCGTTCGTCTGACGTTTGGACGCTGGCACTACCGCACAACAATAGAAATCGTTATTGGCGGTAATACCAACGGGCTCAGTGTAATTGAGTCCGCTGTTGAGTCTGCTTATTACAGGCTCGATACCATTCCTTTCTTCAACGATGAGACAGGTGAAAATGAAGAAATGGCGGTAATCGATTTCGGTGATCTGGAATGTCATGACGATGGGTTTAGGGGCAGTGAATGGCTGAAAGACATGCTGATTAGCGCTGAAATTATCAAGATTGAGCCGGAGGCAAAGCAATGATGTTCCCTACCGATATTCTACGGGCCGCCCTGCACTGCGTGGCCGACGAAAACGAGCCGCGTGAGTACCTGCGCGGGGTGTATATCACCCCTACCCATATTAAAGCCACTGACGGGCGGGCAGCAGTGATGATGGAGCATGGCGATAAAACCGATATCGACGCGGTGTTTATTGTCCATGGCGACATTCCTGCCGAGGCAGAGGGTACTTGCATCGAAAGGTTTGATGATGGATGGCTTGCCATTCACTACGTATCTATTGACGAGAATCAGGCTACGCGAATTGGTTGCAACCGGCTCGAACTGGTCGAATGCTGCTACCCAGATTTCAGCAAGCTACTACCGGCAGAATGTAAGCCTTGCGACGAAATGCCGATGTTTGCCGCCCGGCTGCTGGCGTTACCTCACTTAATGTTTGGCAGCGCATTTGGGCCGGTCAAGTTCAAGCCCTACGGCAAAACAGGCCCATGCCAACTAATTTTAGACCCGGTGACCGATCATCTCTACGGCACCCCGTTCCTGGTGATTATGCCGCTGCGTGATAACGCCTTTGAACTCTGCGCCGAGGTGATCAAATGAAAATCGACTACCAGGATCACGGCGTGACAGCCAGCCTAACGTTCACCAGCTCGGTGTTTGAGTTCCGTAAGCATAACCGGGTAGTAGATACCGCCCTATTCCTTACGAACGTGACAGCAAAACACACCGGCTTTTTCATCATGCGCTCAGTGCTAACCGGTAAAACTCCGGTTGTGATGCGGGCCTATAAAGTGGCGCTGCAGGAGATGGCTCGATGACAGATACCAACGTATTCGCCCTGGCTCAACTAGTCAAATCAGGCAAAGGCGACCCCTCGGCGGTCACTGACGCAATCTGGGAGGCTGGGTATCGCCAGCCAGAACGCACCGCTGAGGAAGCGGCGCAGATCACCATTGACACGTTTTTCTACTGCAACTCGTTCGGTATGCCTACGGACTTCTGGCCGCGCAACTACGATAGCGTTCTCCAGAATGAGCTGATGAAAGCCGTGGTCGGGGAGGATTTCGAACTGGACGACGCCGACCCCGTAGCGATCGCCAAGAGTGTGATAAAGGCGGGTTTCAGAAAAAAGGAGGTGCCTGATGTCTCGCACAATGAAAATCACTGACTGGGCAAAAGAAGAGTTTGACGAGCCGGTGCCGAGTTATCCGACACTGATTAAGTTCGCCAAAAATGGCATGATATCGCCCCAGCCAGTTAAGGCTGGCCGGTACTGGCGGGTAGAACGTACAGCGAGGTTTGTTGGTATGACTGCCAAGCCGGTAGTGAAGAAAGACGATGATCCACGATTGAAGAGGATTCTTGAAGATGGCGCGACCACGTAAGTATAACGTCACCATTCCGGGCCTATCGTGCTATACCGACGCCAGAACCAAAAAGGTTTACTGGCGTTACAAGCACCCTGTGACAGGGAAGTTTCATGGGCTAGGCACCGATGAAGAGGCGGCGATAGCAATCGCTACAGAGGCCAGCTCCCGGCTGGCTGAGCAGAAGATGAGCCAACTGCTTATGGCTCGCGACAAAATCAGCCGCAGCTTAGGCGAAGGTATTTCAGTTAGCGGATGGCTTGATCGTTACTGGAAAATTCAGGAGGAACGCCTGCATCTTGGCGAAATCAAAGCCTCAACTGTGAACCAGAAAAAGAACCCAGTAAAAGTGATGCGATCAGAAATTGGTAACAAACAGCTTGCAGAGATTAGTGTGCGTGACATTGCCGATATTCTGGAGCCGTACAAGGAGCGCGGACAGGCCATCATGGCCCAGGTTGTTCGTCGAGTGATTATCGATGTGTACAAGGAAGCCCAGCATGCCGGGGAAGTCCCTCCTGGTTACAACCCCGCCCAGGCAACAAAAAACCCAAAAGCCAAGGTTCAGCGGCAACGCCTCGATCTGGATGAATGGCAATCCATTTTCGAAACCGCCGCATCATTCCAGCCTTATTTGCGCAGAGCTATGCTGCTGGCGATTGTCACCGGGCAGCGTCTTTCAGATATCGCCAACATGAAATTCGCTGATGTTTGGGACGATCATTTGCATGTAGAGCAGGAGAAAACGGGGGCTCGTCTGGCCATACCATTAAGCTTGCGATGCAATGCGATAAACATGAGTCTGCGCGAGGTTATAGCGGAGTGCCGGGATCGGATCGTAAGCCCGTACCTACTCCACCATCACCATACCGTGGCAACCGCGAAGCGAGGCGGCCAGATTGGCGATAAGAGCATTACAACCACATTTAGCAAAGCCAGGGATCAATCAGGGTTGAAATGGAGTAAGGGAACGCCGCCAACATTCCATGAACAGCGGTCACTCTCCGAGCGCCTATATCGTGATCAGGGTATCGATACCATGTCTTTGCTTGGTCATAAAAACCAGCAAATGACCGACAAATACAATGATGACAGAGGCAAAAATTGGACAGTTATCGCGGTGTGAGTCTGGTTGTTTTTTGTACCGTTTTGCAGAAGAGTTTTGCAGGGGTTTTGCAGAAGAGTTTTTATGAAGCCCAAAACTGGCGGTTTTCAATCCTGTCATCGATAGAAAACCGCCTTTATATTTAATTACTTATAAACTATTTCACCCTTCGGTTCGTACGCCGCCGCATCCAGCGGTGAGTGCTTCTCGATATACTGCTTGAGCACTTCCGCATCGATAAAGCCGGTATTGACGTAGCTTGGCAGGGTATCAATCTTCGGATAACCGTCGCCGCCCAGGGCGTTGAAGTTCAGCGTCGCCATACGATAGGTCTTGTCCGCCTGCAAAGGTTCGCCCTTGATCTTGACGTCGCTAACACCTTTGCCGTCCGCCACCAGGCTGACGTTGGCGAACTGCGCATAGGCACCAGAATCCACCTTCATGTTGGCTACCGCTGCCAGATACGGTTCAACCTCGCTGCCTTTCATATCGACATACACCAGTGTGTTACCAAACGGCTGCACCTTGAGCACGTTTTTATAGGTGATATCACCGGCCTCGATCGAGTCACGCACGCCACCACCGCTCATCACGGCGAAGTCTGCGTTGGCACGCTCCATCTGCGCGGCTAGCAGCACGCGCGAAAGGTTGGTCTGCACGAAGCGGACTTTACTGCGATCCCCTTCCAGTTTGCCGTTGACGCTGCCCACCTTCACTTCCAACTGGGCCTTGCCCTTGTCCTGGAACGGCGTCAGCAGCTTCATCATCGACGGATCTTCCTGGATCTGCTGGGTGTAATACACCCGCTCGCTGGTGCCGTCGGCTTTCTCTACCTTTTTCTTCAGGTTGATCGGGATCAGTTGGTAATGCATCAGTTTCAGCTCGCCGTTGCGGAACTGGAAGTCGGCACGACCGACGTATTTACCCCATTCATGAGCCTGGACGATCCAGGTACCGTTTTGGCGATCTGGCGCGCAAGGCGTGCCCGGTACGTAATCCACCTGTTTGTGGTTTTCACTCGCCATACAGACCGGATCTTGCGAATGCCCACCGACAATCATATCCAGGTAGCCCGCAGGCAGGCTACGTGCCATCTCTACGTCCCCCGGCGCGTTGGAGCCATGGTTACCATCGTCGTAGTGCCCCATGTGGGTGGCGGCGATAATCACGTCCGGCTTTTCATCTTTGCGCAGTTGTTCCACCACCTGCTTGGCTTCTTGCGCTGGGACACGGAATTCGATATCGGTAAAGTATTCCGGGTTGCCGATTTTTGCGGTGTCATCGGTGGTCAGGCCGATCACCGCAATCTTCACCCCTTGCTTTTCAAACAGGGCATAAGGCTTGAACAAGCGTTGCCGGGTGCTTTTTTGATAAATGTTGGCGGACAGTAGCGGGAAAGAAGCCCACTTCTCCTGCTGGCGCAACACGCTGAGCGGGTTGTCAAATTCGTGGTTGCCGATCGCCATCGCGTCGTAACCGATCAGTGTCATGCCACGGAAATCGGGTTCTGCATCCTGCAAATCCGACTCTGGTACGCCGGTATTAATGTCCCCACCGGACAGCAGCAGCACGCTGCCACCTTTCGCCGCCACTTCCTGACGAATGCTGTCCACCAGCGTCTTTTGTGCCCCCAGGCCGTACTCACCATGATCGTTCTGCCAGAAATGGCCGTGATGATCGTTGGTGTGCAGGATGGTGATATCGTAGGTTTTATCCTTTTCCCAGGCACTGACCGTTCCTGAAAACAACGTCAGGGAAACAGCCAACGCACATGCGGTGGTGTGAAGCGAAAAGCGCATGGCAGATCTCCATTGTTAATAATGGGTATTTTTGATGAGGACGAAATTGTAACGCGAATCGACTGCAACAAATTTCAAATTTTTGGGACATACGTCAAATTATGTCAGAAAGGCACGGCCGGTCAGAATTTTATCGGCGATCTGGATAGCACATAATGATCGAGAGAGAATCAGCTACCCCGTTGTCGGACGAAAGATGAACGTTATAAGATGTCGGCTCTCTCCTCTCACTTACCAGGCTAATAATAATATGACTGACCGTAGTGAAACGGATATTCCACCGGTAACCAGCAGCGCGGCCAAAGGCACGGCGTTCTCTATTCTCGGTGCTATCAGCGTTTCTCACCTGCTCAACGATATGATGCAATCGCTGATCGTGGCGATTTACCCGATTTTGCAAGCCGATTTTAGCCTCAGCTTTGTGCAGATCGGGATGATCACCCTGACCTATCAGCTCACCGCATCGCTGCTACAACCGCTGATTGGTTATTACACCGATAAGCACCCGCAGCCTTATTCGCTACCCATCGGCATGGGATTCACCCTGTCGGGATTGCTGCTGCTTTCGGTGGCCAACACTTTCCCTCTGGTGCTGCTGGCGGCCGCTTTGGTGGGCACCGGTTCCTCCGTATTCCATCCTGAGTCATCCCGCGTGGCGCGCATGGCATCCGGTGGACGGCACGGTTTGGCCCAGTCGCTGTTTCAGGTGGGCGGCAACTTCGGCAGCTCCCTCGGCCCGCTGTTGGCCGCGCTGATTATCGCCCCCTACGGCAAGGGCAATATCGCCTGGTTCTCACTGGCTGCGCTGCTGGCCATTGTGGTCTTGTTGCAGGTCAGTAAATGGTATCAGCAGCAACATCGGGCAGCCCAAGACAAGCCAAAAGCCGCTTCCTTGGTCAAAACGCTGCCAAAACGTACCGTTGCGTTCTCCTTAGGCATCCTGCTAGTGCTGATATTCTCCAAATACTTCTACTTGGCGAGCATTAGCAGCTATTACACCTTTTATCTCATACATAAGTTTGGCGTTTCGGTGCAGAATGCCCAATTCCATCTGTTTGCCTTCCTGTTTGCCGTTGCAGCAGGAACCATCATTGGCGGGCCTTTGGGTGATAAATTCGGGCGTAAATATGTCATTTGGGGCTCCATCCTGGGTGCTGCCCCCTTTACCCTGGCTTTACCCCATGCTTCTCTCTACTGGACCGGGATTTTGACGGTGATCATCGGGGTTATTCTGGCCTCAGCTTTCTCGGCCATTCTGGTGTATGCGCAAGAGCTGATCCCCGGCAAAGTGGGGATGGTTTCCGGGCTATTCTTCGGTTTTGCTTTCGGTATGGGCGGGTTAGGCGCGGCAGTTCTTGGTTATGTCGCCGATTTGACCAGCATCGAGCTGGTTTATCAAATCTGTGCATTCCTGCCGCTTATCGGCATTATCACCGCATTGCTACCAAATATGGAGCACAACCAGCATTAACCCTGACATTACCCCGGTTTAGCGCAGAAGTTAAACCGGGTTATCTACTCCCAAACCCCATTTAATCCGGCTAATTACGCCATAATTCTCCTTCCTTCTGCCAAAATAGACGAATAGTCTGGTTTTTTACACAAAACCCTAAATTAGCTAAGCAATGAAAACACAAATGCAATAAACTAAATGTATCCTTTCGTAACATCCGTGAGCACAACCAGAGGAGTATGGATGCATAATTCAACACCCTTGATCACCACTATTGTTGGAGGGTTAGTACTCGCCTTCCTCTTCGGAATGCTGGCAAACCGCCTGCGCATCTCCCCGTTGGTAGGGTATCTGGCCGCAGGCGTACTTGCCGGCCCGTTTACCCCCGGTTTCGTCGCTGATACCTCGTTAGCGCCGGAACTCGCGGAGATTGGGGTGATCCTGCTGATGTTCGGTGTTGGTCTCCATTTCTCGCTTAAAGATCTCCTCGCAGTAAAAAATATCGCTATCCCCGGGGCCATTGCCCAAATCGCCGTCGCGACGGTGTTGGGGATGGGGTTGTCCAAACTGATGGGCTGGGATTTGGTTTCCGGCCTGGTGTTCGGCCTGTGTCTGTCCACCGCCAGTACCGTGGTACTGCTGCGCGCCCTGGAAGAACGGCAACTGATCGACAGCCAACGCGGGCAGATCGCCATCGGCTGGCTGATTGTCGAAGATTTGGCCATGGTGTTGGCCCTGGTGCTGCTGCCAGCATTTGCCAATATGCTCAACAGCGATACCGCCAGCACCACGCAACTGCTCACCGAGTTGGCCATCACCATTGGCAAGGTTATCGCCTTTATCGCGCTGATGATTATCGTTGGCCGCCGAGTAGTGCCTTGGATCCTGGCAAAAACCGCCAGTACCGGCTCGCGCGAGCTGTTTACGCTGGCAGTGTTGGCACTGGCGCTGGGTATTGCCTACGGCGCTGTCGGCCTGTTTGACGTCTCATTTGCCCTGGGTGCCTTCTTTGCCGGTATGGTGCTGAACGAATCGGAACTGAGCCACCGGGCGGCGCACGATACGCTGCCGCTGCGGGACGCCTTTGCGGTGCTGTTCTTTGTCTCGGTCGGTATGCTGTTCGACCCGATGATCCTGATCAACCAACCGCTGGCGGTGCTGGCAACGCTGGCGATTATCCTGTTTGGTAAATCGGTGGCGGCCTTCGCGCTGGTCAAAATGTTCGGCCACTCCAAGCGTACCGCGCTGACCATTTCCGCCAGCCTGGCGCAGATTGGTGAATTCGCCTTTATCCTGGCCGGATTGGGGGTCACGCTGGGCATGATGGATCAGCATGGCCGCAATCTGGTGCTGGCCGGGGCGATCCTGTCAATCATGCTCAACCCGCTGCTGTTTACCTTGCTGGAGCGCTATCTGGCCAAGACGGAAACCATCGAGGATCAGATCCTGGAAGAAGCGGTGGAGGAAGAGAAGCAGATCCCGGTCGATATCTGCAATCATGCCGTCGTTGTGGGCTATGGTCGGGTTGGCAGCCTGTTAGGGGCCAAGCTGACCGAAGAAGGCGTCTCGATGGTGGTGATAGAAAACTCTCGCCCACGGGTTGAAGCCCTGCGTGCTCAAGGGATCAAAGCGGTGTTAGGCAATGCGGCTAATCCTGAGATTATGGAGCTGGCAAGGCTTGACTGCGCCCGCTGGCTGCTGCTGACCATTCCCAACGGTTATGAAGCCGGTGAGATCGTGGCCTCGGCCCGCACCAAGCGCCCTACTCTGGAGATTATCGCCCGCGCTCATTACGACGATGAGGTTTCGTATATCTCCGACCGGGGGGCCGATCAGGTGGTAATGGGTGAACGCGAGATCGCCAACAGCATGTTGAATATCCTCAAGCTGGATACGCTGTCGGAAGAAGAGAAGCTGGCCGCCTGCCCAATCTGACGCAGTTAAGTGGGTGAAGTGTCGGCACCGTGCAGGCCCCTCACCCTAACCCTCTCCCACAGGGAGAGGGGACCGATCGAGTTCGCGATCAATTACAGAAACCTACCTGACCTTCGCACTGAATCCCCCTTTTTGTGGTGGGAAACAGAGCGTTCACTATACCTGACTACGTCGCT
>NZ_JBLJAK010000058.1:0-23583 GCF_047530105.1 Serratia sp. T13T92 | reverse complement strand
GCTATGGCCATGATCCGTGCCTTAAACAAAATGACGCGTGCAGGGATGCCAGAAAGTGTGCGGATTGCCTGAGGAAGTCAGTGACGGGAGGCGCTTTTATCTAAATCCGATTTAATCAACAAAGCCTACATTACTGCGTAACCAAAACAGGCAGGTCAACAGCATCCAGATAATGACTTGACTCTTAGAAGTGCGTCAATGCAAGCGTTTAAAGGCATTTCTGATCAGAGACATTAATAGGCAATATTACAAAAAAAAACAGCATATTACCTGACGCCGCTAACGCGACAGAGCCAATGCTAATGCAGTAGAGCTGTAAATAATTTAGTTGTGTTATATACAACTATACATTTCATTAATGCGAGATTATAATTTGGTTGGCATGAAAAATAAAAAAATCACCCCAGTTAGTGAACGAAGAAAAATGGGATGGGCAGCACTGAATGAACTTAAAAGCTACTAGGTGAACACTACCAGCCGTTAAGGCGAATGTTGTGGTTGTCATGTAAAAAATAACCAGTTCCACATCCCTGAATGCATTATTTGAAATGGTCGGTAAGTTCGATGCTGTGGTCAATACTGTTGGTTACTGTGAGTATGCCGAATTTACCGAAAATGACCGAAGAACAGTGGGGAGTGACGGTAAAGAGTAAAATGATGGGACAGATTAATTTGGTTAAAGTTGGTCTGGACTACATCAATGACAAAGGCTCTTTCACAGTGGTTTCTGGCATTATGAATGTTAAACCTATCCCAATGGCTATCGCTGATGCTACGACCAGAGGTGCGATTGATACGTTTGTAAAATGTGTGGCTCACGAACTGCCACGAGGAGTACGTATCATCTAGTTAACCCTACAGTGCTTGAAGAAGCATGGGATGTTTATGGTGAAATGATGCCTGGTTTACAGCCGGTTCCTGGTGCACTTGTCGGAAAGCTTTTGAGCGCTCTGTTGATGGATTCATTACAGGTCAGGTTCATTTTGTAGAGCTTAACATTTTTACTTTGCGGAATGATATATATTTTAGTTGAAGGGGTAATATATATGAAAAGCTGGTGCTGAGTTATCTTGTTGTTCCTTTATTACATTTTTTGCCCTTTTCACAAAGTATTACTGCAACTGATTCAACTTTGGATGAAGCTTAAAAATGATATTCACAAAAAGCCGACAAGCTAGGGCGAGACTATGAAATTACAGTAGATACGTTATAAAATAGCGTATGCGTAATTGCTATGCAGTTACATAAAAATTATTTCATCTATTAATAATGAATAGTCAGAAGTAAAGATATTGATGGCTAGGAAATAAACCAACAATACCACTTTTAAGCTCTGCTCCCGGTAGATTCATTTTCACTTTTGGCGGCTTTTTTATCAGGCAATAATCCTATGTGGCGCTAACAATGTACGCATATTAGCCTCTTTTAAACATTACATCCCAAATTATTTATCATTATGTTTAAGGCGATGTGAGTCGCCAGCACCCTGACACTGGAGAGTTTAACAATGAGTATGTCGACCCGAACAGAGTGGGAAGTGAGAGCAGCATCGATAGACATTGAGGGGCGAGCGTTCGTCAACGGCGAATATGTGTCGGCCACCTCAAATGCAACCTTTGAGTGCATAAGTCCTATCGACGGGAGTGTGCTTGCATTGGTTGCTAGCTGCGATTCCGCAGACGCGGATTTGGCGGTAGCCAGTGCCCGGTCTGCGTTCGAGTCAGGTGCTTGGTCACGCCAAGCACCTGCAGAGCGAAAAGCAACGATGTTGCGTTTCTCTGAGCTGTTGCGGACACATTCCGAAGAGCTGGCTCTGCTAGAAACGCTGGATATGGGCAAGCCGATTTCCGATTCGTTGTCGGTCGACCTCCCGGGCAGCATCGACAGCATCCGCTGGTGCGCTGAGGCAATAGACAAAATCTACGACGAGGTCGCAGCGACTTCGGTGGATCAGCTGGGGTTGGTTATCCGCGAGCCTGTCGGCGTCGTTGCGGTCATTGTGCCGTGGAATTTCCCTTTGATGATGGCGTCCTGGAAGTTGGGGCCGGCACTTGCTGCCGGCAACTCCGTAGTCCTCAAGCCATCGGAGCGTTCCCCCCTGACGGCTATTCGCATAGCGCAGCTTGCTCTGGAAGCTGGCCTTCCAGCAGGTGTGCTCAATGTTCTGCCGGGTTATGGCCACACCGTGGGTAAAGCATTGGCACTACACAATGATGTTGACACTTTGGCTTTTACTGGATCGACCCAAGTGGCCAAGCAACTACTTATTTATGCGGGCCAGTCGAATATGAAGCGCGTCTGGCTTGAGGCAGGCGGTAAAAGTCCCAATATCGTATTCGCTGATGCCCCTGATCTACAGGCAGCCGCCGAAGCAGCTGCGGCAGCCATCGCTTTCAACCAAGGTGAGGTCTGCACTGCGGGGTCACGTTTGCTGGTACAGGCTTCTATCAAAGAGCGCTTTGTACCGATGGTTGTTGAGGCCATGAAGAGCTGGAAGCCAGGACATCCTCTAGACCCATCAACCAACGTTGGCGCAATGGTTGATAAGCGTCATCTGGATGGTGTAATGCAGCACATCGAAGAGGGTCAAGCACAAGGCGCACGACTCTTGCTCGGAGGACGCATAGCACAGGTAGAAGTCGGTGGCAGTTACGTAGAGCCAACCCTGTTCGACAATGTCAGCAATTCGATGAAAATTGCTCAGCAAGAGATATTCGGTCCCGTACTGTCAGTCATTGAGTTCGACGAAGCCGAGGACGCGGTACGCATCGCCAATGACACCCCTTACGGTCTGGCTGCCGCTGTCTGGACGTGTGATCTGTCCAGAGCCCACACCATGGCCCGCGCACTTCGTGCTGGCAGTGTTTGGGTCAATCTTTATGACGGGGGCGACATGACGGCACCATTCGGCGGCTATAAACAGTCTGGGAATGGCCGTGACAAATCGCTGCATGCATTTGATAAATATACTGAAATAAAGGCCACCTGGATACAGCTCTGAGCCAACCCTGGTTAACTGAGCAGCAGACAGAATGGCACTGTCTGCTCAATGGATACTAAAAAAGTTCCTTCTTCAACGGATATTTCAATGAACAGCTCAATTGGTGCCAAAGCGGCTGTAGATCAAGACGCGGAGCAACTCCGTGCACTTGGATACACCTCAAACTTCGAACGTAGTATGAGTCTATGGCAGAACTTTGCCCTCGGATTCACGTATCTGTCACCTGTAGTTGGTGTTTTCACCTTGTTCGGCCTGTGTCTGGCCGCCGGCGGGCCACCCATGTTCTGGTCCTACCTGCTCGTGGGCTTCGGACAGATGCTGGTATGTTTGATTTTTTGCGAAGTGGTATCCCAATACCCGATTTCTGGCGGTGTCTATCCTTGGGCGCGCCGTTTGGTTGGTAAGAAGTGGGCATGGATGGTTGGATGGATTTATGCCATCTCTCTATGCGTAACCATTGCGGCCGTTGCGCTGGGGGCTGGCCCTTATATCGCAAACCTTCTGGGGTTCGACTCATCGCCGGTAACCAATACTTTGGTCGCGCTAGTTCTGACGGCAACGGCGACGGTCTTAAACATCAGTGGGACCAAGCTATTGGCTCGGGTAGCGATGTTTGGCTTTCTCTGCGAACTAGTCGGGGCTTTGCTGATCGGTGGATACCTATTGATCTTCGAACGGCATCAGCCGTTGAGCGTACTGTTCAACACTTTTGACATTTCCATTGATGGGGCGTACTGGCAAGCCTTCCTCACAGCCTCATTGGCGGGGATGTTTCTTTACTTCGGCTTCGAAGCTTGCGGCGATGTTGCTGAAGAAACACCAAATCCAAGTCGCCAGGTACCAAAGGCAATGCGGATGACCATCTGGATCGGCGGTGCCGCTTCAATCTTTGCAGCCTTGGCGCTGATCCTCGCGGTTCCAGATATGGCTGCGGTCATTTCCGGGCAAGACAAAGATCCCATGTCGACCATATTCGGTAGCGCGTTCGGGCCTGTAGGCTCACGGGTAGTGATTGCGGTCATTACGGTGTCTTTTGTTTCCTGTGTGCTGAGTTTGCAGGCATCCGCTAGTCGTTTGCTTTACGCCTATGCTCGAGATGAAATGCTCATGGGTAGTAACGTCCTGAAAAAGCTTTCGCCTACGACTCATGTCCCGACCGCAGCTCTGGTGGTATGTGGTGTGTTGCCCGCGCTTATTGTGTGTGTAGGATTCTACCTTCAGAACGCTATTGCCCTGGTGGTGAGCTTCGCCGCTATCGGTATCTACCTGGCGTTTCAAATGATTGTTGGTGGCGCACTATACGCCCGTATCCGCGGGTGGAAACCAAAGGGCCAGTTCACCATGGGCCGCTGGGGGTGGATAGTAAATATTGCTGCCCTTTGCTACGGTATGTTCGCGATCATCAATATGTCCTGGCCGCGTACGCCGGATGCGCCCTGGTATGTGAATTACGGTATCGCAGTTGTCTGTGCCATCGTGATTCTGGTCGGTGTCTTATACATGACCCTGTTTCGTCCCTATGAAAAGGGCAAGGCACCCGCTTCGGATGCGTGGAAAAAACGCTAATTGGCATCAATGCCTGCCGTTATGCGCGGAGGCAATCTTCTTACTAACTATAAGGTTGAACACTATGACGTCTCGAATCCACTCGCTAATTTTTGGGCTGTTTCTGGTCCTTGCCAGTCCTGCAAGTTTTGCCGCTGACCAAAGCAATACTCTCGACGTAATTCATGACTACATGAAAGCCTGGAACACGCATAGCGCAGATGCCGCGGCGGAGTATCTTACCGACAACGTCGAGTTTCTCGACGCTTCGGTAGGGACTCCTCAAGTTGGCCGTGAAAACGCCAAATCCGTAGTAATTCAGGTATTTATGCAGGCAGTACCGGATTTGAAATGGAAAATGCTTGGCAAGCCGATTGTGAATGGCGAAAGCATTGCGTTTGAATGGGAGTTTAAAGGCAATAACAGCGGCGCTTGGAGTGCCGATACGCCAGCCACCAACCGCCCTCTTAGCTTCAGGGGGGTCAGTTTTATTCATCTCAAAGAAGGCAAAATTCTTACTCAGCATGACTACTACGACGCCCTCGGCTTTAACAAGCAACTGGGCTGGTAACGGGGCATGGGTGGGGATACGGAGAGCGTTCCTGATGGTATCTTTATCATGCAGCCCTGCTGCTAGGTCGCGATAATGAGTCTCATACGTCACGGACGACGGATACGCATTACTGTCGAGACAAGCTGGGCGCGCGTGGAACCCATGGTGGCTGGATATTGAAGGTTAAGTATGGTCTCAATGAGTACATCATAGCGTAAAATGCTCGTCCGGTAAGGCTATTCAAAAAAACTGGACACGCAGCATCCGTTACCCAACGTTATGCCTGTAAGCTCTGCTCAAATATTTTTCAGGGCTCTATTGCATTAGAGCAGGCCGATTATCAAAAGTTGCGCTGCTTTTTTTAGGCACTCAACATATAAAAAAGAATGTGCTGCTATGCCTTGTCCATGCAGTGCCAGGAGAACTCGAATGACAGCGTTAGACTTGCACAGAGAATTCAACACCAACTCCCAAGCGTCCCAGGGACTGGCTAAACGCATCAAAGATGCCAGCGTCGAATATCTCTACTATCAAGTTGTTACCCTCTCCGGTCGTGTCATCGCCAAGGTCGTGCCGGCGAAATATTTGCTGCGCAACCTTGAGAATGGTGTGCAGTTCCACCGCACCGCTGTATCGGATCTTCAAACCTCCCGTACTGGCGAGCTTTTGGGTGGGGGCGCGCAAGCAGCCGAGTTCACCGCAATCCCAGACATTGACAGCTTCAACGTTCTCCCTTGGGATAAATCCATTGGGTCGTTCTTCTGCCGCATGTATGAGCCGGATCACCGGCTCGAAAATGGTGGAGCCCCACTTGGTACCGATGCTCGCGGGCACTTGATCCGCACACACGAAGCCTTCATCAAAGAAACAGGCTTCCGCATGAAGTCCGGTTGCGAGCCTGAAATGACGTGGTTCGGTGAAAAGCTGGAAGTACAAGTCCGCCCTGGCGCAAGCCCCGCCTATCACATGGGCAACCTTGAACTCATGCGTCCTATCTACAAACGCGTCATGGAATACGCGATTTTTATGGGGCTCGACATGATCGAAGGCGATTACGAAGACCCGGGCCAGCTCGAACTCAACTGGATGTTTGACTCATGCGAACTCACTGCAGATCGCCTGATGACTTACCGCCTAATCTGTCGCCAAGTCGCGAGTGAATTTGGTGTCAAGGCGAGCTTCATGCCAAAACCGAGCACCGGCAGCATGGGTAACGGTTGCCACCACAACGTCAGCTTGTGGAAAGATGACCGTAACGTTCTGGCTGAGTCCGGCCGCCGCGAACTGCATCTGACTGACGTAGGTCTGCACGCCTTGGGTGGCATGCTCGCTCATGCTCCGGGCTCAATGATGATCATGGCGTCCACCGTGAACTCATACAAACGCTTTTGGGACATAGGCCAGTTCGCTCCGACTCGAATCAACTGGGGCATGGACAACAAAACCTGTACTGTTCGACTTTCGGCCAATGGTCGCTTGGAGTACAAACTCCCCGATGCCAGCGTAAACCCGTACCTATCCCACACCCTGCTTCTGGCCAGCATGCTCGACGGTATTCGCAATAAAACTAATCCAGGTCCGTCCGAGACCAAAGACAGCTATGTCGACGGTGGTGAGTCGGTAGGTATTCCTCTGACCCTCGGTGATGCGGTTGCTGCGTTTGACCGTGACGAAGTTGTTCGCAACGCATTCCCTGCAGAGCTGACCAATCTGTACCGTGAATTGAAGGCTGATGAGTGGGCTCGCTCTTGCGGCGTAGTGACCGACTGGGAGCGTAAAATGTATTTGGACTACCTGCCATGATAAACAACGCTTATCCGCCTGGTACCTCTACTGGATAAGGTTTTTCGCCGGCTCTGTCGCGTTAGCGACGTCAGGTAATATGCTGTTTTTTTGTAATGTTGCCTACTCATGTCTCTGATCAGAAATGCCTTTAAACGCTTGCATTATCCCATCGATATCATCGCACAATGTGTTCGTTGATATCTGGCTTATGCCCTTAGCTTGCGCAATCTCGAGGAAATAATGGCTGAACGCGGCATTGCTGTTGACTATTCCACACTTCATCGCTGGGTTATCCGTCTGGTGCCTCTGTTGGACAAGGCATTCCGCCGGCATAAACGTTCGGTGGGGCGTCGATGGCGAATGGATGAAACCTACATCAAAATCAACGGGCAGTGGAAGTATCTGTACCGGGCTGTTGACTCATCAGGCCAGACAATCGACTTTCTGCGGTTGCGTCGCATTAGCGTAAGCAAGTTAGCAACAGTTGTGCTGCCGAATTTTCATTCAACCAATAAATAAAATTGTTCCGCGGGAGACAACCCTTCACTTTGCGGATGTTGATATTGCCCTTTTCGTATCATGTGGAGCAGTTCGATACCCGCTAGGATCGCCTGCGCCCGTCGAAACGATTTAAATCACAGCATCGGGCGTATCCGGCGTTTGATATTGCGGTGGTCTTGCTCAACCAGGTTGTTCAAGTACTTACTTTGCCGGACGGTAATCGTTTCCTCATCAGGTTTGTCGGCGTTGAGCGTGGCCAACGCTGCGGTGTTGGCACCACTTTTATCGATAGTGATCACCTCGGGTTCACCGTGATGCCGAATAGCCTTGCGAAAGAAGCGCAATGCCGCTGCAGCGTCACGTTTGGCGGTCAGCAGAAAGTCGATGGTTTGGCCGTCGGTATCCACTGCGCGGTACAGAGACTTCCACTGACCTTTGATTTTGATGTAGGTTTCATCCATTCGCCACCGCCGACCTACCGTGCGCTTGTGTCGGCGAAAAGCTTTATCCAGTAGCGGTACCAGTCGGATAACCCAACGCTGAAGCGTTGAATGATCAACAACAATACCGCGCTCTGCCATGATTTCTTCCAGGTTGCGTAAACTCAGTGAGTAAGCCAAATACCAGCGGACACACTGCGCAATAATGTCGACGGGGTAATGCAGGCGTTTGAAGGCGTTTCGGATCAGAGACATGAGTAGGTAACATCAAAAAACAGCATTTTATAGAACAACGCCTTAATGCGACAGAACCTGTTTTTGTGTCCGGTCATGGTATCACCCTGTTAACGTGACCTCAGCACAGCCGGCTGCGTGTCTGCCGGCGACGGTGGGTCAGGTGCCGCTATATCTGTCCTTTTACCGGGCTGCGATGATGTCGTTTACGCAGGCTCCAGCGCGATGGTGTGGCAGGTCGCCGTGCTGTTAAGCTGGCGGGTGCCCAGTCCGTACTCCGCCATGACGTGCATAAACCGGTCGGCGTCACCGACAACCCGAAAGGTTACGGGGTGCAGATGGCTACCGTCCTGGGCAAAGGCGGCGTTCAGCGCCGCTTTTTCGACGTAGAATCCGTTGTGCTGTGACGGTACCGGCGTTACGCCAGATTTCCACTCGTGTGCGTCCAGCACATAATTGTCCCAGCCCTGGTCTTTCAGGGTTTCAGAGGCGTAGGTGAGCCGGAACAGATCGGATTGTGCGGCCAGGTTGCCGCTGCAGGAGCGCCAGAGGTAGTCAAGATGCTGACGCAGTTTGCCAGCCGGGCCGTGTTTGCGGCCACGTTCGAGTAACCACTGAATGTCAATCGCAACGCTCCTGGGGAAGCGTTTTTGCTTTTGGGCGGTGGCCAGCCAGCGGATCAGAAACAGGTTTTCGGCATAGGGCGTGCCGGCGATGCCGTCCTGGCGCGCCAGCCCCAACGCCACCAGGGCGCAGAACGCCAGATG
Source organism: Serratia sp. T13T92 (assembly GCF_047530105.1). Classification (NCBI taxonomy): domain Bacteria; kingdom Pseudomonadati; phylum Pseudomonadota; class Gammaproteobacteria; order Enterobacterales; family Yersiniaceae; genus Serratia; species Serratia sp. T13T92. Next base: position 14,757 of record NZ_JBLJAK010000058.1, on the reverse strand, counting down.
GCTGAGCGCTGAGGTAGTGTTCTCTGTGGTAACGGATTCGGTTTTATCTAACAATGGCTACCCTGCCCGTTGACGCAAAGTATTAGTGGCGGATCTGCGCGAGATCGTCAGCGGTCAGACCGGTCATCTTCATGATCGAATCGCGATCGAGGCCATTGGCCAGCATGGTGCGTGCGATTTTCAGTGCAGCTTCGCGTTCACCTTCTTGGCGCCCTTTTTCCATACCGCGCTGTTCACCCAATTGGATACCTTTCTGGATACCCTCCTCGATACCTTTCTGGATACCCTTTTGGATACCCTTCTCGATACCATTTTGTTCAAGCTGTTGTGCGATGGTCATCAGTTCATCCTCATGTTGCGGTACCCGCAGGGCCAGTGCGCGAACAAATGCCTGCGCATCCGCCGATTCACCGGCCTGGATAATATAGTGTATCAGCGAAATCACCTGTGGCGAAGAGAGATAGCCGGCCAGCAGAATGGCGGACAGTCTGTCGGTCAGTTCGGCCAGGTCGCGCTGACGAATATGTTTCTGCAGCAGGGTCAGTGCGGCCATGCTGCGGTGGTCCATAATTTCTTCGTCGGGAATGACTGTCACATCAACCAGCGGAAAATTACCGGTATACAGTTTCTCCGCCAACGCCGGATCATCAAATTCCTGCAGCCAGTTTGTCGAGTATGGATAGGGGCTGCGTTTGCCGGTATAGAACAGCACCGGAATGACCAGTGGCAGCTTTTTGTGACCGGCGTCGAGATGACGCTGCATGGCGGCGACGGCATATCGGATGAGGCGAAAGGCCATGTGCTTATCCGGGCTGGACTGGTGCTCAATAAGCACGTGCACGTAACCGTCAGCGCCGGCAGTGGTTTTCAGGCTGTAGAGCACGTCGCTGAAATACTGGCGCAGGTCATCTTCGACAAAGGAGCCGGACTCCAGCTTCAGCGTGCTGAGGTCACAGATGGCCCGCAGTTCGGCCGGCAGATGGATCTCCATGAAGTCGCGCGCAATTTCGGGTTGCGTCAGAAACTGCCGGAAAGTTGCATCATGGGGCGTTGGATTTTTTTTCATGGGGCTATCGTAACATGTTCGGGCGCCGGCTCACTATGGCTGAGCGAAGGCTTCACCCGCTCTCCGGGCAGGATGGCGCCGGGATGTTGCTGCCGCCAGGTTTTTAATATTCGGTAGACGCTGGCCCTGCCAATGCCCAGACAGTCGGCAACCGCTTCGCGGGTGACTCCGGCCAGCGTCAATTCAATGAACTGCTGCGTTTTTGCCTGAGCGGTGGGTTTTCTGGTTCTGTCGCATTAAGGCGTTGTTCTATAAAATGCTGTTTTTTGATGTTACCTACTCATGTCTCTGATCCGAAACGCCTTCAAACGCCTGCATTACCCCGTCGACATTATTGCGCAGTGTGTCCGCTGGTATTTGGCTTACTCACTGAGTTTACGCAACCTGGAAGAAATCATGGCAGAGCGCGGTATTGTTGTTGATCATTCAACGCTTCAGCGTTGGGTTATCCGACTGGTACCGCTACTGGATAAAGCTTTTCGCCGACACAAGCGCACGGTAGGTCGGCGGTGGCGAATGGATGAAACCTACATCAAAATCAAAGGTCAGTGGAAGTCTCTGTACCGCGCAGTGGATACCGACGGCCAAACCATCGACTTTCTGCTGACCGCCAAACGTGACGCTGCAGCGGCATTGCGCTTCTTTCGCAAGGCTATTCGGCATCACGGTGAACCCGAGGTGATCACTATCGATAAAAGTGGTGCCAACACCGCAGCGTTGGCCACGCTCAACGCCGACAAACCTGATGAGGAAACGATTACCGTCCGGCAAAGTAAGTACTTGAACAACCTGGTTGAGCAAGACCACCGCAATATCAAACGCCGGATACGCCCGATGCTGTGATTTAAATCGTTTCGACGGGCGCAGGCGATCCTAGCGGGTATCGAACTGCTCCACATGATACGAAAAGGACAATATCAACATCCGCAAAGTGAAGGGTTGTCTCCCGCGGAACAATTTTATTTATTGGTTGAATGAAAATTCGGCAGCACAACTGTTGCTAACTTGCTTACGCTAATGCGACGCAACCGCAGACATGATGTTGCAGCTGGTTGCCGCTCACCGACAGGGAGATCTCAAGGGAATTTAGGGCGCTGCGTCAACAAGCCGCGGCTGCTGGTGATTGATGAGGTGGGGTATCTGCCGTTCGGTAAGGAAGAGGCTAATTTATTCTTCCAGGTTGTCGCCCGGCGCTACGAGACCGGAAGTCTGATCCTCACGAGTAATCTGCCATTTACTCAGTGGTCAGGTACGTTTGGTGATGATGAAACGCTGACAGCAGCAATGCTAGATCGATTACTTCACCATGCACACATCGTCCAGATAAGTGGTCAGAGTTATCGCCTGAAAGACAAACTGAAAAGTGGTCAGTTAAAGAAATCGAAGGTCACTGAACCACAGGAATAGTCATTGGTGGGTGGGTCACAATTCAATTGGTATTGACACAGCTCTGGCAGAAGAAGCTGGCGTGTGTGCAGTTCGGCGAGGTACAGCAATAACGGCGAACGCCCATGAGGCAGGTGCCGCAGGCGAACATGCGTTAGACGGCATGTTTGGTCCAGTCGCTGAGTGTATAGCCGTGCTTTTCCAGGTACAGGCCCTAGTAGTCATCATGCTGGAACAACAGCTTTGTGGGTCGCGGAATATACATGGTGCAGAGAGGGTGGCATGGCATTGGAAAAGAGCCTCGGTGTCAGCGTGCTCACGTTGCAAGCGTGCTCATTTTATGCGGCTATAAGCGTGGGTGCACTGACGTTGATGTAAGGCAGGGAGCTTAAAAATGATTGAGGCAGCAACGCTGCCTTGCTCGCTCTGCTGGGGAGTTATGCTTGCTAAAACAAACAAAATAATTAATGAGTTTCGTCGCCTTTGATATGCGGTCGTTGTTACTTTTATGTAATAAAGTTAGTTCTATAACGAATTGATATGTTCATTATTTGGCCACTATTGTCATAATTTGTTCAATTTTACACATTTTTTTATGTTTAATGTTACGCGAATGAGTGATATTTTGAATCCAGTTTCCTTCCTTTCCTATAGGTGATGTATTGAATTAATTAATTAGTATAATGTGTTTGGAGTCTGAAAAAGATTCGATGGAGTTCTGTTCTAGGAATACTGGCAGACAATGTCGCTTTGCAATACATAATGAATAACGAAACTCAGAGAGAAGGTATTCACGTGCAATTTATACAGCCCAGTTTGTTATCTACGGCTTTATTGTCACTGCTTGTCGTGTCCAACGGAGTAAGTGCTGCAAGCCAGACTTATTCTGTCACCCTAAATAGCTCCAGAGTAATATATAAAGAAACCCAGAGCAGTGGAACAACAATTACTGTAAAGAATGAGCATGATTTTCCAGTCCTGATACAACCATCGGTAGTCACAGAAGACAAGCAGATGTTGGCACCATTTATCATCACTCCGCCATTGTTCCGACTTGATGGCAAACAGGATAATACTCTGCGGATTGTCTATACAGGAAAGGCACATGCTGCAGATCGAGAACATTTATATTGGTTATGTGTCAAAGCGATCCCACCTGTTTCGGAAGACGATAGTGGCACAGGCAATAATAATGCCGTAGGCTCCAATATTCAGATCTCGGTCAATAACTGTATTAAATTGTTGTATCGACCCAAAGCCTTAGGGACTCAAGACCAAGGGAGCTTAGCTAAAGGGCTTAATTGGGAATGGAGAGAGGGAAAATTGCAGCTTAAAAATATGTCACCCTACTATATTAATTTATCGTCAATTATGATTGACGGGTTTGTTGTGCCTGATGTGAGCTACGTCTCTCCATTTTCCTCAGCGCAATTTTCGGTACCAAAGGGCGCAAAAGTTGGTGGAAAAGTCACATGGCAATCTATAAATGATTTCGGCGGCCAAAGCACACCTGTACAAGCGTTAACACCTAGCGATAAGAGATAGAATATGTTATGGAGCTCTCTGGATAGTACTGGCTATTATCGATAATGATAAATCAACCTCCTTTAACCTAAAATGGGAACAGATGGAATATCATAAGGAAATAAAAATGATCGAAATAATGAAAGCGCACAGCAAAAAAAAACGTTACAGAGTCATTAAACCAAAAATAAACGCCTGCAAATACGGCATGCTATTTATTAAATCTACGCATCTTTTTGGTTGGGTAGCTACTGGGCCACCGTAATCTTTTCTAAGGTACGCCCACAAGTGTTGTTTCTACTGTTTTTAAAACCTACCCAACCATTATAGTGGTGAGACAGGTGGGAAATGCTAGCTAGAACTTCACCATTGTATAGTTAAATATGTCTATATATTTATATTTAACATCAATTTATTTCAGAATATTAAAGGAAAAATAATGTTTAAATCTAAAATCGCATTACTTATCGCTGGTCTCTCGTTTTCTGTTGCTTCAATGGCTAATACCCAGATTGGCACTAGCAACTCGTTGACTATCGAAGTCCCTGTGGCCGCTCCATCGACACTGACCTCTACATTCGAACCAGTCAGTGGTTTGGTTTCTGGTGAGGTTGCTTTCGGTACTATTATAGGTAACATCCAGTTGTTGACCACCGGTGCAGGTAATATCAACTCGGTGACCATCACTCCGAACACCCCGGATTCTACCTTCACCTTGACTGGCGCAGTAACCAATACTCCTTTACCTATCAATATCGGTTCAATGGAAGATGAAGTTACGGCCGCTATTGGTAATGGTAACACGACAACAACGTTACGCAACCCATCACAAGAGCAGTTTTTAACGGTTTATGCAACTGGAACTCCAGTTGCAGATGTGTTTAGTGGCAACTTTACCGTTTCAGTATACAGCTTGTAATTTTTATTAAAAATAAATGAAGTGTGGATTGCAATAGCAATCCACACTTGAGGTAAATTGAGATGAATAAGAGTTACTCATTGTTGCTCGCGACGCTTATACTCCCATTATCCAGTATTGCCGGGTCTATAGGAACATCCCCTTTAAAAATGGAGGTCCCCGTTGCAATGCAGAGTTATATGATTGTTCAATACATTCCTGGGCCTGTACATTCAAGTCAAATACTGTCAATAGGCGAGGAATTAGGAACATTGAACGTATCTACCAGCTTGACTACACCGATACATAATGTTGCCATTCATCAGGTGGATAATATCAACCGCTATTATCTACAAAGTACGACAGCGCCAACCAGTAGGTTGCGTTTCACAATAGGAAGTATACCTACGTTAAACCGCAAACTTACCGGTTTATCGACCACGGCGAAAGTTACCACTCCGGTGAGCGAATTAACGCTGCCATTGAACGTTGCTTCTACCATGACTGCTAGACCAGGAATATATAAAGGTTCTTTCGTTGTTTCTGTCTATGGTGAATAACTCTCTATATTGCATAATAGCGAACTCACAGTTCTGCCAATAGTAATTATTAAAAACCATTACACAATAGAGTCTAACATATGCTTTGCCACATTCCCTACCTTGAAACACCATCTACCATTATTGAATTAATTGAAATTATGCTATTACCATAAAAACCAGGGAAAAAATAAAATCAACAACCCAAATATTAATTTTGGGAAATTTGTCGAAACGAAAGGATTTTTTATTCTGTAAAAAAACAATGTTGTACATGGGGTTTAATTATTGTTTGGAGGGCGCGTGAGTGAATACAGGTTATGGCAATTCTGCCCCCGTTCTTGCCTTACTCTATTAGCGCTACTCGCTGGTATTTATAGTGGGCCTGTGCTATCAGAAAAAACCTACCGTTTTGATCCTGCTTTGATTGGTAATCATCAAGCTGATAGCATAGATATTTCGTTATTCAGCGAGGATGGTGCTCAGTTACCCGGTTCTTACCGGGTTGATATCTTTCTTAATCGCAAACGGGTGGACTCACGTGAAGTTGTATTCGCAACTAAAGGTGGAAAGAAAGAGTTATCCCCTTGCCTGAGCACTGATATACTGATCAAATACGGTGTGCGGGTTGATGATTACCCCGAAATACTTTCAAAAAAAAGCGAGGCTTCTTTGTGTGCTGATCTTAAAGCCATCAACGGTGCAACCGCTCATTTCGACTTTGCCCGCCAGCAATTACAACTCAGTATCCCGCAAGTGGCATTACGCAAAACGACTGTAGGTCATGTTCCTAAAGTGCTTTGGGATGAGGGAATAACGGCTTTGCGGATGAACTACGTGCTCACTGGGCGTCGCATGATACCGCGACAGGGACAGCAAAGCACCAATCACTACGCTAACGTCCAGCCTGTGCTTAATATAGGGGGCTGGCGCATGAATAACTTTACAACCTGGCAGCAGAGCAGCAATCAGCCAGGAACATGGCAAGTTGGTCAAACCAATGCCAAAAGGGGACTCTATAATTTTGACAGCCAATTGACAGTGGGGGAGTTCTATACGACGCCGAATTTGTTTGACAGCATTCCCATTTTGGGGGGGCAGATCATGTCGGATGAATCTATGCGGCCTTACGGTGAACGCGGTTATGCGCCTGTTATTCGTGGTATAGCACGTACCCATGCACGTGTCCAAGTTGAGCAAAATGGGAGTATCATCTATAATGGTTCGGTATCGCCAGGGGCTTTTGAATTAAATGACGTTATGCCTGTGAACAATGGCGGGGTGCTGAATGTCACCGTGTATGAAGAGGACGGCAGTGTACAAAACATGGTAGTGCCTTTTGCTTCACTACCAATATTTTTACGCCAGAATACATTGCAATATGCGATCGCTGCAGGGCGCTACAAGCCGATGCCTACTAATGATGCTGAAACGCCAGGGTTCGGGCAAGTGATAGCGATTTATGGTTTGCCATCGAACATAACCGCTTATGGGGGAGTACAAAGTAGCCGGGATTATCTGGCAACAGCGATTGGGGTAGGATCAGTGTTGTGGCACTTGGGAGCCCTATCTGTAGATGTGACTCAGTCTCAGGTTACTTGGCCGGATGGAGAACGCGAGCGAGGAAAATATTGGCGACTACGTTACAGTCACTCACTGGCCACCACGGGAACCACGTTTTCTCTCAGCAGGCAGCAGTATGACTCTATGGGGTTTTGGACATTGCCAGAAGCTCTCAGTCGCAGGGCGGCTGAGAGCGGCATTGCAGAGGGGCGGCAACGTGATCAGCTCAGCATTCAGGCCAGTCAACAGCTTGCGGGTTGGGGAGGTGTCTCACTTACCTGGCTCAAAGAAGGCTATTGGCAGCCAGAACTGAATAGGGAGTCGCTCGGACTGTATTATAGTTCCTCGTGGCAGGATATATTTTGGGGCGTCAGCGGTACCTTGAATAGTTATCAGAACGGTAATATGAAAGATAAAACCGAGCGGTTATTGAGCCTGAATATCGGTATTTCGTTATCGCGGTGGTTAAGTAATACTTCGCTTAATTACAGTCTGAATGATTCATCACGCGGCTCTGCCAACCATTATATGAGCCTTAGCGGTTTAACCCTCGATCGACAACTAAACTGGGGTGTACAACAAAGTATCAGCGAAAATAGCCAACAGAGTAACAACAGCAGTGTCAATCTTCGCTACCGGGGAGGATATGGTGAGGTAAGTGGCCGCTATGGTTACAGCACCAATAACCGCAATATGGATTATGGCATTGCAGGTAGTGTGTTGGTACATGAGGCCGGGGTGACGCTGTCCCAAAGGCTGGGAACGACGGTAGCGTTAGTCGAGGCCCCCGGCGCGGCTGGGGTGGCCACTCTATCTAGAGCCGGTGTAAAGACTGACTTTCGTGGATATACCGTATTTCCCTCCTTACAGCCATACACTGAAAACCGGATCTCATTGGATCCGACGACAGTGTCTGACGACGCAGCGTTGGAGTCGTTCGATATTCGGGTGGTGCCAACCGAAGGTGCCGTGGTACGGGCCCAATTCGCTACCCGAAGCGGTGCTCGTGCGTTACTGACATTAAAGCGGCCAAATGGCAAAGCGATTCCTTTGGGGGCGATAGCAAGCCTAGAATCGGATAAGGCAGAGGGAAATGCTGGTATGGTTGGAGCTGAAGGGCAGGTGTATATCACCGGCATCCCAGAAAAAGGCAGCCTGCGGATACAGTGGGGTAAAAGTGGTCATCAGCGTTGTTTAGTGGATTATGAGTTGCCAAAAGAGAAGAACCTAGCAGGAATGTATGAGATGCAAGGTATCTGCAAGTAGGGAAGGTTCTGTCGAAAATATCGTACAAAGCTGAGAGCGGCCTAATTATGGATGTAGTTAGGCCGCTAATGTGTGTGATTCATAGACATCATTTCACTATAATGTTTCCCTATGAACAGGGAAATTCAGCAGCGGCTACAGTGGGTAAAACTCTATGAAACGTCCAGTGATGCGGGGTTCGTATGCCGTCGCTGTGGCATTTCTGGGCCCACATTGCGTAGTAAATGGTGGCACAGATATCTGGCTCAGGGCATCGCTGCTGCGTATTCAGGCGAGAATGAGTGTTCACGATCGGCCAGAATATGCATGTCCACATTACGTGGGTAGGATCACTATTGATGATTTGCCTACGCTAGTGCGACACAAGCATTTTGTATGTTATACAACATAAAGATGATTTAAATTCCGTAATACTTACATTATAATATTTTATATAAACTATATAAAATTGATCCTATATAATCAACTATGCGTGATAAAAATGTCAAACAGATAAATATATGATGCGTTATTAAGACGGCTGCTAGCAAATACCGATTGTTACAAAAATTTATTAATAATAGTGAAGGGTGAAATGCAAACCGACAATCTTATTGTGCGTTTCTATTTTTTAGAAAAGAAAATTTTTCTGCGCGTTATTCGTTTAATATGTGTAATAAGGCTATGTCGTTCTATCCGTTGGCTACATCTCCAACCACAGCACGTTGCCTACTGCATTTAAAAGAATATTATAAACCTCATATAAAAGTCAATATTAATTTTACTTTGTAGGTCAAGAAATCGTCGCAGGGACGAGGCATTTCTCAGTCCGAATACGTTGACCAGAGAACGTTTTCGAATACGATCATAAGCATAGAACAACCACCGAGTATTGCCGTTAAACAGCACGTCAGACCAGTGTTCATTGGCTTCACAACAGATAACAACTTACGTTCCGGTGGCGATATTTTCAGCTGCTAATTACTCCAGATTTTGGATGAGAACGAACTTATCGATTGGGATACTATAGCACTGGATGGCAGCAATATCAGGGCGTTAAAAGCAGCAGCATGAGCTAAAAAAATACTCCGATGAACTCAAGGATAATGTGCTTGGCACCTCTCGAGATGTGAGATGCACCAAAGTACATTTTGGGACAGACAGCTCGGGGTTGTCATTAAGCTTTCGCTTGAGCGGTGGGCAAGCCCATGAGATTCAATATGCTGAAACCTTGCTAAACCGAGTTGGGATTATCAGAAAAAGTGGACACCTCAAGTCCTGTCCTAATGCCGTGTTAGCCTATAAAGGTTATTTGAGCCATAAGCTTAGTAATAAACTGAAAATAAAAGGCATAAAAGGCATAAAAGGCATAAAAGGCATAAAAGGCATAAAAGGCATAAAAGGCATAAAAGGCATAAAAGGCATAAAAGGCATAAAAGCGGTTATACTTTTTAAAACGAATTAGAAAGCCAGTCGCGATGGACGCAAAAAACTGGATACCCAGCGGTATAAAAATCTCAATGTCATTGAGCGATGCTTTGGGATGTTAAAAAATATCGTCGAATTGCCGCGCGTTGGGAGAAACCAACCATAAATTACCTTTGCATGCTTAAATTAGGCTCTGTTCGGTTTTTTTTAAAGCGACAATTGAGTTAAGGGAAATAACCTAAGGTTCGCTTCATTAGGTCCCTAGCATCATTTATTAAATATCTAAATATTGTCATGGATTTAATATTTGCAGGGTGGGTGTATCATTATTTCTGTATTTTTATTTCGCAATCAATTTGGCAACGTATGACTATGTAAGGATGATGATATGTATACTCTTGAAGAGTATAATGCAATGAACAATCTTATGCCATAAAATATTTACAAGGCATACGTATAAGTTAAATAATTGTGTTGTGTGGAGTAAAGCATGGTAAAGTATGCAATTCTATTGAGTTATGATAACTTTCTGTTTTATGGTGTCAAGTTCCAACTGGAAAATGAAAATGTACATTTATTTTATTATGATGAAATGGGTGCATTTCTTAAGCTATGTGCTGGTGAGGAAGTTAATAAGTTTATTGTTTTTTATGATGCCGAATTCAAAAAAATAACCGAGGCTATTTTTCATGACAGACCCTATGCGCTTGTAAATACGGAGTTAGCTAAAGAAATAAAAATCCCCAATATTTTAAAGCCATCCACTAATATGATTACTGCTTATAGTTGCGCGAAGTTTAAAAGCAAGGCCATGGAGAAAACAATAATTTATTATTTTTTCTTCCTGAAAATGAGTTATAAAGACATTTCTAAAAAATTAGAAATTTCAGAAGCGCGCATTAGTCACTTTATAAGTAACTATGTTAAAGGAATGAACTTTAGAAATAAAAATGAATTTTTAATTTATCTAAATTCAATATAACCTTACCAATAGAGTGTGGCTTTGAATTATAATAATTTTTTTTATTTTTATTAAAAATTAAATTCATTGAAGTCAAACCGCCTAACGAGGTACTGTCGTCTTAAGTCCGCGCTGAAGTCATATGTTGTCTTTTTCTGTGATGTTGTTTGCCGATGTCTCTGATCCGAAAGGCCTCCAAACGCCTACATTACCCCATTGATGTTACCGCTCAGTGTGTTTGCTGGTGATGTGGGCGAGGGAAGGCTACAGTGATACACCTTCAGACCAGACGTTCAGGAGTAACTGGCGGATATTCCACATCGAGCAGGCGCGCATTGGATCCTTATGGAAGCTGATTTTATTTCATTTCTTGTTCCATCGATACCGCAGCACGTGACGGAGACATGCACGTGGGGATGCCTGTAGAGACGACGACCTTAAGAGTGAATGGCGCAGAACATAACAATATCCAGCGCACGTTTGCCGGCGGCGTACAGCAGGTTATTGACATCCGGGCGGCAGAGGTCGTTAAGGAGCCAGTTGTTGACCTCAAACAGAGGCCAGAGCTGTGACTATCAGGTGTATCCAGTCGCAGTCCGGCAGGCGGTTAAGCTGAACGGCAATCCACAGATCGGTGGCCTTTTTGCCGCAGGAGGGACATGCGCCACTGTGGTAGGCATTAGTGATGTATGATCCTATGCATGTAATTCAGGGCTTCCTGACGTAATTCAGGTCTGTGCTGCTTGCTGGGCTTCTTGTTGATTGATGCTGGTTTTGTCATGAGTCACCTCTGGTTGAGAGTTTACTCACTTAGTGTTGTGTCCACCATTGATGGGTAAGATCATAATTCCCAACGTACTGCAGGCGGCTGAGCGCGGCAGCATCGTTGCGGTGCCCGCGTATGGCGTTGACAACCGTTTCCGGAGGTGGGTCGATGAGCTTCATCAGTTTAATCCTGTCCCACTCACGCAGAGATAACTTATTAGCGGCAACGGAAAGGAGGACAGTATCGATACTTTTACGGGTCACCATAGAGGCATCCATATCACCAAAGCGTGAACGCCATTTGTAGAAATTGGCATTGCTCATGCCGTGTGCGCGACACGATTCAGCCACTGGCGTTCCTGCCTCGTATTGCTTAGTCGGTAAAACGCGATTATTTCATCGTAATCTCCTCAGTTCAGATTACGAGAAAATTCTACTTATGAACACACCGCTTTTTCGGGGGTATTACCGTGTCATCGTTTTCCATAAGGATAGTGTAAATTAAGATTTTTAATAAAAAAATATATTATCCTAAATATGTTTTTTCTTCTTGACTGCCGTCTGATTTTTTACCATATTATGCATCAGATAAGTTGATAATTTATAATAAAAAATTAAACCCTAATTATATCGTTTAGTATTAAGATGTTAAAGCAAGACCGATCCTTGCATATTCACATGTGTGTTATCAGGGTTAATCTGCAGTATATAATAAAACATTTTTTACTGTTGTAAAGTTAATTAATCATTTGGTGTTTAATCATTTGGCGTTTAATAATTAATTTTTTCAAATCACACCGAACTTAGTTTAAGGCATTCTTTAGAGTTAGTTCCTTCTATGTTAATGTCTCTAAGTATATTTTTATACTAATCAAAAGGCCTGTAAATGAAAATCATTTCGATAGTTGCTTTAACTTTTCTATCTTTTTTAAGCGGATGTGATTCTTACATAGCGAATAACGCGCATGCAGGCGTGTCGCAGAGTAGTTACCCGCTTATAATCGATACAGTGTCAAAGATGGTGCCTCAACTTAGCAGCGTTAAGAATGGAGAGTTGCTTAATGAGGTTTGCAGTGTTAGTTATGAGGTAAAAACGCAAGCTGACTTGGATAATTGGTTGAAAAGCAACTTTACGGATGTTGATAAATTATCAGAGAAAAACCCCAACTATGGAATATTAACAGGTAAAGACAAAACCGCGCAAAGAAGCTCATGCGCTGCGTGGCTTTCATTTAGTATAAGTTTTATTCCAAGTGTAGATGATTTCACTACTAAGGATAAAGAAGGGAAAATCATTAGCGTTGATGAAAATAGTATAGCTTCACTGATGCCAATAAGATTAGCAATTGCTAGAACTAATGCAGAGATTTTTGCGGCAATCGCAAAAAAACTTGATGGGAAAAAATCACTATCTTTACAGTCTGCAATAAAAATTATTAGGGATTCGTTTGAAGAAAATGCACTGCGTTATTTATCAACAGTTAAATCATATGCTATGCAAGAAAATGGCCGTACCTTTCAGCTGATTTTATTACAAAAGGGTCGCTTTGTTTTCCAGGACAGTGGCGGCTATCTGTTTGATGCAAATACTGATGGTGTTAATCTTTTTTGGCATGGCGTACCTTGGCTTTCGAAAGGAAAATTACAAGGATATGAGTATTTTTCCACTATAGCAGAAGAGATTTTGTGAGATTTTGGATGTTTACTTGATTAATGGCTGTATACAGCACGCCTCTACAATAGATTGGTGAGGAGTTAATTTTTTATAATTAAAAGCCACCAAGATTTAAAGTGTATAGGTTAATTCACCTATTGTGGTGAGATTAAGTGAAATTTTATATGCTTACAAAAAACTATTAATTATGAGAGATTAAGAAGATGAATAAGACCTATAGCATAGTATGGTGCCATGCTAAAGCACGGTTTGTTGTTACTTCTGAATTAGTTACAGGTGGTTGCGGACAAAAATTCGTTGTAACTTCTAGAAGGTCGGGAGTTCAAAAACATTCACGCTGTATTTCTCCAAGCCTGGTAGCTCTGTTGGTCGGTTCTGTGATACTGATATCTAGCCCTTTTCAGCAAGTTTGGGCTGGAGGCGTTTTTTTTAATGATGGTACAGACAGTACTTGCTATGCCATCCTTGATGGAGGTTCAAATTCGACTTTGACAAACTCTAGCCTATGCAGCCCAAATTTTGCCACACAAACAAGCAACGCAAATTTCTTTGGCCCTACAGGTTCTGGATCATCTGCTGGTCAGTCATCATATAATCTCAGCCTTGGTGGTAGGTTATATGTCAATAGTGGTAAAATTAATGCTGTGGATCAAATTTTATATTCGGCCCGGTTTGGGAATGATTTCACGACAACTGCGCTCATCGGTAGTAACTCTCTGGCAGTAGGTGTAGGGGCTAACTCTACTACAACCGCTTTCGGGTCAAATTCCATAGCAATCGGTGCAGCGGCAAACGGCACCACAGCCGCCTCTGGGACATCTAGTATAGCGATTGGCGGCGGAACAAGCACAATTTCAACATCCGCGAGTGCCACCAACAGCATCGCCATCGGTACCGCAGCAAACTCATTGTTAGCAAATAGCATTGCGTTGGGTAGCAACAGCAATGCCATTACGACGTCTAATACAAGTTCTAACATTGCACCCAATGTTTTGGTAACAAATACTACGCTGAGCATCACACAGTCACCGACATTTGGCGTGTTGGCCTTAGGTAATAGACAGATCCAGGGTGTTGCAGACGGTGCGCTCACAGCGACATCGACCGATGCCGTTAACGGTTCTCAGCTATTTAGTGTAGCAAAGGCGCTTGATATCTCGACTGATAGCCTTGCTACTTCTATCGCCACTACCTTTGGAGGAATTGCGGACTATAACGTGATCACTGGTGCTTGGAGGGCACCAGTGTTTAACGTGCAGGGTGTAAACTATAGCAATGCTACCAATGCCTTCAGTGCGTTGAACGATAATCTGAGCGCGTTGTACTCAGGCATCACCACCATCAACGGTGACATTAGCAAAATCACTAGTGGCGGAACTGGGGTTGTACAGCGGAGCACTGTGGCCGCCGACACGCTGCTGCTGACCGCAAACTCAGGCGGTACGGCAGCGGCACCGGGGAGTGCGCAGAAACTGACCAATCTGGCAGCGGGCATGCTTTCTGCGGTTTCCACCGAGGCAGTGAATGGTAGCCAGTTGTTTGCGACCAATAGCAATGTCACCACCAACGCCACGAATATCGCTGGTCTGGATACACGTATAGGCACCTTGGGTGGCAGTGTTGCCGGGTCATTGGGGGGTGGCACGGTGTATGACAGCAGTACCGGGACCTTGACGGCACCGAGCTACACTATTCAGGGTAATAACT